>CAZGQD010000007.1:0-8553 GCA_964527395.1 uncultured Methanosarcinales archaeon
TGTGGGATGAAGAAATGTTTTGTGACGCTTCGGATCGAGCGAAGGGAGGTCCGAGGTAGTTCACTTTGATGGGTTGGCATGAATTTATACATGAGAAGCATAGTTTTGCTCAAAAGATAGGTGTTGTTCAATTTATTTTAGGTATGCTGTTTTTAGGTTCTGTTATTTACACAAGTATTTTATCAAGGAGCAATAACTAGAAGTATTTTGACAGTGCATAATATTGTGTTATTTGGTTTGTTGGAAGGCATTTTGCTTGTTTTGTCATTGATTTTGATGTTGCAAGGTTTAGTTAATGCTCATAACGGTTAGATTTTATTTCCCTTGCCTTCTAAACATTATGCGAATCCAATATGGGAAAAGGTAAATTAGGTTTTATTAAGTCTTTTTCTTTGAATTTGTATTAAACTCTACTAAAGGTTATTAAATGAAGCTTGTTCATGGTAATTTTTAATTACCAGACGCATGATTTAAATAAATTCTGCATTTTTTGATGTTTATGACTGAATTTTTGCCTATTGAAACGAAGAACCCTGACTCTAGAAACCCTGAATCAGTTGAATTTGATGTTGTTTTTGTTACTGGAGATCCATATTATGACCATCCGTTAAGTGGAATTGCTATACTTTCTCGTCTTTTAGTTGCAAAAGGTTACTCTGTTGCTATCATTGCGCAGCCTGAAACTAAAGAAGATTATCTTAAATGTGGTCGACCTAGATTGTTTTTTTGTATTAGTTCTGGTTTACTTGATTCTAGCTTAGCTAATTATACACCAATGCTTCGTGAGAGAGAAAATGTTTTGGTACCAGTACATGCGCCGATAGTGTATACTTCTAAAATTAAAGAATATTTTAAAGGTTCTATGACGATAATCGGTGGTGTTGAAGCTACTATTCGTCGGTTTACACATTTTGATTATAAAGAAAATAGGTTGCGGCGTGGGGTTTTGAATGATAGCAAAGCTGATTTATTGTTGCATGGAAATGCAGAGAGGGCTTTGCTTAATTTGGCTTTGAAATGTAAGGATTTACTTGGTTCTAGTGGGTTTTTTAGCTTCAAAAAGAGTCGTGAATTGCTTGTTTTGAGAAAGAAAAATGGGGTGTCTTATCGTCTTAGAAAGGATGAATTGGATGATTTTAAGGCTGTTCGAAAGTTGCCTAGCTATGAAGAATGTATGGAAGACAAAAGCAATTTTAGTTTGTTGACTAGAGTACATTATTTGTTACCAAATTCAGCTTTTATAGAGTCTTGTAGTGGGGGATTTATTATGCATAACAGACCAGCACATACTTTATGCGAAGAGGAAATGGATCTGATTTATTCATTGTCTTTTAAGCGTGATATACATCCAAAATCAAAACAGTTAGAATTTAATAAGAAGATGGTTAGTTTTTTGGAGAATTCTGTTGTAATTGGTCGTGGATGCTTTGGTGGTTGTAACTTTTGTGTTATCCCTTTAGTACAAGGTAAAGAAGTTGCAAGGCGTAGTAAAGAAAGTATATTGTTAGAGATTGAGAATTTGTATAACAGTGGTGCGCGAAAAATTAATGACTTAACGTTACCTACATTGAATATGTATGGTTCTTATTGTAGTTTGTATGATGAGTCTGAGGAAGTATTTTCGCTTATTATAGAAGAGAAAATTAATGTATTGAATAAAACTAAGTATTGTGATCAAAAGTGTGTAGGTTGTCCTAAAAGAGTATTACGTGATGATTTATTTCCTTTACTTGAAGGAGTTGAGAAGTTGCAGCAAAAGTTATCTGGTTTGTCTGTTGAGCTTCGTAGTGCAATTAGACATGATATGATTCTTGATCAGAAAAAGTTGTTTCGTATGATTATGAAGTTTGTACGTAGATTAAAGATTGCACCAGAACATATTTCTGACAAAGTTTTGGCGTCAATGAATAAAGGTACTAAGGAAGATTTTGTAAACTTTTTAGGGGAGTTTAAGAAGGTTAATGTAGAACAAGGGACTAATAAGAATCTTGTACCTTATTTTGTTGCAGGACATCCTGGTTCCTCATTAAAAGATATGGAAATTTTACGAAAGTTTTGTGATGAGAAAGACATTTTTGTTAATTTGACACAGGTTTTTACACCAACACCAGGAACTGCTTCTACTGCGGCTTATTTTACAGGTAAGGACACTTTTTCTAAAAAAGATGTTTATGTTGCACGGGGTTTTCGTGCAAAGAAAGATCAAAAAAACATGTTAGTTTTGCGCGAAAAAAATTCAGTTTGTGAAAATGATAATCTTGGCTGAAAGTTTTAATCTTTTCTATTAGTTTTAGGTTTTATATTTTTTAGTTTTTGTTAATATATTTTATTCTTGTTTTTTTCTAGAATTATTTGGTTTTGCTTAAATTCTTTAGTGTTTTTAGACCTGTATATTTTGTCTAAAAAGTAGGGCTTTTTTGTTAAAATGTTATGTTTTAGGTTTTTTGAGAACTTGTTTGTTTTGATTACAAGTTTTAGTTCTAGATATTTTAGGTTTTTCTAGTAGTTTCTGTTTGTTCATCCCGTATTGTTTTTGCCTTTTTAGAGAGTTATTTTGTTATTTTATGCGAACCCAGATTGGGAAAGGTTCTGCAATTTTTTTGATTTCCTTTTTTTTTATTAAAAAAGGTCTTTTCCTAGAATCTGTTGATTCATTGATTCTTTTGATTCTATTGACACAAAGATACAAAAAGGTGTTAAAATGGCTTAAAAATAGGTGTTTATTTGTTCTTTTGATGCAAATTGATGCTAGATGCGTTGTATCTAAGAATCTAAGGGTAAAAAGAAGCTTATTGGTGTTTTGCGCGCGCAATTTTAGTGTTTTAATATGGCTTTTTTTGTTTCATTAGGTGGAAATGAGTCAAAAGTTTCTTATGTTTCAAGACAATAAAATGTTGTAATAGTTTTTATGTATTAAGTGGTTCGTATAACATAAGAATTGGTTTTAATAGTTTTTATAATAAATAAGATTTTAAGTACAATAGATTCAAGAGTTTTGTTGCCAATGATTTTTATCATTTCAAAAATAATAATAGTTTAATTCTTATTAGGTTCGCATAATGTTCTGTGAACCACTAGTTTCTTTGTCCTAAGTAGAATCCAAAGATTCGATTGTTGATTAGAAGTTTTATTCTTATTAGAATGCATTATTTTGTCTAAAAAGCCAGCCTTTTTTGTGCAAATCCACAAGGTTTAAAAAACTCATAACAGAACAAATTCCATGGAAAGAAGTTATGAGATTAGTCAACAACATTTTGAATTATTTGATGGGAGAAAATGGGTGCCTTTTGGTCAAGAGCCGTTCCGTTTTGTATGTAGAGACGAAGTAGGCAATATTGATTTGTTTCCACCAACTTCTACAGCGTTAATGTACGTAGCACAAATTATCAATACAGGTTATGCAGGCCGATACAGCACATTTTCTGAAGGTAAAATGGTTGTAGACGTTTTAGATAGAATGAGAATCGTCACAAAACCATTAGATGAATGCGATAAAGGCATGTTAGAAGATTATTTAAGATCATAATTGCAGTCAAATTAAGCTTAATCTTGTTCGCATAATGTTGATTATCCGTACTTCCTGTTATTCTAGCAGTTTTTTCTGAACAGCAAGCATAAGGCCAACAGAAGATTGTTCACTCAGCGGACCATAATTGGTTTGAAGACCAGTATTTGCATCAAAATCAGAACTTTCTGGTAAATCAGACCATCTGCCCCCATATCCATTAGCAATAATTTCAGTATATTCAAGAGGACTACAAATTTCAATTTCGCCAATCAATCCACGTTGCATAACTCCTTCTTGACTAATTTGTTCAAAGCGGTGCCCATAAGTACCAGGATTTTCTGAATCTTCAACAAGTCCACAAATAGTTCTTTGACCAATGTACAATGTTTTTTGACCCATAGTTTAACTGTAAATAGCTTTTTTATAAATTTTGTGCATTAAACTGACGAATAGGATTTTTCAACAATTGATTAAAAGTTTTATTCATCCTAAAATACATTATTTTGTTCAAAAAGCCGGGCCTTTTTTGTTAAAATAATTAGTTTTAATTTTTTGATAATTTGTTTGTTTTGATTAAAAGTTCCCGTTTTAGAACTTTTGTGTTTTTATTAGATTTATTATTTTGAAAATAATGGTTTTTTCTTAGATATATTAGTAAAGTAATTTTAAATTTTTCTTAAATTTTTGTTGATAAGAAGTTTTATTCTTTTAAATATTTATTTTACTAAAACAGAATATTTATATTTTGAATTATTTTAATACATTGAAAATCTGGCGCGCGAAAAAATGAGGTTCCCATTCATAGAAAAATATCTTATAAAAGCAGACGTTGCACCAACAGGCAATGAATATCTATTAATGAGAGACATATTAGTAGGTTCATTAGAGTATTTTTCTTCCTTATCAAATGAAGGATTAGAGCGTTGTGAGAGATCTTTTAGAGAATCTAGGTTCTATGGATCAACTGTTTCTTTGTTGCTTGGAAAAAGAGATTTAGACTACGAAAGAAAGCTTGTTGATGCAATTGTTAGTGAAGAAATGAAGAATTATTTTAGATACACTACCTGTAATTATAACAATAGCAATTTGGTTTCTGATAATAAAGGAATCATCTAAAACCACTATGATTATATGTATCTAATTTAAAAGATCCACTACACACATCATTTAATAACTTTTCAACAGAATAATCAATTACAGAATCATCAAAAGAGATAGTTGCCCAGTATTCTCTTTGTTCAAAGAATTTTGGGTTTTGGATACATTCTTCATCGAGTTCTAATAGTGCTTGTCCAACTACAAGAGTTTGTTCTAATTCATTTAAGGTTGAAGTGTTATAAACTAAAGGAAAAGGGACTGAATTTGGATTAATAGTTTGTTGAATTGTTTCAGTTGGCATTTCAGTAAATCCTGATGAAATTGAATAAGCAACTTTGGCTGCATTATAAACTAAAGGTATTGCTAAGAGTAATGAAGAAATACCCCCAATAATTCTTCCTTTTCTTGATAGTTCTATTTCACGTTCTTTTTTTTCGATTGCAGTAATTTTTTTTAAGTAGAGATTTTCGGGTTCTGGAGTTTTTTTAACACGAGTTGAATTTTCAAAAGGTTTAGGCATAATTATCTTAGGAGGTTCTGCTCCATGATTAGTAGGTTGGTTTTCATTATCCATTTTGTTAGAAAATTAACTTTACTTTATAAATATTAATGGAGATTTATCACCATTTAGTAGTTTTGAGTTATACTAGCATTTGCAGTATTGTAAGCTTGAACATTTTTGTAGATTGTAGTTGGTAGTACAGAAAGATTTGTTATAAGAGTTTGATCAGTTTCTCTTACATTATTTATTAGGCCTGCAGTTGCTAGAATCACAAGAGACAAGCCAATTCTATTAGAAATAACTCTCCTATGTTCAGCTTTTGGGTTTGCCATATAACAAAAAGGACCAGTAATTGTATGGTAAACTTTGCTAATCCTACCTCGTTTTTTTGCAGTTTTGTCGTCTTTAATTCTAGTTTCAAGTGTAGGTGCATCACCGAGGTACATAGTTTCAGGAGATTCACTGACCATCAGAATAGGTTTTGGTGGAAGCATATAAAAATATTGAGTTTTTCTTAGTGTTTCTTGGTGCATTTTTTGCTATTTTCGGTATGTTTTTATAAATATTTACGACATTTTCTAAGTAGGAATATGTGCTGCTTAGAAAATTAGTTTATTTTTAGGCTAAATTCATTTTCTCCAATGGAGTTCGGTTAATAAAGAAAAAATATCTTGTTTTTTGTTTGTTTTTTAACAACTGAACAAATTTGAGTGCAATTATCCGAACATTTTTATACCAGTTCTTTGTTTTTTTATATGAGGGATTGGTTATGGAAGGGTATCTTGATGAATTAGAAGCAGAAATAACGTTACGTGGGCTATCTAATAGCACTATGAAGGCATATATGAAATACAACGGACTTTTATTGTCTAAAACAAAAAAGGCGCCAGAAGACATTACAAAGCGTGAGATCAAATCATTTCTAGCAAGCATGGTTCGAGATGGAGTTGCAAGTAGAACTATCAATTTGGCAAGATCTGCCCTGCTTTTTTTCTATAATGAAGTACTTGAGAAAGGGTTTGTGGGTATTAAGATACCAAAAATAAAAAAATCGTTGCCTATTTTCTTAACAAAGAAAGAAATTTCAATGTTAATCAATGCTTCTGGGAGTAACAAAAGCAGATTGATGATACAATTCTTATACAGTTCTGGTCTTCGGGTGTCAGAAATATGCACTGCAAGAGTAGAAGAAATTGATTTTTCTCGAGGTAGAGGCTACGTTCGTGATGGTAAAGGCGGTAAAGACAGGTTGTTTTTCCTAGGAAAAGATTTGTCTTTATCATTAAAAGAATTTGTTGGACAACGTCAAACTGGTTTTGTATTTGAAAACAAAAATGGACATCGTCTGTCAGAAAGAAATATACAAAAGATCATATCTACTACTGCGCGGCGCGCTGGTATTATGAAACATGTAACACCACATAAGTTGAGACATTCATTTGCAACACATTTGCATGATTCAGGTGTATCTATACGTACTATCCAGGAGTTGCTTGGACATTCTAATTTACAGACTACAGAGATTTATACTCATGTCTCTGCTAAGAAGCTTGAGGAAGTTCAAAACCCGCTTGATGATATGCAAGAAACAATTAATTAATTGAAATTGTTTTTTTGTTGTTATCTTTACACTAACCATTCTAAACCATGCATTGTTTTATGAATATAGTCGCCGCCTGCACCAAAAGCAAGAAATGCTGGCCAATTTGTCCATCTTACAGTGTTGTTTGCAATACTATCAAACTTACCCTTATACCTATGTTCCCATGGACATGTTTTGCTTTTTAGAAGTATTTGGCATGCCCTACCCACTAAGAGTTCTGTACCAGCAATTGTTGCACCCCATTGAGCAGATCTTGTTGCTGCACGCATATATTGTCCTAAACCATTCAGATCTCCAGAGAATAAATTATTTGCAACATATTCTATTGCTGGTTGTAATTGATGAATCAATGAAGGAGCAGCCACATAAATAGGAACCATCCAAAGATTCATTGAGCCTACAAAATTTTTGCGACCAGGAACTTCGAATCTATCTCTAATCCCGCTTACTAGAACCTCTCCTAATGTACCAGATCCTGCAAAGATTAATGATTCATAAAAAGCTGATGGATCTGACATGAATTTAACTTTTTTTTGTTTGGTTAATAAGCTTTATTGTGTTCAATCCAAATATGATTTTCATTTTTGAGCTTTTTCAAGCAAAAGATTTATAAATGGTTTTTACTACTAAATGGTCATGATTTTGAAAAGATTGGCTGTCGTTGGTGCTCTTGGTGCAACTGTTATTGGACTTGCTGGAAAAGTAGTTGATGAAGTCTTTTTTGATGATGACTCTGTCGCTGTTCAAGCTCCGGTTTCTGGTGTTTCTAGCAATAATTATTCAATTGATACATCTGTTGATACTGCTGCTAAAGATGTTCCAGATACCGGTTTAAGAGATAATTTTAAGGACGCTGGTTCTGAAGCTATAAGTGTTGTTGATAAGAACTGTTCAAATCTTGTCTTAACTGATAAAAAAGAAGAAAATTTGGTTAAATTGTTTAATTGTAATCAAGATACACTTTCGTTATATTCATCCATTTCAAGATTGCCTGCTGAATTTGTTGCAGCACAATTGTTTGAAGAATCTACTTTTGATTCATATCGTGGTCAAGGTTTGTCTTTTGGAAGAGCACAATTACAAAAAGAACCGTTTTTAGAAACAGTGTATGCAATAGCTGGAAGGCCAGAATTATCCAATGACAGCATGGAACTGTTATATTCTAGTTTAGAAAATCAACGTAATTTTGTGATAGCACGTGAGGCAAGGTTTGATGATGCAGAGTTAAATCCATACTTGATCGAATTAGAATCCAAGATTGGTTCTGATTTTTCGTTTTCAGATTATCGTTCTAAGACACAAAGGAACATAAGTTTGTTTGAAGCTAATCATGATGAATTTGAACAGTTAACTTGTAAGGGCGAATATGATTTACCAATAGATGAATGTAAATCCACATGGTTTACAAATAGATCTGAAATTAAGCAAAATAGAAAAAAGAGAAGAAAAATTTTGGGCGCGCAAAAAAAGTTGAATAAAGATTTAGATAAAGCTGTAGAGGGTTTTTGGAAAGGTTTTGTTAAATGGAAACGTTCAGATGGCGAGAAAGTTAAAAACAATAACGGTGATCACTTATGGTATTCTGTTGACTCTACTAAATTAGATCTAGATTATGAAAGAATAACAGACATCCTTGGTGCTCTTAACATGAGACGCGTTTATTCAGATGCATGGACTAGTGGAGATGTTGCTGTTGGTTCTAAGGTTCTACGTGAAGGCGTTGTAAATTATAGGTTAGGTGAGTTTGCTAAAGAGACTTCTGGTGCTTCTTTGTATGCTAAGGAAATTATGAATGGATATGCTCAATTAGCAAGTTTATGATTTTCTTCTCTGTTGAGTTCG
>CAZGQD010000007.1:8653-68722 GCA_964527395.1 uncultured Methanosarcinales archaeon
TATGAATGGATATGCTCAATTAGCAAGTTTATGATTTTCTTCTCTGTTGAGTTCGCATAATGTTGTTGATTGTTTTTATTGTTGCAGTTGTAGGTTTAGTTATGATGTTCACAGGTGGTTCTTCTAGTGGAGTTTCAGATTCTAGCGATGATGGAGCAATTGCAGGAATGGCGGTAGCAGGAGGATATTCTGGAGCAAAAGGTCCTGGTGCTAGTTATTATGCATCAAATGCAGGCACTGAGGCTTCTGAATCTAGTGATGATGAAGATCTATGTTTAGATGATTGTCTTGGAGTTGCTTCTGCTGCAAGAGACGAATGTTATAGTTATGCAAATGCATTGGTAGATGAATGTCAAGAGATGGTAAATGATCTTGAATCGGCTGGAATGGAGAAAGAAGCAGAAGAAACTGCAGAAAATTGTAATGATAGAGTAGATGATTGGAAAGCAAATTGTGATGCCAAATATAGCAGTAATTTAGACAATTGTTGGTCTAAATGCATCACTAATGAGGATGAAGGTGACACTGGTTGGCTTGATTGGTTAATTGAATAGTTAACTTTTTAAATTATTTTTCTTTTTATTCTTTGGTGATTAATTAATGAATATGAAAAAGAAAGTTACTTTTGTTCTTCTTGCTTTGTTAGTTTTTTTGTTTTTAGTGTCTTGTCAGGAAGGAATCGTGAATATTGATGAAGAAAGTATTGATTCTGGAGAAACAGTTGATATGGGAACAGAAGTGGGAGCAGTTGATTCTCAAGTTGTTGTTGATGAAGAAATAGAACCAGTTGCAGAGCCTGTAGAAGAAGATGAATGTACTGTTAATTCTGATTGTGGTGACTATAAACTTTGCTTAGAAGGTGTTTGTGGGACAATTAATGATGTATATGATACACACAGTACATGTGATTCAATGTGTAACTTTAATAATGTGCTTGTAAAAACAAGTGATGGTGACGAATTTACCTTGTCTCGAGGCCAAGGAAGTTACACTGGGGCAGGTTCAATTGAATGGAAATTGCTTTCTAGTGCAGAGTATTGTCTTGGAGAAGGTGCTACACCAGTTGCAATTGAGTTAACAATGAAAAATTATGGTGAAGTTGTGCAGGAAGAAGTTATTATCTTAAATCTGGGTGAAGAAAGTAAAGTAATTACTCACCCACAAATTGAAAGAATTCAGTTTACACTTGTTGTAGAAAGCTATGATGAAACTTGTTCTTAAGCGATTTTTTATTTTTTTTGTTTCTTCAACTTTTATGAGCTTAATGTGATTTTCTCAGTTGAGTTCGCATAATGTTTTTGCGAAAAGTTTATGAATGACTATTTGTTGTTTTTTGTAGAGGTGTTTATTTTGACAGATATGTATAGTGGTGTTGCAATTAAGGATGAAATCAAAAGTGGAAAAGTTATTCTTCATGGTACATTAGTAAAACAAGGTTCTTTTAAAGGAGCAATGCATCCACACAATGTTTTGTTTGTTTTTGAAGACAATTACAAAATTAGAAATGCTTTAGTTCAAAAAAAGAAGTATTTAGTTACTTTTGGTGAAAGGCATGCAAGACGTAGTAAATACAAGTTCAGAGGAAGAATTGACAAAGATGTTGAAGTTCCAAAAAGGAAAAAAGATCATATGGTGATTACTGTTGCTAGAAGTCATTTGCTTGAAATTATTTCATTAGATGATATGTTTAGATATGACAAATTTTTGAAAAAGTATCTTGTTCGAGGAGCACTGGTTTCAATCAGATTCTTTTGAATTTTTTTCTTTTGTTCTATTTATATTAGTTAAAAAGGACAAATTCATTATTTTCTCAATTGAGTTCGCATAATGTTTGAGACATAGAGAGAGAGAGAAGTTTGTTTTAGATAATGAAATCTATAATTAATTGTTAGTTCGTAGTATACTGCGAGATTTTGTTGATTATTTCGGAATATACTGCGATATATTTAAATAGAACAGTGTTTTTTGTGATTACATGTTTAAAGAGATAATATATGACCAAAATGAACATTGGAAGGGTGAATTATATCAAACTGGTGTTAAAAGAAGCCAATTTGAGAAGATAGAACGTTTGTTAAAGCTAGATCAAGTGATAACCATAACAGGAGTTAGAAGATGTGGTAAGTCTTTTTTGCTTAAGCAAACAATAAATCATTTAATTTCAAAAGGTGTGAGTGCAAGTAATATTTTCTTTTTGAATTTAGAAGTTCCTGATTTGGTTTTGACTAAGAGAAATTCGAAAACTTTGCAAGATCTGTTTGATATTTATTTGAAAGAGAAAGACCCTGATGGACAGATTTATGTGTTTTTAGATGAGATACAGTTTTTTGAAGAGTGGGAAGTATTTATTAAATCAGAATACGACAAAAGAAAAGGGAAAATTAAATTTTTTATTACAGGATCTAATAGAATGTTGCTATCAAATAAATTTGCAACCATGCTTTCTGGAAGAGTTATAGAATTAGTTTTGTTTCCTTTTAGTTTTAAGGAATTTTTGTTTAGTGAATCATATTTTGATTTTTCTAAACAAGGGTTAGTTCATAATAGAAACAAGTTATTAAAGCACTTTGAAGATTATATGATATTAGGTGGTTTTCCTGAATTGTTGAAAATCGATGAAGATGATGAGAAATCAAAGCAAGAATTGTTGCAAAGTTACTTTAAAACTATTGTGTTTAAGGATTTGGTGCCCATTTTTAATATCAGAGATACAAAATCCATAGAAAGTGTTGGTTTGTACTTAAATTCAAATGTGTCTAAACTTTTTAGTTATAAGAAAATTGCAAATGTGATTGGAATAAATGACAAAACAGTTAAAGAATTTTTTGAAGCTTTAGAAAAAGTGTTCTTGTTTTTTGAACTAAGAAAATATGATCGTTCACTGCAAAAACAGTTAAGGAATGCAAAAAAAGCATATTCTATTGATACTGGACTTGCTTGGAACTTAGGTTTTCGCTTCTCCTCTGATGTTACTAGATTGCTTGAGAATTTAGTGTTTATTGAACTAAAAAGAAGAGAATTAGATGTTTATTATCATGCTTGTAAAGGAGAGTGTGATTTTGTTATTAAAGAAGGTTTGGAAATTAGTTCTGCTATTCAAGTTTGTTACAAAATTACTCCTGAGAACAAAAAAAGAGAGATAAATGGGCTTGTTGAAGCTATGAAAAGATATGAATTGAAAGAAGGCTTGATTTTGACCTTAAATGAAGAAGAAGAGACCGTAGTTAAAGATGATTTGAAGATTAATGTTTTGCCTGTTTGGAAATGGTTATTGGTTGATTGAGAAGTATAATTAATAAAAATTAGATTTTTAAACTGTTTTGAAAATTTTGGCATAATGAGAGAAAAAACTGTTAATTACAGTGAACTTAAAGGAGTTGGATTAGTTGAGAGGATGCTTTTTGATAATTATATGGAAATGTTCGATATCACTGTTGAAAAGTCATTACCTTATGTTTCTTTAGCAGCGCCAGTTATGTTTGGTTTCATGTATTCTAGTGGCGATGTAGGAGGAATTTTTGAAGAATTTTCAACAAAAAATCTAGCAAATGCATTTATTTTCAGTTCGACATCAATAATTGGTTTGAAAGATCCATTAGAGGAATACATTTACAATGGTCTTTCTGTTTTTTCTAGAAAATATGGGTACGAATTTGATGAATTAATGAGGACTGTATCTCCTGGATACCGTGATGAAGTACAATGGCAAAAATTTTCTCCAAGATCAAAGTTTTTTTTATTAACAAAGCTACATAAGGGCAAAGCATTAGGATTAGTTGCTTTTATAGCAGCATTCTACATAGGAACACAGTTACACATGAATATTAATAGAAGTAATTCTAGTTATCTTGGGATTGAAACTGTTGTAGAAAGTGATTTTTTTGAATAGAGTTGTTTTGTTCTTAGAAAGCTTTATATCTTCGTTTTCAGGGTTTTTTTGTTATAATGATTAATGATGTGACTAAAGGTAAATTCATTGTTCTTGATGGTGGAGATGGCTCTGGAAAAGGCACGCAGCTTAAGTTGCTTTTTGATAAACTTGTTTCTGAAGGAATTAAGGTGAAAGTTGCTGATTTTCCGCAGTATGGGAAATGGTCAGCAGTGTTTGTTGAAAAGTATCTACGTGGTGAATTTGGTGGCCTAGAATCAATTGGAGCAAAGAAAGGATCGCTGTTTTATGCAATGGATAGATATGCAGCCAGTTTTGATATACGAAAATGGTTAGATGAAGGTTTTGTGGTGCTATCTAACAGATATGTTTCTGCAAATAAAGGACACCAATTGGGAAAGATTAGTGATGATTCTCAGAAAAAGGAGTTTTTAGATTGGTTAAATGAGATGGAATATTCTATCTTAGAGATACCTAAACCAGATCTGACTTTGTTTTTGCATATGCCAGCTGCGATTGGACAGAAATTAGTTGATAAAAAAGGACACCGTGATTATGTCGGTGGAGAAAAGAGAGATATCCATGAAGCTGATATTGAGCACTTGGAGAATGCTGAAAAAGCTTTTTTGTATTGTTTGGAACATGATTCTGTTGAAAATTGGGTCCGGATTGAATGTAGCGATAGTGAAAAACCAGATACTATTGAGTCTATACAAGAGAAAATTTATGTGAAAGTAAAGGAATTGCTTGAGAATTGAAGGGTTTTTTTTAGAATTTGAGCATTTTTTTTACTAGTTTATTGTTGTTATTTCTGATTTGTGACAAATTATTTATAAATAAATGGCTTTTTGAGCTAGTTATGACCCTCACCACCATACTAGATGGAGTTATGCCTGTTCAGAGTGCAGCTATTCCAAAAAATAGAATGATTTCTAAATCTGAGCGTTTGTTGGGAATTTTAAGAGGTGTTGTAAATGGTGATTTGAGGGAAAGAACACTATATTCTTTAGATTTTACAGCAATTCCATCTTGGAAAGTCCATTTTTTATTACTCAATGCAGAAGGGTTTGATGAACACTTTGTTTCTAATGAAGCAAGAGAAGCTTTTTTTGATGAATACCATCCTGGACCAACAGCAGATAGACAGATGATTACTTCTAATTTAGGAGTTGACTTGCTTGATGGAAGATCAAATAATATTGGAAATGTTCTTACACAAGTTGAAGCTATTGCAAATGAATCTAATCGTGATGAAGACGTAATGCAAAGAGTTTCTGAGATTGTAAATGATTATTTTTCTATTGGAATCATGGGATATTTGATGTTAAGAGAAGAAGAATGGGAAGGGCTAGGTAGAGATGATTCTGCCCTTGATTATGCCGTAAGAGCTGTAGAATACAATTCTTTGTTAGGGATGGCTGAAGGCTTCTTTAATGATTGTAAAGAATTAGGAGTTGAATTTGCACCTTTAACTAGAACAGATTGGAGATATTTGCAAGAAAGGTTTGAAAGTACTTCAATAAAAGATGTTCGAGAACTTGGATCAAAAGCAGTTGATCAAGCAATTGAAACTTATTTATCTTTGAATTGTATAAGAATGAAAAAAGGTTTTAAAGTAGATTATGAGGCTTTTGTTGGAGACATAGTGCTTGTTGAGAAATTTGCTTCAGATTTAGGACTTTCTATGATGCCTAAATTAGAATGGATAAAAAAAGATGTTTCATTGAAGATGAGAAGAGAAATTGGTAGTTCAGCTTATATGCAATTATATCAGCAAAAGAAAAGAGAGTTAGAGTTGCCAAAATTAGTTGCTGGCGTTAATTATCAGGAAGTTGCATGATTTTTGTTGAATTTTCATAAACAACATTTCAAATTGATTCTATAAATTAGTACTTGTTAAAATTCTAATGGGAATTGCATACATAATCTTTTTACTTGAGCTGCAATCTGCTGGATCTCTGGATCTAACCTTGTTGCTTCGTTGAATTCTTTGAACTTCAGATCTTTATATTTTTCACTGATGTTCATTACTTGGTTGATCCATTGAGCAATACTTTGCATTTCTTGTTCTTTCATGCCCCTTGTAGTAATCCAAGGAGTTCCTAGTCTAAGGCCGCTTGGGTTCATAGGACTCCTTGTTTCTTGTGGAATAGTATTATAATTTGAAACAATGCCAGCATGGTCAAGAGCTCTTGCGAATTTTCTTCCTATAACTGCTTTGTTTGTAAGGTCAATTAAGATTAAATGTTTGTCTGTTCCGCCAGAGACAATGTTAAAATTGAACTTTTGTAGTTCGTTGGCAAGGAATTGAGCGTTTTTTACTGTTTGAAATTGATCTTGTTTGAATTTATCTGTCATTGCTTCTTTTAAACCAGCTGCAATACCAGCAATACAATGATTGAATGGGCCACCTAACAAGCCTGGAAGTACTGCTTTATTGATCTTCTTGATTAATTCTTCTTTGGCAAAGATTAGTGCTCCTCTCCCAGATCTTAATGTCTTATGAGTTGTTAGAGTTACAACGTCAGCAATACCTACTGGGCTTGGATTTGCTCCTGCACTGATTAACCCTGCTTCATGTGCGATGTCTGCTAGGTAGTAAGCTCCTACTTTGTTCGCGATTTGTCTCATTCTCTTGTAATTAATGTTTCTAGGATAAGCTGTACCGCCAGTAATGATTAGTTTTGGCTTTTGTAGAGTGGCAATTCTTTCAATTTCATCATAATCGAATTGTTTTGTTTCAGGATTGGTTTTGTATGAGACACTATTGAAAATCTTTGAGGAGATGTTAACTTTGTTTGATCCACCGTAGTAAACTGACTTTTTTGGATCTGCTGGTTTTTTAGGAGTGTAAGACCAACCGTGTGAAAGATGTCCTCCGTCTGGAAGATACATACCCATAATATAATCTCCTATTTGTAATAAGGCTAAGTACACTGCTAAGTTTGCTGTTGAGCCCGATAATGCTTGAACGTTTACAGACCAGTCTTCTGGTAGATTGAAAGCTTGTTTTGCTCTATTTATTGCTAATTGTTCAATTTGATCAATGTATTTGTTACCCTCATAGTATCTTCTTTTTACATTACCTTCAGAATATTTGTGAGCTAAGATTGATCCTGTTGCTTGTCTTACAGCTGTTGAGAAGAAGTTTTCACTTGGGATCATAGAAAGTTTGTTTTGTTGTCTTTGTTTTTCTTGCTGGATAAGGTTGTATAGTTCAGGATCTTGAGTTTCTAGATTGTTTTTATTTGTGTTTTGGATACTTGAATTTGTTTGGATATTTATTGATTCTTGTTGTTTTTGATTTACTTGATTAAATTCGCTACTTTGGATTGCTGTGGCAGTTTGAGCCATTTGACTTACTACTTGTTCTTGATTAATTTGTGTTGGTTGAGAAACTTGTGCTTGCATATGTATCTGATTAGTTTGAAATTGTTGTGCTTGATTAGAATGTGGATTATGTTCTTGATTTAGCTGAGTAGCTGCATCTTTTTGAGCTTGTGCACTTTTGATTGCTTCTTGGAACATAATTTGCTATTTGCTCCTTTTTGTTTATAAGGATTGTTGGTGCTTAGAGGTTGCTTTTTGCTTGTTTAATTCTAAAAGATCCCATTTATTACCATATAAGTCTTTGAAAACTGCAACAATACCATAATCTTCTATTCTTGGCTGCTCTAAGAAATTTATTTTGTTATTTTTTAATGTTTGATAATCCTTTTGGAAATTGTTTGTTTGTAAAAATAAGAACACTCTGCCTCCAGTTTGATTGCCTATGAATTGTTTTTGTTCTTCATTTGCTGCTTTTGCTAATAAAAGGCTTGTTGAATACTTATTTGGTGAGACTAAAACCCAACGTTTGCGTTCAGAGATCTTTGTGTCTTCAATTAGAGTGAAGCCAAGCTTTTTTGTGTAATAATCTATTGCTTCATCATAGTCTCTAACTAAAACTGTTACGTAGGCTATAGATTTTGACATTTGTATGAAATTTTGTTGATAGGATTTATAAAGCTGTCTTTATTATTATTATTTTTTCATTAGATTTATCTTTTGCCTTCTTCAATAGAACTTTTTAGTAAACTTATTGGGACTTTATAATTATCATCTCTATGTTCTGGGTCGAATGTGGCTGAACCTGCTACAAAAAGGTTTGCACCTCCCCTAGAAGCTTGATATGCTGAAGACTGACTAGATTCACCATGTTTATAATGAATACCACCATCTACTTCTATATCTAAATCAGGAAATCTGTCTCTTAGATAACGTATATCTTCCAAAACTCCAGGAATGAATTTTTGGTTACCAAAACCTGGATTTACTGTCATAAGTAATACATAATCAGCAACTTCTTCAAAGATATAATCTGCTATTGCTCTTGGGTTTGTGCCTGGATTTAATGCAACACCAGCATTAACACCTTTTTTTTTAATTCCATTTAAAATGCCATCCAAATGCGAAGTTGTTTCACAATGTACGGAAAGATAATCAAGTCCAGTATCACAATAAGCACCAACCCACTTATCTGGATTACTAATCATAAGATGGCCATCTAATGGGAGATCCGTAGCCTTTCTTATTTGTCTAATAAGGGGCAATCCGAAAGTTAAATTATCTACAAAGTGACCGTCCATTACGTCCAAGTGAATCCCATCTGCGCCGCCTTGTTCAAGTCTTTCAATCTCAGAACGTAGATCTAAAAAATTTGCAGATAATAAAGATGGAAATAATTTTCTTTCAAGCATTTTTATACCTCTTGTGTTGTTGTTACCTGACTCTTCTTTGGGAGACTAGCTTCTTTAGGTCGCTTCCGCTGCCTTGTTGCCAATGACTCGGTCTGTTACCGTCACCTTCTAAATTGTCCCAAAAGTATTCATGGTTGTAGTAATACCAAACCTGTCTTACAGGGAACTGGTGGTATTTGAAATAAGTATAAGGAATGTCGCTTGCTCTTGTAACTGTGTCTGTTGATTCATCGTAGTAAGCACCTGCAGTTGCATCAATCACAAACCATTGGTCGTCATCTTCATCATAATATTCTACCCAAGCGTGGCCACCAACTGTACCATCAAAATCAACTAGGCCTAAAGTTACTCTTACGTTTTCAGAATCTATGCCTGAAGCAATCATTAAGGATGCCAAAGTGTTTGCTTGTTCACTACAGTCACTTGCATAATCACCAGGGCTTGGGTTAGTACTCATACTCGGAGTCTCTGTGAGGAACTCTTCAGGGTAGAACCAATACTCTACTTGGCCATTTAGAACTTCTTCTGAGACCCAAATCCAAGTTAGGGCTTCATCATAGATTGATTGTAAATCGTTTGCTGTTTGTTCTTCTAAGTCTTGTACAGCATCGGTGTCAGGTTGAACATAAGATTGGTATGATGAAAGGATAGTAATATCACCAGGATCTTGCTGCTGTTCTTCTGCACGTTTGTTTTTTAAGTATTCTTTTAGATCTTCAATATCACTTACATCTGCGTTATCTAAGGATTTTTGGAACTTTCGGTCTCTGATCTTTTGAGTTGTTTCGTCTTCTAGAGATTTTTCAATGTTTTCAAGTAATGTTTCTAGTTGGTTTTCATTTACAAACCTAAGCATACATTCGTTATCTCTTACGCTTTTTATTTCTGGTACTGGTATTGTTATTTGATACACATCAAACTTTTCTGCGTCTACCTTTAGAACTGGCTCATAGTTACTTAAGTCCAATGCATCACAAGAGTCTTGGACTTGTACATAGATTGTTTGTTCACCCTTAGTAGCTTTTTGGCTAACTGGATCTGGGCTGCATGCAGTAATCAATAGAATGATTAGTGTAAATGATAGAATTGTGAATAGTGGTTTTAGACGTTTTATGGCCATGTTTCTTTGTTTGTTGGTTTTTGCTTAAAAAACTTTTGTACTTTGAGTTATTTTGTGTTTGTTTTGTGATAGTTATTTTAGAGTTGCTAAATCATTTTAACTGAAAATTGAGCAAAAATATATTTATATGGGTGAAAAAGTGCAAAAAACTAGAATTTCTGCGGAACAGATACAATTTGAAAGGCTTAAGGTTGACCACGATGTTTCTAATTTTGAGTCTTATGAGCAAGAATTAGTTGATTTTCTGCAAGAAGATGCTTTAGATAACCAAAAAAAGCAAATTTCGGTGACCTACTTGTGTTTTTTGAGAACAGATGAATTGATTGGTTATGTAACTTTATCAGATGATAGAATTAAGTTAGAAGGAGGGCTTAGACAAAGATTTTTGGGAAAAGGAATCCCTTATAGAGCATTGCCTGCTTTGAAAATTGGTCGTTTATGTGTTGATAATAAGTTTATTAGAAGAGGAGTTGGGACTTTGATCATGGCCTTTGCAACAAATGTGGCCGAAAACATATTTTCAGACTATTCAGGCTGTAGGTTTGTTGTTTTGGATGCAAAAAGAAATGAAGAAAATGATGTTGTTAGGTTTTACCAGAGAATTGGGTTCAAAATTATTAGAGAAAAGAAAAAAGGCAATAGTCCAATGTATTTAGACTTAGTTAATAACCTTAAATTTAGTATTTAGGGCTTTTTTAATGAAAGCAATACGTCTTGGATCAGGATTAGTCTCCTCTTTTCTCATTTTTTCTATGAATTTGTATGCTTCTTTGCCCCTTAAGGTAGGAGTTGCTTCAATTGGTTTTGCCATAGTTTGTTTATAGGAAGTGTTTTTTAATAAAAGTTTCTATTGAGTAACTTTCTCTTGAAGATAGTAAGTTCAAACTCACCTTTGTCTTGCGTTGATTCTCTGCTTTTATTGCTTTAAAACACACAATTGAGTATCTAAATTCTTTTAATGAAGTGACTTACAAGACTATTTTGATGGTCGAAGAAAGAACAAAAGTGAAGATCACTGTTGATCAAATACAAATTGAAGTGATCAATGAAGATTATGATGTAACTAGGTTTAGGTCTTATGAAAATGATTTAGCTAAGTTCTTAGTTGAAGATGCACTTGATAATCAAAAACAGTTCCTATCTTTGACATTTTTGTGGTTTTTTGAAGGCAGATTGGTGTCTTATATTACCATATTAAATGATAAAATCAATCTTAAAGGAGATTTGAAAGATTTCTTTAAGCAAAAAGGCATCCATTATGGCTCTCTTCCAGCTTTGAAAATTGGTCGTTTGTGTGTAGATGACAGATTTGTTAGAAGAGGACTTGGTAAATTAATGATTCAGTCAGCCATTTCTATTGCTAATAAGCTAAATACTAGTTGGTCTGGGTGTAGATTCATTACGTTAGATGCAAAAAGAAACGATAATCCTAGTAAAGATCCACTCAATTTCTATAAAAAACAAGGATTTAAGGTTTTGAAAGAGAAGAATGGAAGCACTACACCAATGTTTCTTGACTTGAAACTTATTTAGGAAAATTGAACTTAATGTTTAAAGCTTCTCTGATAAATGCAATACGTCTTGGATCAGGGTTAGTTTCTTCTTTAATCATGTTTTCTATGAAACGTTTAGCATCTTCTCCTTCTAATGTAGGTGTTGCTTCAATTGGTTTTGCCATAATTTGTTTATATGGTGTGTTTTTTAATAAATATTTCTATTGATTTGTTATTATTGTGTCTTTCTTTTTGAAAATAGTCAGCTCAAACTCACCTTTGTCTTGCGTTGATTCTTCTTTCCAAGCGTTCCAATTAATTTCTGGGAACTTAGTGTTACCTTCATATTCATGCTTTATAAAGGAGATGTGCATTGTGTCTGCGTATTGTTCTAAAAGTTTGTATATTTGAGCTCCACCAATGATGAAGATGTCTTTTTCGTGGGTTTTGGCTAGTTGGATGGCTTCTTCTGGTGAGTTTGCTATCTCTAATTTCGAGCATAGCTCTCTTGACTTGGCTCTTTCATCGCCAAGTATTGCTTCATTTGTGTCTGCTTGATTCCAGCTTCTGGAGAGAATGATATTTACTCTGTTTGGGAGAGGTCTGAACTTTTTTGGGATTGATTCGTAGGTTTTTCTACCCATGATAACTACACTATTGTTTGTTAAAAGTTTGAAGTTCTTTAAGTCTGCTGGGATGTTCCAAGGAAGTTTGTTGTCTTTACCAATGATTTTGTGGGTTTTAGTCATAGCAGCTATAATTGAGATCATGTGTTTGAGGTTGTTTGGGTTGTTTATAAAGGTGCTTGTGGAAAAGAGGGAAATTAAAAAGATAGAATTTAGTAATCTGCAAATGGATTTGGCAATGAATTAACTCTTTCTTTTTCCCTCCATCTTTGGTAAGCATTTCTTAATAAGCTAATCCCTTCATCACCTTTAAAGATTAATTCAAAATCAATAGGAAATGTTGAATTAGGGTCCCTATCTCTGAAAACATAATTGTATGTCCCTAACTCAACGTACTCCTTTTCAAAGGCAGTTTTCAATTCATCTTTGGTTAAAACGAATCTAACTAATCTCTTATAATTAGGATCATTCACAAATTCATCAGTAGTATTAAAATAACTTGTATGAACAGAATCATGCCAAAAAAGATCATGACTTGAACCTAAATCTGAACTGCTTTCACCCCATTTTATTACTTCTTCTTCAGACAATACTCTCGTTAAAATTATTTCATCTTTAAAGTTTTCTAATAAGTACATATTTATTGGTTTTGGAGTTAAGTTTTCAATTGTTCCATTGATTTTATAGATAGAATATTGAGATTTTTTATTAGAAGTGTGAGTTCCCAAAGGTATAAGATGGCCGTTATACTCAAGGAAACTTCTATTTCTTCTTAAAGATCTTCCAAATCTCTTTACAGTAATATCGACATGGTGGGTTCTTCTACCATGCTGAAGATCCAATAGTCTATTTCTACTGTCCCTAATTGTATCAGTTACCCAATATCTTACTATTTCTTGTGATTCAGAATTAGATACTCCAAATAAATGCCAATTGTTATTTATTATGTCAAAAAGACTTAAACCCATTTAACCCGTAAAAAGAGACAGTTTTTAAAAATATATCTTCAATTTGCTTTAAATCAAACAGAAATTGGAGCTTTAATAGGTGGATGAGGGTCGTAGTTCTCTACTTTGATGTCTTCGAAAGTAATGTCAAACAGATTTGTCTTGTCTTTGTTGATTGTTAGATTTGGAAGTGGTCTTGGCTGTCTTTGCAGCTGTTCTCTTGTTTGGTCTAAATGGTTCAAATATAGATGCACATCGCCGCCAGTCCAAACAAAAGTGCCTGGTTCTAAGCCGCAGTGTCTTGCAACCATAATAGTAAGAAGTGCGTAAGAAGCAATATTGAAAGGTACGCCTAAGAAGACATCGCAACTTCTTTGGTATAATTGGCAAGATAGTTTTTTGTTTGTTACATTGAATTGGAATAGGCAATGGCAAGGTGGTAAGAGCATGTTTTGGATCTGAGTTGGGTTCCAAGCACAAATAATCATTCTTCTACTATGTGGGCTTTGTTTGATTAGTTCCAAAGTGTTTTTTAATTGGTCAACACCGTTAAAATCACGCCACTGTTTACCGTAAACAGGACCAACATCGCCCCATTTCTTTGCGAACTCTTCGTTTGTCTTGATTTGTTCTAGATACTCTTTCATTCTTGCTTTCCAAGCTTCACTGTATTTAGGATAGAGTTCTTCCAAATTATTTTGTTTTAAGAAATTTTGATAAGGCCATTCGTTCCAAATGTTTACTTTGTTTTCCACTAAGTATTTGATGTTGGTGTCGCCCTTTATAAACCACAACAGTTCGTGTGTTATTGCTCTCATGTAAGTCTTTTTGGTAGTTAGAAGTGGAAAACCTTTGCTAAGATCAAAGCGCATCTGGTAACCAAAAGTGCCTAAAGTGCCAGTACCCGTTCTGTCTTCTTTTTTCTCGCCGTTTTCTAGGACGTGTTTAAGTAAATCTAAGTATTGTTGAACCATTTTTGCAGCTTCTTTAGCTTGTTTTTGAGTTTAGTATTTAAATGGATTATGGTGCTGTGGGATAGAAGTGGAAAGAGTAATATTTTTAAGAGGTTAATTTATATATTGTTTAAGGTTCGCCTAATAATGGTATTTGATGCTAGTAAGTATTTGTATTCCCTTCAACACTTTGGTGTGAAGTTAGGGCTTTCGCGTATGGAGAAACTAATGTCAGTGCTTGGTGATCCTCATGCTTCTTTTGCTACAGTGCATGTGGCAGGAACAAATGGGAAAGGGTCTGTTTGTGCAATGCTGGCTTCTGTGCTTAAAGCTGCTGGGTTTAAAGTTGGGCTTTATACTAGTCCACATTTAGTTAAGTTTAATGAAAGAATTAGTGTTGTTGGTGAAGCAATTAGTGAGGAGGATTTGTCTTCTATAACTTTGTCAATTAAGGAACGTTTTAATGACAGTAAAATTACTTTTTTTGAGTTTACAACAGCTGTGGCGTTTGAGTATTTTGCTCGAGAAGGTGTTGATATTGCGATAATTGAAGTTGGACTTGGGGGTCGGCTAGATGCAACTAATGTGATTAAACCAATTGTGTCTGTGATTACTAATATTGACCTTGACCATACAAAAGTTCTTGGTGAAACACGTTCTGAAATTGCTTTTGAGAAAGGAGGGATCATAAAAAGTGGAGTGCCGGTTGTTTGTGGTGAACGTAACACTGAGATAATATCTTTGTTTGAGAAGATTTGCTCTGAGAGAAGGAGTGAAATATTTTCTGTTGATTATAATTATTCTATTTTGTCGTCTACAATTCATGAGCAAAAGTTTAGTTATGGTGGTTTGGAGTTTAAGCTTTCTTTGCTTGGTGAACATCAAATAGGTAATGCCTGTATAGTGTTAAAAGTACTTGAGTTACTTAGATCTAAGGGTTTTAATGTTTCTAAAGAAGCTATTGATGTTGGGTTTGCTGCTGTAAAATGGCCTGGGCGTTTACAAGTATTGTCTGAAAAACCGTTAGTAATGCTTGATGGCGCACATAATCCTGCTGGAATGGCTAAGTTGGAGGAATTTTTGAGTGAGAAATTGTTTGCAGAGACTCCTTTTGATAAGTTAGATGAAGAAAAGGCTAAAAATCCTGCTTTTGATAGGAAAAATGTATGTGTAATTGGAATATCTACTGGTAAAGATGTTGAGTGGATCTTTGAGAAGATTTCTGAATACTTTCAATCTGTGATAATTACTGAAGCTTCACATAGAGCTATTGCTAAAGAAGAGTTGGCCGAGGTTGCTGATTACTATTTTACTGGAATTGAGATTTCTGAGATTGGATCTGCTTTAGATTTGGCTAAAGAGAAAGTTGGAGCTGATGGGTTTGTGCTGGTTACTGGATCATTGTATGTAATTGGTGATGTTTTAGCTGGGATTGAAGGTAAAATGTAGTTTAGTTTTGAAAAGATCGATTAATTTGAGGCGTATTTGTGTTTCTTCTTGGAGTTCGCATAATGTTTGTGGTTGTGTCTGTTTCATATATGATTAACCTACAGATAGTAGTGTTTTTCGTGATTTTAACTGGTTATATTTATAAAAAAGAGCCATATTTTGAGCTTAATGAGAGATTCATCAAGATTGGTTGGATTAGCTGGGTTTTTAGGAGCAGGATTAACTAGTTCTGGCTGTGGTTCAGATTGGATTATAACTAGTGCGCCGCTTTTTGCAGATAAGACTATTGTAGAAGAATGTGCATCACTTAGTAGAATTTCTGATTACGAAGATATTTGTGCTGTGTTCGCAGATGGAGAGCAAGTAGCAGAAGATAATTGTAATTATGGGTTTTTAGCTTCGCAAAATAGAGTTGACCAGTTCATTGATAGAGAGTTAGCTGAAGGTGAATATGAAGTTTTCCCTATTATAAGTGAAACTGAAATTTTGACAGGCACAGGGTATTCTTCAGTAGAAGGAAGTCTAGTCAGTTTAGCAGAAAATCAAAGTGTAGATTTGGTTAAGAAAAATGTAGTAATTGGACAGCATTATGAGGAAACTTTTTTGACTTGTTCTTATGCTTGGCTAGAAGGAGAAAATGTATGTGATGAAGGCCTATATTCAAGTTCTACAAAAATAGGAATGGGTGTTGAATATAATGGAGAAGAACTTCATGAAATTGTTGATGTTTTAAGTGGAATTGGGATTTCATTGAAAAGTAATGTATTATATGATGTAGAATGGGATTGTTTTAGAATTTATGCTGGTGCTAACTTAGAAGTAGAAAATGATTCAGGAGAAACTACTTTTTCCAATACGAGAATAGGAGAATTTGATTCTTTAGATGCTGCTGAAACATTAACAGTTGATTTTGTTGATAGTGTTCATGATTATCATGAATTATTTGATAGCTACGTTATTAGTGGTAGTGATACTGGAAATTATGAATAAAGTGGACAATATAGTAGTGGACTTGCTGCAGGAGAATTGAACAGAGTGTCTGTTTTTAACTTATATGAATGAAAATAACAATTGAATTTAGTGAGGAATTATAAAAATGACAAATAGATTAGGATTAGTTGGATTATTAGGAGCAGGGTTAAGTAGTGGGTGTGTTCCGGAATATCGTGCAGTTCCACAAATGGGATCTGTTATGGTTACAGATGAAACTATTACTGATTGTGCTTCATTATTTTTGCTAGATGATGCTGGACTTTGTGACACTTTCATTGATGATAGTACTGCAAAAGGACTGTGTCTTAATAACTATGCTGCAGCTCAAGATGAAGCATTAGGATTATTAGAATTGGCAGATACTGCTGAAGGTAGCTTAGTAGGGAGTTTAGAAGGTGAAGGTAGTTTTTCAAGTTCTCTTGGATATTCGGCTGATCAAGAGGCATTAGTTAGTTTAGATCAAGCAGAAACTGTTGATACAATTGAAAGGTTTTTTACTGTTTTTCAGAATTCTTCTGATAGTCCGTTCTTTTCTTGTAGTTACATTAAAGCAGCAGGAGGAAATGCATGTGAAGATGCAGTGTATTTAGTCTCTGCATTTGCTGGGAATGAATTTGATTCAGAATTACCATTTGGTGAACAAGGAAATGTTAGGATTGATCTAACAAGACCTTTAAATTATGTTGTTGAAGAAGGATGTTATTCTGTTTTTGATGAAGCTATGCTAAATGTGAGCCCTTCTGTTGGAGAAGCTTTTATTGGGGCTACTGAAGGGAACTTAGACAATGCTTATCTCTTAGATGCTGAAGCAAGAACAATTTCTGCTGTTGATTTTATCTTTGCAGCAGATGTGACTTATGATTAGAATTGATTTTATTTTTTTATTTAATTAGCACATTGAAAAAAATTGAAAAAAGTGAGTGAATGAAATGGGAAATAGATTTGGATTAAATGGAGTATTAAGTTTAGGAGTATTAAGCCTTGGAATTGGTAGTGGCTGTACTCCGCCATCTTGGTATCCTTTCCCTAAAAGTGATGATTACAATTTGAGTGAAGATGTTTATGAAGGTTGTGCTTCATTATATTCACAAGAAGATATTTCTGATTTATGTGAAGCTTTTTCTTTTGGAGATGAAAATTTGAATGCTTTATGTGTTGAAAATTATGAAAATGTTCAGGAGATTGGTTTAGAGTCTTTTGAGGGAATTATTGATGAAGTGCATGACTTAGCAGCAGGAGATGTTGAGAATACAGAAAGATTAACTACCACAACAGGATATTCTCTAGAAAGGGATGCTTTTATTAGCTTAGATGAAGGAGTTTCAGTTGGACTTAAAGAAAAGGCATTTGTTTTAAATGACAATGAATTTTTTGGTGGAACATATTTTGATTGTAGATATATTTTGCTTGATGGTGACAATGTTTGTGATAACCCAAAATATTCTAGTTCTGTCCTGTTTAGCCATAACCTTCATGGAGATCAAAGTCTTGAAGGTTTTTTAAGTGGAAAAATTGAATTTGTTCGTAATATCCAATATGTTGTTGAAGAAGAATGTTTTGATGTTTTTTATGGAGCCGAATTGAATATTAAGAGAACAGGGATGGAGAGTTTTTCTGGCAATGCAAGTGTAGGTTATGAGAGCCTTTTATATGCAGAAACAGATTTAATAGATGCAGTTGATACAGCAACTGATGTGATCATGAATTATCAGTATTAACTTATAAATAAACTACTTTTCTATTGAATTATGCAAATTTCACCATATTTTTTAAAGGACAGATTAAGTTATGAATGTTTTAGTAGGTATCAGGTTGGTTCTACATTAGTTGAAATTGCAGCTGGTTCTTTAGTTCATATTGGAAGAGAAGAGATTTTGAATCGTGATTCATTTTCGTTTGGACCAGTTATGCGTTCTGGAGAAACAAAAGGCGTCATAACAGGTGCTTTTGATGGGATGGGAACTTATTTTGAATCATTTATTGTGGCGCAAATGGCTGCTGAGATGCTTGTAGTTTATGCATGCGAGAGAGATCAAGAGTTTGATGCTAATGAATTTATTGAAGATTATTTTGAAGAAACTGTTCCAGATAGTGTTCATTCTAGAACAATGGTTGAAAGATTGAATATTTTGGCTAGAACTAATGAAGAAATTGGACTTGATGTGCTAGTTAAAGAACATATATCGCCTGTTTTGCATGCATATCGTGAAATTGTGCAAAAAGAGTGTGGAACTACAGCTGCCTTGCAATTGCATCGTGAAGCTTGCGTGGATTTATATTTTCAAGGAGATACATGTAATATTTGGCGTGAAGGAAGAGAATATTTCTGGGGAGGAGAACATACTGATGCTGCTGAGGTTAAGAGATTATCTGAATATGAGAATAAATTTCCTTTGGAAAGAAGAGATGAATTAATTGGTGTGAAGAAAAGAAATATTGTTTCATATGGACTTACTTATGTTTATCCTTTTTTAGATCACCTAGAGGTTTTAAATGTGTCTGAGGCAGATATAGTTATGTCAATGACAGATGGTTTTGAAAGACTGCGTGCAGCTAGAATAAAAGAAGTCATCTCTGAGTTGGATAGAAGAGAAAGACCATTGAATATTGTTAATTCCATAATTAGGGCTGCAGGACATACTAGAAATACAGACGATAAAACTATTGTTTTGGCTAGGCGTAGTGGTCCTTTAGTTCCCGAGATTCAAGTAGCTGAAAGTCAGGAAAATAGAGAAGGGTTTTTGTCTAATTTTAGGAATATTTTTAGATGAAGGATACTGTAAAAAAGGGTTTTTTGATCATTTTGGTGGTTTTTTAGGTCGATTAATTGTTTGATAGTGATCAATTGATTGTTTCTTTAATTTGCTACACCTATTGTAGTAGATCTTGTTTATACTAAGTTTTGTTTTAGTTTGTTTTATGCCAATAACAACAACAAACAATGTCGGAAGACGAAATTATGGGCTTTTAGGAAGCTATGAAGTGGGTTTGACAACAATTGATATTGCAGCAAGTTCAGCTGTGAACACAAAATATGGCGATGATCTCAATCGCGATGCATTATATTTTGGACCAGTAATACGTTCTGGAGAAACAGTTGGAGTAATTGGAGGAGTTTTTGATGGGATTGGAGCAGCTGTAGAATCTGCGAGTGCCTCTAGAATGGCAGCCGCTATGCTAGGAGTATACGCAAGTGAACGTGGTTCAAGTAATGCTATACGTTTTTTGTGTCCATATTTTAAGAAATTTAGTCCGCGTGATGCTCATATTCAAACTATGATGATGAAGGTTGATGAACTTGGACGTACTACTAATGATGTTTCGCTTGGTGATTTATCAAGAGAATTTATTCGACCAGTGTTGGTTGCATATAAAGCATTGACTGAAGCTACAACAGGAAAGAGGAGTAGTTGTGGAACAACTTCGGCATTACAGTTTCATACTGAAAATGACACATCATTATATTTTCAAGGTGATGCTGGGAATATCTGGCGAAGGAAAGGAGATTACTTGTGGGGAGGTGAACATTCATTAGTTGCACTTCAACAAGGATTATTTCCAAAGCAACAAGAGTTACCTTTAGGTTTAAGAGACAAATTAATGTTTTTACCAGGCAGAAATAGAATTTTTTCTAGTGCAGGAGGATTTCATCCATATACTGAAAGTCTTGAAGCAGTAACAGTAGCTGAAACTGATTTAATTATGTCAATGACAGATGGTTTGGAGAAAATTGGTAGTGGCAATATGAAACGAATGGCAGATGAACTTGGAGATGGAGTGACAGTTAACAATTTAGCTGAAAAATTAATGGAAGCTGCAAGATTAAGTGGAAATACAGATGATAAAACTGTTTTAGTTGCACAAAGACGCGTAAGATCTGCTCCTGCTTCAAAGACGTTGGCAGCAGCATTACGTCCTACTCCAAAATATGTTCATAGTAGAAATGGGTCTGGAGTTTTCACAGGTATGATTGCAAATGCAGGAAGAGTTGGTGGCCCAAGAGGTGTTAAACCTGTTGGAGTTTCCCGTCCTACAGATTCTGGTGGCTATATCGGAGTTTAGATGAGGATAGTTCTTTTTATTTTCTTGATTTTTCTTTATTCTGTGTTTATTGATTGTTTATTGATTATTTGTTAGTTATTGGTTTGTATTTTAGGTTCTTTGTCCTATTCGCTTCTTAGACTAGTTGCAGGATCTTGATTTGCTGCTTTTCTAGCTGGTAAATAGCCGCAAAGTACTCCGAACAATGCTGATGAGATGATTATAATTGCTAAGAAGAAGTAATTTATCTCAATAATAAATAGGTTTGGAGCTACAAAATTTAGGAAAGCGTATTCTAAGGATTTTGCAAAACTTATTCCAATAATTACTCCAATTAATCCACCAATCAGACCGAAAATAGCACTTTCTGTTAAGAATAAGGTTAAGATTTGCCATTTTTTTGCTCCTACAGCTTTAAGAACACCGATTTCTCTTCTTCTTTCTAAAACTGCTGTAAACATAGTGTTCATAATACCAACACCACCTACGAAAAGACTGATTGCTGCTATTCCTACCAATACTGCTGAAACTGCTGTTAAAATTGCTTCAAATGAAGCTGCCATCTGCTGCGTTGTTTGAATCTCAAAGTCTTCTTTATTTTCTTCTAGATCTCTGTGTTTTCTAAGTTCTTTTGTAATTTTATCTTTTATATTGGTTAGATCTTCACCTGTTTCAACTTCAGCTATGATGAAACCTAACTCTTCTTTTTTGTGATTGAATATTTCCCAATATGTTTCTATTGGTATACTAATACTTCTATCATCAATAGAATTTCCTATCGCTTGCCAAAAGCCAACTGCTTTGAATTCATGACCTTGAATGGCGATTTTGTCTCCTAATTCCACGTTTTTTTCGAACAAATTACTTCTTAAGTAGTCTTGAGCTAAAACAGCTTTGTATTTGTCGCCTTTTTCTATTGCTCTACCGCTTGCTAACCTGAAATTTTGTCCTTCACCAATTAGTTCTCTGGCTTCTGGGTCATCATCGCTACCGTAAACTAAGAAATATCTTGTTTTGTCATTGTATTCGATGGCCCCTGTTGTGTAAATGAAACCGGCAGTTCTTTTTACACCCAAGGTCTTTTCAACTATTTCTTTATCGTCAGTGGTGAGAGGAGTTGCTGTTTGTGAGAGGCCTGCAGTAAGAGCGCTTCCTTTTGGGTTTATAAATAAAATGTCTGAACCTAATGTGTCAAGTTGGGCTGAAAGAGCTGTTTTTAAACCCATGCCGATTAATAAAAGAGAAACTATTGCTAGGACTCCTATAATAATTCCAAACAAAGTTAGCCAACTTCTCTTTTTTCTTTGTCTTAGTTGTTTTGTGACAAGAGCGAAATAGTCTTTGAATAATGCAAACTTTGTGTCAAAAGTAGATTTACTGTTTCTTGAATTGTTAGAAGCAATTTTTTTTACTGAATCTAGGTTTTTTTGAGCTTTTTTCTTTGGTTTTGATTGGTGGTTTTGATTCTTCATTTTCGCATCGCCTCCACTGGAGTGATCATGCTCGCTTCATTACTAGGAAAATAACCACTAAGAGCACCAATTATAGTTGAAAGTAATGTTAATGTGATTAAAAGGATTGGAGAGATATTTATTTGGACCAAATTAATTGACAACTGAGTGATTAAGACATATTCTATCAAAAGAGCGATTGATGAACCGATAATTATCCCAAAAACTCCTCCAATAAAGCCCAAAATGGCACTCTCAGTTAAAAAAAGGTTTTTTATGTCAGATCTTTTTGCTCCAATTGAACGAAGAATGCCTATTTCATTGGTTCTTTCTACTACATTTGTATACATTGTGTTCATAATGCCTACGCTGCCAACGAACAAAGCTATTGATGCTATACCTACTAGAACACCTTGAAGAACTATGATTATACTGTTAAGAGTATTCAAAAGGTTTTGAGGACTTTCTACTGAGAAATCTTCACTTCCTTTTTTAACAGCCCTAATATCTCTTAACTCATCTTCTATTTTTGGGATTAATTTGTTTAATTCTTCAGTTGTTTGGACAATGATTGCATCATAATCCTGATCTATTTGAAGGATTGATCTTAATGTTTCTTCAGGGATTATTATAGCGTCATCTTTTTGAGGGTTACCAGTTGATTCAAAAATGCCTGAAACTTCTAACTCTTGATTTTCTACCAAGATTTTGTCTCTAAGTCCTACTCCTTTGTCAAAGGAGCTTATTGCAATGTTTTTACCAATTGTTATTTCAAAACTGTCTTTTTTTGGAAGTCTTCCTTTTTCTAAATGATAGTCCATAGCTTCAAGTACTAGGTCTAGTTCAGTTTGATCTTCAGGAATACTAGCAATAGGGACGTTTTTTACTTCTTCTTCATATTCTATGTTTGTAAGCCTGATCAATCTTCCGACAACTAAGTTTGCTCCATTGATTTTTTGAATCTTTTCTTTATCTTTGATTGTTAGTGGCATAGAAACTGCTGTTCCAGGTGGACCAAAACCAGCAGTAGCTGCAGTGATTATGATTTTGTCTGAACCTAAACTAGCAAATTCTTGCTCAATTCCACTTTTTATGCCACTAGTGATTAGAATAAGAGTTATAACTGAAGCTATTCCAATTGTGATAGCAAAAACTGTTAAGAAGAGCCTTAGTTTACGTTTAAATATGTTCTTGATGATGAATTTAAAGAAATCTGCTCTCATGTTTTGAGCACCTACCTTTTTGATCTCTTATTATTGTTACTACTTTTGTTCTTAGTTGAATCATGTTTATTTCCATTATCTTTTTTTGAGTCTTTTTTCTTTGGCAAATACTTCTTTTTGTAGTAATAATAAGCACCTGCAATTATAGCAATTAAAAAGATAAATGAGAAGATTGACCTTTTTTTGGCAATGCCTAAAGAGACTGCTTCTGATCTTGAGTAAACTGGCAGAGTAACTTGAAAATCTTGAGTAACTTCATTGTTTAAAGAGTCCAAATATGTTAATTGTACGTTTAAGTTTGTGTCTTTTCTGGAGTTTACAGTTAAAGTAATTGTTTCAGATTCAGTATCGTCTCTGTCGATATCACCAATGTAAAAACTTTGTTGTGAGTTAAGAACTTTATAGTTTTCTGAATCTAGTAACGTGATTGTTGCTGATTTAATTTCACCAAGGCCTTTGTTAGCAATTTCTAAAGTAATTTCGCCAGTTTTTTGTCCTTTCCAAATATTTGTTTTTGATACTTGTACATCAATGTCTAAGTTTGAACCTACTAAAATTGTTAAGTATTCTTTCTCACTGTAACTTGTACCTGTGTTATCTTCATAATCTAATGTGAGTGGGACTTTATAAAGGCCTGGCTCTGTTGTAGGGTCTGTGTAAATTTTGTAATGAAGACCAATACTTTCATCTGCGCTTAGTGTTCCAATAGTTTTCTTTGAACTTGATTGGTAAGCAGCAAAAGGAGTTGTGTCTGCTGAAAAATCTAAACTTGCACTAATTGATTTTAAGATTGAGTCTGCTTTGTTTTGGATGGTGAGGATTAAAGCTGCTTCTTGACCTGGAAGTACTGGCATAGGATCAAATTCAACTGAACTGATATCAAGTTGGGCACTGTATGTACTTATATCTACTGTCAAAGTTGTTTTTGATGAACCTTCATAACCCTCTACAATTACGTATACATCAAATTCAGCATCACCTTCAACTGCTTCATCTGAAACTAAAAGTTCGAATTCTGCTTCTTTTGAAAAGTCTGTACCACTTTTAAGGCTACCAAGATTAATTTCTGTTTCACCATAAGCTTCTAAAGGGTAACTTGGATCAATTGTGACTTTTACATCACCAGTTATAGTTTCACCTATGTTTTCTATTTGTAAATCAATTGTGACCACATCACCTGGTTCTACAGGGTCAGGATCTTGGCTAAGAAGAGAAACTGTAAAATCATTATCTTGCAAAGCAGCTAGAGCAGTTGTGCTTAAAAGAGTCGTAATTATTATGATTGTAACTAATGTAAATAGAGTAGATTTGTTGAAGTTTTTCACCTTGCCATCACCTTGTTTAAAAGAATAAAACAACCTTTATTAAGGTAATGGTTTTGTGTATTAACAAGGATTCTGAAATTCAGCAATTATCTCTAAATATTCTTTTTTTTGTTCAAGGATGATTTTTTGTGCTGGACAATCAGAATTATCAGTTATTTCATCACATTTTATTGAATTCTTATAGTATGTTGACGGTTCTATTTTTACAATCCAACCTTTTTCTGTTTTTTCTATTAGTAAATCACTTTGATTTAACTCATGTCCTTTGTTGTGATAATATTCAATTGTAAGATCCATTGCTTCTTCAGATGATTGAATTGTACCAACTATTGTGCCTACTTTTTCTTGGATTGAACAAGAACCATAACCTGATGTTTCATCTATTTCTTGGATAATTACTATTGCAGATGTTATTAAAATTAATATAAATATTGAAATAGTCATTATTTTGATTATTTTTTTAAATTGAAATTTTGGTTTTTTATTTTTGTTCATTTTTAAGACTCTCTAGACAGTTCATTTTATTGGTTGTCTTAATATTGTTTTAAGTTTTTCTGGAGCGGTTTTTCGTGGATCAGAGAGATATATCTCATGATGAAAGCCATTTTCAGTGAAACTATTTTGCTTAATGAAATCTTTCATCTTTTGAATAGTTTTTTCTTCTTCTGAATAAGGACCTATATGCATTACTTGAACACAGCTACCTTCATTTAATGTTTCAAATTTAATTTTGTTAATAAGAAGTAATGCTTTCTTCTTTATAACAGAAGTCTTTGCTGATTCTATTGCTTCTTTTGAGACTGATTTTGGCATACGGATCATGAGTTTCCAATACCATTCTGACCTTGGTACTTTTAAAGCAGGCTTCTTTGACTTTACCCACCAAAGCCCTTCTAGTTTTGGAACTTGCTGTAGCTCACCATAGAGATGCTGATGGGCTTTGTTCAGCAGCAATTTTGTCTAAGCATTGTTTAGATAATGGATATTCTTTATTAGATGATATTGATTTTTATTCCGTGAACAATACCAAACGTAATCTTGTGCCTGAGCAAGAAGCTGTATTGCTTAATAGTGGTATTAAAACACTTGTATGTACAGACTTTGCAACAAGAGATATTGAACAAATTGTCAGATTGATTGGGAGAGGCATCTATTTTGCAGTAGTTGATCATCATGATTACTCTACTGGGCTTTTGGAAAATGCTTCACTTCTGATAAACTCAAATATGTTGAATTTGCATACTGGAAGTGAATCTGGGCATCATGAGGGTGCAGCAGGTGACTTAATGCATAGATTAGTGGGTGGAAGTCATACTCAATGGCTATCTCAAGTAGCTTTGTGTGGTGATTTAATACCTGGAGATTATGCTTCTGGTGTAAAAAGGACTGCTGATATCTTGAATATAGTTGGTTTGGCACGTAAGAAAAGTGAGACTATTCAAGAAATTGATCTTATGTGTAGAAAACTTATTGGATATTTGGTTGAAGCGAATGCTGCAGATGGGTTCATGGGACTTTTTAATTCTGATAGTAGATTAAGGGAGAGATATTTTGAAGTAGAATCTGCTGTAAATGATGAAGTAGATAAATTGCATTCTTTAGAGAGATATGCTGGTTCTTTAGACATGCTTGTAGATGAAAATAAACTCTCAAATGGCAATTATAGGATAATAAAAGGACAAGACAAAGATGCTGAAGACTTTACTGTAGTTGTTCATGGCTACTGTGAAGGAAAATATGATGTTATCGAACAAGTACTAAAGAGGCATATGCCTAGTATAAAAACAGATAATATCACTTTTGTTTTATATTCTCAAGATTGTGAAAATCCAGATAAAGTTGAGTTTAGAGTGTATAACAACTGTCCTGATGAGGTAGATTGTGCTTTTATTAGTAGCACGCTTGGAGGAGGAGGACATAAGAACAGAGCTGGCGCTACAACATATGAAGAAGGTTTAGGTATTGTTGAAAAAGCAGTGAATATGGTTCTTGAAGCCTATAGAACATGAAAACATGGATTCTGTTTGATGATTTACTAAATTAATAAGTATTTTAATTATTGTAATTGACTTAAGTTATTAATTTGATCTAATTGGCTTTTTTTATGTTTGGCAGATTAAAACAGTCTATTGACAAAGTAGTTAACTTAGCTTTTTGCACTGGTTTGTTAGTTGGTTCTCCTACTGTTGAAGCTAGTGAAGGATGGGGTGCAGTATTACCAGCAGTTGTTTTACCTAAAGAAGAAAATCCTTATTTATCATTATGGGCAGGAGCTGGATCAACGGTTTATAATAATGAAGAAAGAGGTAAAAATATTAAATTTTACTTCACTTCAAACCTTAATGCAGTTCCAAAAGAGGATGTAGATACAAAAGGAGTGAGGAATGTTTCCTTTGATATTGAAGAGTTTTCTGTTAGACCCAGGTTAAAAGCAGAGTTAATTTCTTTATTAGAAGGAGATGTTAAATTAGGAAGTATTACGAAATATGAAATTAGAAGTAACAAAGAAGATAATGTGCGTTCAGGTATTTACTGTGAAAGTTCTGCATTAAAAAACAATAGATCAATCTTTAAGTTTTATCTAGTTGACTCTGAAAATCCAGAAATGCAGGCAACTTTTTATTCAGTACAGCAGCTATTTGATGGTAAAATTGCTCCAAGTTTATACATTTTAAGTACAAAATCAAGAGATTCTGATGAAGGTTATTTCTATGGGGAGATTTCTCTGGAGGTTAAAATTGGAGATAACTCAAGTACTGTTTCATTATATGGACAAGAACAATATTATGCTGATTTTAGTGGTAATACATACCAGCGTCCACTTTTTGGTCTGAAAAAAAGATTTTAATAGTATGTTTAACGGAACTAATATAAGTTAGACTAGTTTGTTTGTAATTATTATGGGTGAATTGTATAAGTTAGTTGATGTTCACAAGAACTTTGATCTTGGTACTGTTGTAGTTCGTGTTCTCAAAAAGATTAGTTTAGTTATAAAAAAAGGTGAGTTTGTAGCAATCACAGGAGCTTCTGGAAGTGGGAAAAGTACTCTTATGAATTTGCTTGGAATGCTTGATGTGCCTTCTAATGGGAACATCTATTTTGAATCTGAAGATGTTTCTAAGCTTAGTGATGATGATTTAGCTGTGATTCGTGGTAAGAAAGTAGGGTTTATTTTTCAACAATTTCAATTGATTTCTACACTTACTGCACTTGAGAATGTGGCATTGCCACTATTGTTTCAAGGAATTGCTAAAGAAGATAGGTTGGAAAAGGCATCTGCACTTCTTGATTCTGTTGGGCTTTCTGATAGAATGCATCATAAGCCAAGTGAGTTATCAGGTGGGCAGCAACAACGTGTAGCTATCGCGCGTGCGCTTGTGAATGATCCAGAAGTGATACTTGCAGATGAGCCTACTGGTAATCTTGATTCAGTAACTGGTCGTGAGATTATGAATATGCTGCTTGATTTCAATAAAAAAGGAAAAACAATAATATTGATTACGCATGACAAAGAGCTTGCTTCTTTCGCTAGGAGAGGGATCTTCCTTAAGGATGGCCTTGTCCATAGAGACTCGTGAATGCAGTTAATCTCTGTCTTAATTGAGCTTCTTGTTCTGGTTTAAAACTTGAAGCGCTAATTCTAAGCATATCTGTCTGACCAAATGGTCTTCCAGGGCTTGTAATAATTCCAACTCTTGCTAAGTTATGCATAAGCTGTCCTCCGTTGTCGTATGCTTCGTGTTTTGCTCCTAGATACATTGCTCCTTGAGGTGTTAATTTTTTTCCTTGGAGGTCTGTGAAACCTGCTTTGCTGAATGCTTCTGCCAGAATTCCTAGTCTATTTGCGTACGCTGCTGCTATGCTGTGTAATCCTTGGTAACCAGTTTCTCTATCTGCTTTAAGCATTTTTGCTGCTGCAAATTGTGTTAATCTATCAGGGTGAACAGTTGATCTGATTCTAGCTCCAATAGCAGGTGCTACTAATTTGTCTGGAAGGATCATGTAACCGTGCCCTCTAACTCCAGCTAAACCATAGATTTTTGTTAAAGAACCTATTGCAATTCCTGTATTTTTATTATGTGCTATAATAGAAGATCTGTTGCCTTCTGGCCTCATAGAAAGATAAGTTTCATCCATAATAGTTGGCATAATTCTTAATCTTCTTAGATCTTGATCCGCTATGGTTTCTCCAGATGGGTTTGATGGACTTGAAGCTACAACTAAACTAGGGTGTGCTCTTAAGGCTTCATCTAAAGTTTTTGGAAAAATTAGTCTTTTACCATTTAAACTTTCTTCCATTTGATCTTTTGTGCAAGAAAAATAAGGTGTTAGAATCGCTGCTGGCCTGTCACAGATTTTTGGTCTTAGTAATTGTAAGGCTAGCTGCATTGAATGCATAGCACCTGCTGTAATAACTACATTGTTTGGATTTACTTCATGTCCAGTTTGATTTTGATAAAGTTGGGCTATTTCTGTTCTTAGTTCTTCATTACCTTGCCATTCACCTGCGGGGTATTCCAAAAGCATTGCTGTTTTTAGTGCACCTTTTTGATAACTATCTATCAATTCTTGTTTTAATCTACTTGGTAAAAGTGATGAATCTGGATTTCCAATATCTAACCTTGTTAGTTGGTCTGCTTTTGGGTGATTTGAAGCTAAGGCGCCAACTCTTTCTGGACCTAAGCTGTTTGGTCTTGGAAATATTTTATTTGGGTTTGGGATAATTATTTGCTTGTCACTTAGATCTACCATCTCTTCTAAATCTGCCATTTTATTTTTTTCTCCTTCATTTTGCTTTTAAAGATGACTGTACTAGAATGGCCAACTTAGAATTCTGTTCTTTGATCTTGTTTTTGTTATTATATTTATTATTTTTGTTTAGAAGAATAAGATGACCAATGTGGGGCTCTAGCCAAATAGAAAAAAGAAGCTTATGAAACTTGTGAATCTGTTTGATTCTTGCTTGCTTAATCCTATTTTCATCTTAAATTGGAGTTTTTATTGAGATGTTTATAAATTATGTGACACAAATTGGAAATTGAACAACATAAATTGGAAATAGAAATATTAAAATTATTTTAGAATTATGTATAAAGCTACTAGTTCTAAAACAAGCATTGCTGCGCAGAAGACTCTGAATCTGTCTCTGTTGACTTTAGCAAAATAATCCATCATGAATTTTAATACTTTGTCTGAAAAGAACAGAAAACTTGTGAAGATTACAAGCATTGTGTAACCTGCGACAAACCATTGTGCTAATGTAAGATTTGAGAGAAATGAAACGTAGATCATGAATAATGCTAATACTCCAATTATTCCTATTCTCCAAGCTTTGTTTTCTAAGTATAATTTGCTAAAAGGGTTTTTTTTATAATTTAGAAGTGTTTTTGGTGACACTATACCTATTATCATTTTTGCTGCACCTAATGCTAAGAGAACTACTGCTGTATAATCTGTTATTGTTGCCATGATGTAGGGATTATTTTTTTGTTTATAAATTGTTGTTTTTCTTGCGACATCTGTAGATGTGTCCGCGATGTCCCATACTTGGAAATCTTTTGATTCGTGAAAATTATTTTTATTTTTAGACGCAAAAATTTTAGTTTTTGCATTTCCTGTCGCAGAAACTTTTGTTTCTGCATCTTGGGACTTTGCTGCGCATAAGTTTTTGTTTTTGGGGTTTAGTAATATTAATAAATGATTAAGTTGTTTTTTAGGTATGGTTGATTATGTTTTGTATATTTTTGTTTTCTTAATAGGATTTATTTCTAGTTTAGTTGGAACAATTGGAGGAGCAGGTGGTCTTTTATCTATACCTTTTTTGATGTTTGTTGGTCTTCCACCACAAATTGCTATTGCTACAAACAAATTTGGTTCGCTTGGCCGTAGTTTTGGTGCAATTCCGAAGTTCTTTAAAGAGAAAAAAATAAATTGGAAGTATGTTCCCCCCTTTATTGCAATAAATATTGTTGGGGCAGTGATTGGAGCTAATTTACTTATAAGTATTAATGAAGAATTACTTACAAAGATAGTAGGGTTTATTATCTTACTTGTATTGCCATTTTTGTTCTTTAAAAAAGATATTGGAACTGTAAAAAAGAAGGTTTCAGCAAATAAGGAAAGAATTGGTTTTTTTATGTATTTTCTTGTTTCTATCTTTGCTGCATTTTTTGGAGGAGGAAGTGGAACCTTTATTTTTTATGTTCTTATGATTTTCTTTGGATTTACTATCATTGAAGCAAATGGAACTGATCAATTCCCTGCACTTGTGCTTTCTATATCAGCTATTGTGGTTTTTGCAATAAATGGAATTATTGATTATGTTCTTGGTTTCTTTATGTTACTTGGAATGCTTTTTGGTGGTTATACAGGTGCTAGACTTGCTATTAAAAATGGAAATGGATGGACAAAGAAGGTTTTTGGGATAATTGTTGCTTTTGCAGCTATTAAGTTGTTGTTTTTTGGTTAGACTGGAGATATTTTGGGGGATTGAAGTTTATGGATAATGAAGTGAATGTTTCTAAAGAAGAAAAAGAAAGTATAATAGGTGTTTCTGAGAACCGTGTTGAGACTGTTTTTGATGAAAGCAAGTCAGTATCAGATAAGCCTAAGCTTTATGAGAATGAAGAAGAATCTATTGAATTTAAAGCTTCTAGTAAGAAAAGTGGAAATTTTAGCTCAAAGGATGCTAGTTCAAAAAAAGTAGATAGATATTATGTTTTGAAAAAGATTATATTGCTAGTAATTGTAACATATTTCTTTTTACTGAGTATCAAACTTATGGGTGGGTCATTTAAGCTGTTTGGGAGAGAGTTTGCTGAACAATTGATTAGTTATACTGCAAATCCAATTGTAGGATTATTTATTGGAATTTTAGCAACATCTCTGGTACAAAGTTCATCTGTAACCACATCAGTGATTGTTGGTTTGACAGCAAGTGGGGCTTTGACAGTGGCAGGAGCAGTTCCGATGATAATGGGAGCAAATATAGGTACAAGTATTACAAATACAATTGTCTCTCTTGGTCATATTACTAAGAAATCTGAATTTAAAAGGGCCTTACAAGTTGCAACAGTGCACGATTTCTTTAATTTTATAGTGGTTTTGGTCTTATTTCCTTTAGAAATGTTGTTTCATCCGCTTGAGAAAATGGCATCTTACTTTACTACATTGATACTTGGAGCAAATGTAGGGTTGACTTTTTCTAGTCCGCTTGATTATATTGTAAAACCAGTGGCAAAATGGATCCAACATGGACTTGGAGATAATGCGATTGTGGTATTGCTTATTTCAATTGTGATGATTTATACATCTCTTCGTTATTTTGTAAAAATAATTAAACCACTTGCTGAGACAGAATTTAAGACTTTATTGCAAGATCATTTTTTTAGAACTCCACTTATGAGTTTTTTTGTGGGTCTTTTTTTGACAATTGTAGTTCAAAGTTCCTCAGTTTCTACATCATTGGCTGTTCCTATAGCAGGAGTTGGACTTGTGGGCTTAACTAGACTTTATCCTTATATCTTGGGAGCTAACGTTGGTACTACTTTTACTGCGCTGCTGGCTTCAGTTGTGACTGGGTCTCCTCTAGCTGTGACTGTTGCGTTAGAACATTTCTTTTTCAATTGTATTGGTTCAGCTATGATGTACCCATTGCGAGCAATACCACTTAGAATGTCAGTTTGGCTGTCTGATATGGCAATGAAATCTAGGTTTGTGCCATTTGTTTACATTGGAGTTGTGTTTTATGCGTTGCCATCGTTTGTGATATTTGTGCTGCACTGATAGTTTAATTCTTTTTTCTACCTTTTTTGTTTTTTGTTGGTTTTTTAGGTTTTTTTGTTTTTAATAATAAGAATTATGAGTTTGATTTTTTTTAAAAAGAAAATAAAATGAAAATGCAAGAAAATCAAAGATTTTCTGCATAGGAAATGTTTCATTTCCTTATGTCTAAAAATCAAGCATCCCAATCGGAGCAGAGCTCCAGGGTACATGAAAATAAGATTATTTTCAGTACTGAAAAGCTATGCTTTTCATGTATTCCTTGATTTTTTGCTTCGCACCGACATTTTCTTTCATGCTTAAAAACTAAGAGTTTTTAGCACATAAAAAAGCGTTGCTTTTTTAATGTTAGTTTTTTATTTTAGTCGATGCAAAGCATCGGGGTATTAGACCCATAAAAAACTAATAAAATGACAATTGTTATTTCAAAGCCCAAAGTATTGCCTTTAATTGAGGCTCTAAATCATTAATATCTGTGCAGTGAATTGTGTGAATTCCTAAGTCTTTTGCTGCTTGAATGTTTATCTCTCTGTCGTCTATAAAAAGACAATCTTCTGGTTTTTCACCTATTGTTTTTAAAGCAAGCTCAAATGTTTTTTTGTATGGTTTCATAGTACCTATTTCACTTGAGAACATAACATGGTCAAAAAATGAAAGGTTGTTATTTTGTTTTATGTATTCAGTTTTGAAATGCATTTGGTCTGAGAGGATGGCTGTTTTGTAGTTTTTTGATAGTTCTTTTGCTAAATCAAATCCTTTCCAGGCTGGAATTTCTGTCAATGCACGTTTTATTTCGTCACCAGGGATATGGAAATCTGCTTCCATCATAGTTATGAATCTAGTGTAATCTTTACTTTCTGAATTCTCTTTTTCATATTTTCCAATCTTATTTTTTAGTTTTTGATAGTTTGAGCCAAATATCTGTGATAATTTTCTTGCTGCAGGTTCTGTATCTGCTGGAGCTAATACGCCACCCCAATCAAATATTATTGCTTTTACCATGGTTTTTGCCTCTTTTTGCTTTTTTTGAATAGTTTATTAAAGGTCATTTTTCTTTCTTTGTTAATTCACATTACTTGATTTTTTAATTTAAGCAGCATCCCTTCTATTGAAGACATTGCCCATAAATTCATCATTTGACATATCCTTCAAGCTATCTGAAAGTTGAACTGCTTCACCATACCTTGTGTTATCTCTCTCTTGGCAACGGATATTAAAGTGTGCAAATCTCCAGATAGAAATGACAGCAGCAGCATGGGAAGCGCCTAAACGTAACAATTGTCTTTCTCTATCTTCTAGAGGTCTTACACTTTCATATCCTCTTACTAAGGCTTGTACTTTTTGATAATTTATCTCTCCATTATCTCTACATGCACCAATTGCAGTTTGACCTATATCAAAGATATTTTTTCCATGGTAAGCACTTTCAAAGTCAATAATTCCAGAGATCTCATATTTGTCAAAAATTGCGTTATCTGCCCATAAATCACCATGAGTAATCCCATTTGGAAGCTCGTTTGGCAATGCCTCTTTGAAATACCTGTGTGCTTGATCTAACCATCCGATGAATTTATGGTTAACACCTTCCAATTTTGGCCGATATGTCTCGTAGCCAAAAGGATGAATATCCCTTAGGAAACCAGGTACTTCAATTTGATGAAGTCTAGCCATTGTTGCACCCAATTGTTCAAGGTTTTGTTGTGACAAATCTTCAATTGTTTGTCCTTCAAGGTATGATAAAACCATCAGTGGTTTCCCATCATATTCTATCACTCTTTGACTTTGAGCTGTAACTGGTTTTTGGCACGGAAAGCCATTTTTGTATAAATGTTCTGTTAGTCTTACTACAGTATCAGCTTCAGTCATTGTTTGATCATCACAAATCCTTAAAACAAATCTGTTCCCTTGTGTCTTATATTTGGTGTCGACTGTTCCTGCTCTTGCTGTGATAATATAATTTGAGTTTCTTAAACCTTCTTTTACAGGTTTTGCTGATATTATATCCAAATCAAATCTTTTTGCAATTCTAATTATTTCTTCTAAACTTAGTCTTGTATGTACTGCCATGTGAAATCTTTGTTTGATTTTGTCGTTTAACATTTTCACTAACATTTGTTTGCAATTTTTTTTGAAATTGAAGGAAATTTAGAAAATTCCTACTCCCACACCTAAAGGAGTGGGATTCTACGGAATTTTTAATCTAAATTCCTTATAAATTGAAAATTTATGGGACCCAAAAATTCAAAAAGAATTTTTAAGGTTCCAGCAAATGATCCCTTCAATTCATCCCAGACTTAAAAGACTGGGATTTCTTGAAGAGTTCATTTAATTTTATTATTTGATCTGGTTTTATTTGTTGTTTACTTATCATCTAATTCTGGAGCTGTACTGCTGGCGAAAAATGGTAATACTTTGCTCTCTGCCTTTCTTAGATGCTCTCGATATGTCATCCTTGAAACTTTCATATATTTTGCAAGGTCTTGTAGATGTATCTTTTGTGGGAATTCATAATAACCAAACTCTACTGCAAGATCAAATGCTCTTTTTTGTTTACTTGACAATTTTGGCATAATTCTAGGATAAAAGATGTCTCTTGCTTTTTCTTCTCTTAATTTTAGAATTTTAACTTCTCCTACTTGCTTTGAATTGTTATAAAATTCTATCAATTTCTCTCTGTTCCATGAAGCCAAGTGCCAATACTCGTAGCCATTTTCATGCAAAAGTGGTTCTACTAAGAAAAGTTCTCTTGAAAATTCGTTTGTGATATGTTTATCTTTTTTTGGAACCCTTGAATGAGTAATTAATTGGCTGCCCATATCTTCTGTTCTAATCACTCTTTTGTCAGCTTTCATCTCTTTGATGAACCTTTTGATTCTGTCTTCCTTACCTATTGGAATCATTAGAGTGCTATAATAGAAATTAGTATTGTCTTCGTGAAATGCTAGTACATGTGCAATTACTTTGATCTTACCATCTTGCAGCTTTGATAAAATAAAGCAATCGTGTTTTATCTTGAATTTTCCTATCCACATTTTTATCGCTTCTTTGTTTTTTTGGGTTTTGCTAGTAATTTTGCTTTGCTTTGTTTTGTTTTGTTTTGTTGTTTTTTGTTGTTTTTTGTTGTTTTTTGAAAGTTTATTTTTTTATTAGTAGGAGTAATTTCTTCTTTTTTATTGGTTTAAAGTTCAAAGAATTCAACAAAAAAGAAACATTAGGCAGCTAGCCAGGATGGTCTTCGGATTGGAGAAAAATGAAATTTTGTGCAAGAACTGTTTAAAAGTGAATTATTGTTGTTATTGTTGTTACTATTATTAAATTTTATTAATTTTAATTTGAGATTAGGTTTATCTTTTTTCATTAGGGTTTCACCTGCTTTTGTAAAGTCTAGTCAGTATTTAAGACAACTGACATAAAATAAGGTAAAATCTACTAAAATAACATATTTTGCCCAACATATGTTGGTTAATCTTGTAGAGGATTGGTTTTTTAAGTGATTTTTAGCTTCTTTTTAATTGCTTTTTAGATCATTTCTTAACTGAGTTATAGTCTTTTTTAGTAAAGGATGTTGTAATTCTGGAGCAATTTCATTCAATGGACCTAAAACAAAGCTGCGTTTATGTAGTCTTGAATGTGGAATTATTAGGTCTTTTTTGTTAATTATTTGATTCTTGTAGAAAAGAATGTCTAAATCAATGGTTCTTGGACCGTTTTTTATTGTTTTTATTCTTTTTAGTTTTTTTTCTATGCCTTTTGTGACTTTTAGTAGCTGATCTGGACTTAGATTTGTGTTAATTTCTATTACGCAATTAAGAAAATTATCTTGATTAATGTATCCTACTGGTTTTGTTTTGATGATTGTTGAAATTTTTGTTATTTTTGTGTATTCTTTTAGAAGAGAAATGGCTTTATTGATATTTTCTTGTTTGTTACCTAAATTTGATCCTAGTGAAATATAAATTGAATTGTTATTTTGGTTTGATTTTGGTTGTTTTTGTTGTTCTTTTATACTATTGACCATTTTAACTTGCTTCATTGTAACCCATTGGAACTAAGCTGCCTCTATTGAGACCTTCTGCACCTAATTGTGCTTTTAGTATTTGGACCTCTTCTAATGCACTGATTCCTTGATCATTATTACCATGATATATCTCTAGAAGTGGTACATCTTGATATGCAGCTATACCGTCTTCTTCAGCTACTTTTATCAAAGCTGTTTTTGCACCAATTCCATGCTCAGCTGATGGTACACCACCTAATCCTATTGCTCTCTTGATCAATCTACCTTGAACTTTTCTTGCTTTTTCGTATGTTGCTTCATTGTTTAAGAGATTGTAGTGCATATGGCCTGTGAATGGATGTCCAATCTCTACACCATATTCTTCATTGAGCCCTTCAAATCCTTGTTCTTGGCAGAAGCTTGCGTAATCTTGTAGTTGTTCTAGCTACACCTAAAATCCCTTGATTATCTCCTTCTAGGTTAGTTCTGTTTTTACCGTCTTTTAAATTGTATACTTGTGCTGCTTCTTTCTTCAACAAAATCCATAGCATCTTGGTAGCTTTTGAAGAACAGCATTCCTGCCCAAACATCTGCTGTGTTTTTTGGACTTCTTTTTGGAAGAGTTCTAAAACCAGCATATTGATCTTTATTTGTGATAATTCTTATGTGGTTGTTGGGATTAGCTTATTTATAAAGAGATTGGTTGTTTAGTAGGTTTTTTTAAGGTTTTATAGTTGATTTTGGTAATTTATTAGTGGTTTTTAGTTTTTTTCTATTCAATGACAATCACTTCGCCATCTCTTAAGGTTTTGAACTTGATATTGTTATCTTTGCAAAATTGTACCTCTTTGTTGATGTCTTTGCTTTCAGGATGATCTGATTGGTAATGTGGCAAAATAAGGTAATCTAATAGGTCTAGGCCTTCCCAAATTGTTTCTTGTTTTTCTTCTTTATTTGCTTCTTTGTGTGTGTTTTTATTGGTTTTTATGTAAGGATTTATATTTGGGTTGTCAACTATCTGTAGTCCTTTGAGGCTAGGAGCTAAGATACAAATGCCTGCACTGTAACCTGCGTAAACGAAATTTGTTTTGGATTTGTCGTCTTTAAAGCTTTTTATTATATTGTCAAAACCACTGAGTTTCATTGCTTGCCTTAAAATAAATGTATTGCCACCTCTGACCCATACGCCCGCTACTGTGTTTAGGAATTGTTTTAGTTCTGCTTTTTTGTTGAAGTAGTCCTTTAAGTTTAGTGTGACTGGTTCTAGGTCTAAAGCTGCTAGGTTCTCTTTGTTTCTATTGATGCTTTCGCTTATTTCTTCATCTGTTTTGTAATCGATCGCATTAGGAATGATTGCTATCTTTTTGTTTGTTTTGAAGAAAAAAGCTAGTATTTGTCCTTTATTTCCTATTTTGTATGATGACAAGTAGAATTTCATTTTGTTTGATTTGGTTTTTTTAGGTCTATTTGTTTATTATGTTTTGTTTGTTTAATAAGGTGTCGTTTGTGTTTACTTTTTTTATTTTGTTTATTTTGTACTTGGTGATTTGTATCTTGAAACTGAAAAACCTCCTTCTGGAACTATTCTTCTAGCATCTGCCACTATTCTGTTAAAATCACCATTGTAATCTCTTAAATCTGCTTTAACTGTGTAAGTTATACAATGTTTTTCTGTATCTATTGGTTTTTGAGCACCACAAAAGCTTACTTTTGTTAAAACATCATAACTATTACCATCTTCGTTTATTCTTTGGCTTCCATTGAATGTGAACCTATACCTTATATCATTTCCATTAGCGTCTTTGTCGTTTACAAAACCACTTATACTTATCCCTTTTGACCTTGGACTTTGAAAAACAGAATATGGCTCTCCTTCAATACCAATTGTACCAGGAGGAGTTGAGTTTCTTTGAGAGTACCCCACTGCGCCAATTCCCAATGCTACTAATGCTCCGACTGTTGCAATTGGGGCAGCACTCTTCAATATTTTACTTAAACTCATATTAAAGCGCTTTTTGCAATTGATTGTTTTTATAGTTTTCTTTTTATTTATAAATGAAGATATATATTTGCATATGGTTGATCTAGAAAAGAAGAATTTTGCTTTTTATTATGATAATTGATTAGTTATCACAACAGCAATGCATATGAATAAAGCAATCTACCTTCTTTGCACAATTATTTATTCCATGACATGAAGCGCAATGGCCGTAATCAGTTCTGTGTTCAGCTAACATATGTAGGTTTTTCATTTATAAGATATATAAGTGTATAGTATATACAATACAGGACATATTATTAATTTATTCAATATTATTTTAATATATTAAATTGATGCAAATTCTATATTAGGAGTAAACCGTACATCAATAGAATTCCTAAGATGAAAATGCTAAAATGTAAGGTTGACTTCGCCAAATCTTCTTCTTTTTTTAGTTCAGGAATCAAATCTGAAGCCGCAATGTAAATGAAGCCACCTGCTGCAATTGGTAGAAGAAAGCCTAAAGCTTTTTCAATGTGGTTTGATAATAAGTAACCTAAAATACCACCTAAAACTGCCATTGCTGCAGTGACAAAGTTTAGAAGAAGGGCTTTAGATTTGTTATAACCACCATAAACTAACACTCCAAAGTCAGAAATCTCTTGAGGGATCTCGTGTAAAGCTACAGCAATTGTAGTTGTAATACCTAAACCAGTATCAGCTACGAAAGCTACAGCAATAATTAAACCGTCAATAAAATTGTGGATACCATCCCCAACAAGGTTCATTATAGCAAATGATTCTACCTTGTTTGCCTTTTTGCCTGTTTTTTTGTGATGATGAGGTTTGTGGCAGTGGTGCCAATGTAGTACTTTTTCAACTAAAAAAAATATACTAAAACCTATAAGAACAAATATGAAAATTTTGATGTTTCCACCTTGTTCTGCTAAAGCTTCTGGGATTAAATGTAAAAAAGCTCCACCAATCATAGATCCTGCTGATAAAGCAACTAGGAACAAAAGCATTTTTTGAAGTAATTTTTCTTTAAAACCTAAGGTGAATATTGCTAAAAGAGCCAAAACGCTCAAAGATAGGGTTGCGATCATTATTTGTAAGAAAGTTGAGACCATGGTTTGAATGTTATTAATCTCCTTTATAAAGGTTGTTTTTTGTCTTTTATAAATGCCAATTTATTTGTAGTTCAGAAGCGAAATCTTTATGAATTTAACCTATTGAATTTTGGCCATGGAAGATAAAAAAGCATGTATTGTATGGTTTTGTGAACATCCTGATGAAAGCGTTGTTTGTCGAGCACTAAAAGCAGGACTTGGTGATGAGAAAGGCGAATCTATTTATAAACTACTTTGTGAAAATCAAGCTAAATTGCTACGTGAAGCTGGTTTCCCAGTGATTATATGTTTCAAAGGCGAATCTAGGCAAGCAGACATGATTAATTGGTTTGGACCAAAGTACCAATATCAATTACTTGGTGACAAAATTTTGTCTGAAGAAGTTGAAAATGTGCTATATCATTGTTTTAGTAAAGGATTTCATTTTGTAACTGCAGTGTTTGAGATTATGCCACAGCTAACATTTAGCACATTTGAAGAAGTATTGGCTAAACTAGAAGAGTTTGATACTGTCTTAGGATCAACAGGACAAGGATATGTTGGTTTGTTTGCAATATATAGGCCATCTTTTAAATTGTCTATGATCCAAAATGTTGATTTCAATTCTGAATTATCACATATGCAAATTTGGGAGAATATTCGTAAGGCTAAAATGTGTGTTGATATTTTGCCAGATATGCTTGCTGTGCGTAACCATTTTGATTATGAAGCGCTTAGTGTAGCACCACCAATGCCAGAAATTAGTGCTACTGAAGAATCAGTTGAAGCTGCTGTTGCAGTAGATTCAGAGAGTTCAGGTTCATCTTTTGCAGATGGTGCTGAGAAAGTTAATAATACTCAAGAACCGTTTGTTGTTTCGGATGCTGGTGGAGAGGAAGAGTGATTATCTTTTATTTTTTTTAAATGGTTTAGAACTGTTTCTTGGTTTACTGTTTGATTTGGATCTGCTGTTGCCTTTACCATAAGTTTTCTTTTTGTCAGATCGATTTCCTCTTTTGAAAGGTTTTGAATTAGTTCTTGATTTGCTGTTTGATCTGGATCTTCTTTTATTATTAGAACTTTTATTCTCATAATCTTTAAGAGTTTTTTTCTGTCTTCTAAAGCCATTGTCTTTGAATGGCTTGCCTCTTGACTTCTCTTTAATACCAGTCATAGATACTCTTTCTGACCTGTTATCTGATCTGTTATCTCTTTTGAAAGGTTTGCTTTTGGAATTTGACCTAGACTTAGTATCTGACTTATTATTGAACTTGTTATCAGATCTATCATCTCTTTTGAATGGTTTGCCTCTTGATTTCTCTTTGCTGCTGTAGTTAGATCTGCTATTGGTTTTATTGTCTCTAAAATGTTTAGATCTGTTGTCATTTGATCTATCTTTACTAAAGGTCTTTGAAGGTCTTTGTTTTGATCCTGACCTTGAATTTTGTCTTGAATTTGTCTTTGATTTAATCATTTTTTTAGTAGATCCAGTAGTTTCTTTAAATTTATTGGATTCTTTAGATCCTTTAGATTCTGTATTATTTTCTTTCTTGTTTTGCTTTTCTTTACTCACTCTTTTACCTTTAGCAATCTCTTTGTCAACTTTGATAGCTTTTTTACCCCTAGGGAAAACTACCCGTACTGGCTTTTTTCCATCACTAACTTTAGGGCTTCTCTTGAAACCTCGCTCTTTTGTAGATTTAGTTCTGTAATGCTTTGAGTCTTTCTTTTCTCTTCTGAAAGTTTTTTTCTTTTTTTCATGCTCATTGATTTGTGAAAGTGATATTTTTGATGTTTCTTGGAAGATCTTTTCCTTCTCGTACTCTTTTAAATGTCGCCATTTACCTGCTTTTAGGCTTCTTAATTCTAATCTACCAACTTTGATCCTTTCTAAGCTAGTTACCATGAAACCTATCTTTCGCATCATACGTCTAATGATTCTGTTCTTTCCCTCATGGATTGTGATTCTAATTACACTGTGTTTTACTTTGCTTACTTTTGCTGGTGAAGTTAGACCATCATCTAATTTTATACCAGTTTCAATCTTTCTTATTTGTTCTTTACTGATTTTACCATTTAGTTTAACTAAGTAAGTTTTGTCTATTTCTTTACTTGGATGAGCAATACTGTTAGCAAAATCACCATCATTTGTTAAAAGAAGAAGTCCGCTGGTGTTTAGATCTAGTCTACCTATTGGAAAGATTCTTTCAGAAATATTGATGCAATCCATAACAGTAGAATATTTTTGGTCCCTAAGTGCTGTAACGCAATTCATTGGTTTATTAAGCATAATATAGATTTTTTTTTCTTGTTTGATGATTTTACCATCTACTTCGATCTTGTCTTTAATACCCGCCTTATCGCCAATATTGATAGTTTTGTTATTGACTTTGACCTTACCTTTCATGATAAGTTCTTCAGCTCTTCTTCTTGAGCAAAAGCCTGAGTTTGAAAGGATTTTCTGAACACGTTCCATAATAAGTGGATTTCTTAGTTGTTTTATAAAGCTGCTTGTTAATTAGCTACCTATAACTATATTCTTTACAATATATATGTTTAAAAGAGAAATTTTCTTGCTTTTCATTGGTGATTTAATAATGGCACAAAATGATAGAATTACATGGACTCCATTGGGAATACCTTCTGTACATTTAGGAATTATGTATACTAATCCAAATATTGTTACAGGTGGAAGTGTAGGTAGAATGGAGAACTTGGCTTATAGGAACCTTGTTGGAGTTGTAACCGAAGAGAATAAAGGAAGAAGATTTCAAACTTTTCATGGGACTTATATCAGAGATGGCCATAAGTTGCCAGTAACTGCTTTTGCAACAGGAATGGGAACTTCAAGTGCATCATTGACACTACCAGAAATTGCTGAAGCAAGAAAAATGCCTGAAAGTGGAATATATGGGAATGGTGAGCCAGTAAATCCTGCTGAAATTGAAGCTATGGTAAATCCTTACCATGAAAAGATGAGATTAGTTAGAATTGGTACAGCAGGTGCTTTACAAAAAGGAATTAATGTTGGGGATTTGGTTGTAGCAACAGAAGCTAGAAGTTATGCTGCAGTTGCTAAGTTTTTAATGGGTGTTGAGTATGATCCTAGACTTAATCATGCTTTTGTTTCTGCTTTAGAAACAAGAGCAAGAGAACATCAACTTGATTGGCATGAGGTTCATAAAGGCCCTATCAAGATTGTTCCTGAGGCATATATACATAATAAAACTGTACCTTTTGTAGACCATGGAGACATGGTTGCTGTTTCTATGGAAACTAGCGCACTTAAAGCTTATTGTGATCTATTAAGTAGAAGAGGAATAAATCCAGATCTACCTATTGAAGTAAGACAAGATCTTGCTGAAAATCTACCACAAAGAGATATGCTAGGTGTGACTCTTCTTTCTGTTAGTGATAATCCACTAGAAGGACATGTAGATATGGGGAATTATAAAGGAGTGAAAGAGCCTCAAGTTGAAGAAGTACAATTTAGGGTGGCACTTGATGCTTTGATGGATATGCATCTTGCTGATTTTAAGAGAGATTTGGTGGGAGGACCTGAACTTCCTGAAATTGAAAAAAGGCGTTAACTTTTTAATCTCTTTTCTTTTTTCTTTTCTTATTATGGGTAGACGAATTCCGAAACGTTATGGTAAATCTGGTAATGCCACATGTCCTTTTTGTGGAGCTATGGCGATTGCTAAGAATGAAGATGGACTTTCTGTGTGTATTGCACATAAACTAAGTAAACAAAAATTTGATGAGGTCAAATGTGATTGTGGATCATGGCTCGAGATACGTGATGGTAAGTTTGGGATGTATTTTAACTGTTTAAATTGTGGGAATATCAATTATGAGAAAGGTATGGCTATGAAAGACAAACAAGATGCTGCTAAAGCTAAAGAGCCTAAGAAAAAACAAGTTAAATTGCCTGCTCGTAAGAAAATATATGAAAGACGTAGCCAGTATACTGGAAAACAAGAAATTGTGATTAGTAGTAGAGACTTTGAATGGTTTGATTGATACCGTTTGGTAGTAGAAAGTACTATAAAAGTTAAATTTTCTTTATTTTTGTGCTTAATTTGTCGAAGCCTTTTTAAAAAAAGTGTATAAAATCTGCTTTTATGGAAGAATTTCAAAAAGATTTATTTTATAGTGCTGATGAACTTATTTTACCAGGAGCTGTATATGTTCCTCTTGGAGCTACAATAGCAGATACAGAATATTTGGTAGGAGTTATGCTTGGATTTGATCCTAAAAAAGGATTTTGTCATTTGCATCAAAGAGTTTCTCAAGGAGAAAATGATGCTTTGCAAGGGGAGACAAAAGGGGATTTTGAAAGAGTTTATTCTGGTCCAATTAAAGCTATGTCAGTTCAAAAATTGTTTAGTGTTGAAAGATCCAATATTGCAACAACGATGTATGATGAATGTCCTTCTCCAAATAATAGAAGAATAAAACGATTATGTAAATTTGCACCAGTTGCACTTACAATTAGAAGATATCATAAAGCTGAAGTTTTTGTAGAATTAGAAGAAAGAGCAAGGAGTTGGCCAAGATGGAAATTTCTTGTGAAAAAGAAAGAAGATTATAGAAGAAGATTATTAGTTGAAAATGGCCAAGAAGTAAGTGTATTGAAAGATAGGTTTTCTGATAGACCAGTTAGTTTAGATGAATTCTTTGGTGGTTTGTACTGTAATTGATTAATTTTCTATACTTTTATTATTTGCCTTTTTTATTGTTTAGTTTGTGACCACCAAACTCATTTCTTAGAAGATTTATGACTTTACCACGATAGTTTGGTTTTGTTCTTGACTCTAACCTTTCTTTGATTGCCCCTCTTATGGCGTGAGCATGAATTTTCATTCTCTTTGCTTCGTCTACAGTCCAATTTGCTTCAGATTTTACTGTTCTTCCTGCAGCTTTTCCACCTTGACCAGCAGAACCAGAAACATCTTTTAGGGCTTTTCCGTGTTTTTTTAGACCATTTAGTAGCCAGCTGATTAGTCTTGATTCAATAACACTGCCATTGTTGTATACACTTGCTGCTTTTTCTAAGTCTAATTTATAATTTGATTTTTTGAGGATATGGAAACCTTCAGCTATTGATTCCATAATCCCATATTCGATACCATTGTGTACCATTTTTACATAATGGCCAGCACCAGCACCTTCAAAATGTTCTAAACCACCTTTCACGCAAATACTTTGTAAGAGAGGTTTGATATAATTGTAGTTCTGTTTTTTGCCACCAACCATCATACATGAACCATCTCTTGCGCCAGCTGGACCTCCAGATACTCCTATGTCTATGAAATTGATTTTCTTTTTTGCTAAGAGTTTTGACATTTGTTTTGAATCTTTATAAAATGAGTTACTTCCATCAATTACGATGTCACCTTTGTTTAGTTGGTCTTTTAGATTTTTTATTGTGTCTTTTGTAACTTTTCCAGCTGGGAGCATGACCCAGATGATTCTTTTTTTGTTGCTTGGGAGTTTTTTTACTAGATCTGCTATAGAGTTTGATGTTATGGCACCTTTTCTTTTGGCTTTTTGCATTGGAGCTGTTGATCTGTTGTGAACTATGACTTTGTGTTTTTTTTCTAATAGGTTGTAAACCATATTTAGACCCATTTTACCAAGGCCAATGTATCCTAAAGTGAATTTCTTTGCCATTTTTTTTCATCTCTTTTTTTTGTTATTATAATATTATTAAAATTCTGTTTATTAATCTTCAATGTCGTCGTACAAAATGCTGACATCTTCCAAACAACTTTGTTCTAAAGTACAAGATATCAAACAGTCTTCCGTTAGATCTGTTTTTTGTTCTTCATCTCCATTGAAACCACATTCTTCGTCACAATTGTCAATAATATCGTTTGAACACTCTTTGATTGTGTCAGGATCAATTATATTTATTTGCTCTTCTATGGAAGACCCTTCTCCTAGTAAGTCAAATGCATTTTTATATGCTACTTTTTCTTGGTCTGCTTGATCAAATCCAGCAATCACAAATCTTGCTATCTCAACTGCCTTATCATAAACTTCATTATCATATGCATATTCAGGTCCTGTTTCTGTACCCCACATGACTTTGTTTGCTACTTCGTCAACAATTGGCTTATAATCTTTAATAGCATCAGCAATTATTTGATCTTCTTTATTGTTAATGTCACTAAAAAAGTTCTCTTTTGCCTTTTGAACTGAATCACCTTGGTATTTATAAAGCAAATCCATCCCATCTAAATGAATAATATGTGCTGTGTCCATGCTGAAATAAAGGTTTTTGTGATCTTTTAGTAAATTTATTAATTCTGATCTTCCATCTTTTAGATCTTGTCTATACATATGAATTATGAAAATTGTGTCTGGAAATTGATTTAGGATGTTTTCTAAATCATCTAATTTTGATGCTACTGGATGAAACAAAACAAACATATTATTGTCGTCTGCTATTTGGAAAAGTGATAAAACGTCTTTATTATCGTGAGTTACTGACCACTCTTGTGTTTCAATCTCACCTAAACCTTGAATAAATTGAGTATTAGTTGTTTCTTTTGTCTTTGTTAGAATCGTTTTGTACCAATTTGTTAATTCATCACCCAAGTAATCTTCCATCTCGTCTCCTGGGATCCCTGGATTTGTGAATGCGACAATTCTTTTAGGATATTTCTGGATAGCATTAATAGCTCTTCCAAGATCACTGTTTGTTGTTAGGATGTCTGTTGTATCTTCATTATCTCCATCATCCTGGGTAGTATACCCTGCTTCTATGCCAAACATCCCTAAAGCTGCAATAATTCCATTTCTATCCATGTTTTTGATAACTTGATCAATGTCTCTACTACCTATTTGTTCAGATGTAGCATATAATGGTCCGTTGTAAGCTCCTTCATAAGTTAATTGTGGTTGGATAATCCCTAAACTTTCTTCTTTTGGTAATTGAGTTGTTTCTTTAGAATCCTCAGAGAAATCTTCCTCTGTAGCAATAGGTTCTTCAGAGTTATTTGTGGCCTTTTCTGTTATTTGCGTTGTTTGTGATCCTATTATTTCTGTTGCTTGATCTGAATCTTCTGGATTTTCTGAGTGCTCTGTATCTTTTGTATCTTCTGTGTTAAAGGTTTCTGTTGTCATTTGATCTGTGCAAGATACTAATAAAAATAGAATTGTGAATATGAAAATAAGAAAGATTTTTGTAATTTTTGGTTTCATCTTATAATATCCAATCTACTTTGTTTTGTTTAGACCATTGTTTTAGGTCCTTTGGTTCAGTTGCTTTCTTTTTGTAAATATGGAGTTTTTGTTTCTTCTTGGTTTTTTGGATTTTGTCAATCAATTTCCAAGAATGCTCTATTTCATCACTGTTTACAAAGTGAGATTGGTCACCTTCAATCATGTCTGTTAAGATTGTTTGATAAGATTCAATTGTATTGATACCAAAATGAAGGTCTTCTTTGAAAGTTAATTTTACAGGAGTTACTTGATCATGAGAGTTTGGAATTTTACTGTTTAAGTGAAAATGAACCTCATTTTTTGGATGGATGTTGATTGATAGGTGGTTTGGTTCTCTTGGGCAAGTATCAAGAAGGCATTTTACTCTTTTGAAAATAATGTTTATTCTGGTTTTTTTGTTTTTTAGGGCCTTACCTGATCTTACATATAAAGGAGTGTTTTTCCATCTTCTACTTTTGCTTTTTAGTTTGATTACAGCAAATGTATCTGTGCTTGAATTATTGTTTTTGGCTTCTTTTTTATAGCCCTGATATTGAGCAAAAAAACTCTCATCTATTTCAAGAGATCCTAGGAAATTTGATTTTTTGTTTCTAATTTCGTTTCCTTTCAATGATTTAGGTGCATCCATACAGGTTAATGCTAATAATTGAAGTGCATGATTTTGAATTACATCTTTTATAGCACCTTGACTATCATAAAATGCAGCTCTGCCTTGGATATCAATGTCTTCATCTATAATTACTTGGACATGATCCACATGGTTGTAGTTCCAAAGTGGTTCTAGAATGATGTTGGTGAACCTTAGAAGGGCTATGTTTGAAACTAACTCTTTTTCTAAATAATGGTCGACCCTGTAGATATTTTGTTCTGTGAAAGATTTCTTTAGAGCTTTATTTATTGCTTTTGCTGTGCTATAATCTTCACCGAAAGGTTTTTCCAAGGCAATCCTAGACCAAGGCTCTTTTGATTTTGTTTTTTTTGATTTTTTCTTATGCCTAATTGAACCTGCATTTTTTAGATATTTAGCAATTATCTTGTAGTATTGAGAATATGTTGCCAAATAGAACAATCTATTTCCTTTAAGTTTAAGTTTTTCTTCTTGTCTTGAAATTGCTCTTTCAAGTTTGATAAAGTCTCCTTGATTGTTAAAGTCAATTTGATGATATGTTGAGTTGTTCTCAAGTTTAGTCCAAACAGATTTGTTTATTTTCTTAGATTTGATGAATTTTTTTGCTTTTGATAGAATTTGATTTGATTTGAATAGTGTATGGCCAGTTAAGATTAAAGTGAATTTATTGATTTTTTTTTCTTTGATTAAATTGTATATTGCAGGGATTATTTTTCTTTTTGTTAAATCACCACTACCACCCATAATTACAAAAGTTACATCCTCTTGTTTGTTATTAAGCACCATCAGTTTCAATGAATTAAAATGGCTTTATAAAAGTTAGTTTTTGGGGAACACAACAAGAGAAAAAAGAAAATTATAATGTAAATAACATTACAATTAGCCAGATAAAGCTGAAAAAGATACTGAAAATTGTTCCAATAATCAAGCCTGGGATGATACCATATCCGTAGATTGCAAATGCTCGTTTCATGAAACTATCTGAGTTTAACCAACCCATATAGCTATAAGTATCTTCGTTTGGGTTGTTTGTTTTGTGTGTCTTAGTTGCTTTATTTGTTTTAGTTGCCATAATGTGTATTTTTGAATAGCTGTTTTTAAAGGTTTATGTTTAGAATTGGTGTTTTAAGCATCTTTGCTTTGTTTCCACTTTTCTAAGAAATGTTCTTTTAACATAACGCTAAAAGCTGGAGATTCTATCCAAAATGAAAGATAATCTTCATAATCACTTATTTGTGGACGTCCAATTGTGATTCTGCCTAGCTTTTCGTCCATTGAAGAGAACCTAATGCTCCTTTGTTCATCTTTTGGGAAAAAACGAACCTTTGCACCCAAATCTTTCCATTTTTTTATGATATTTTCTCTGCCTTTAACTTTGTGGATTAGAAATCTTACATCTACACCCCTTCTTATAGCAGATTTTACTAGTCTTGCACTTCTAGGATGATAATTAAAGCCACCACTAAAAGAATAGATATATTTTTGAGATTTCTCTGATGCAAACTGCAACATTCTGATGATTTGATCTTTGCCTTTCATTACTGTAGCTATATCTTGTTCATTTTTTATTCCATGTTTGATCATTTCTTGGAGTTTATTTACTGCAATCTGCATTTTTGAGATAGTTTCTTGCTTTTCTTCAATATCTTGTTGTAATTTCTCAGTATTAATGATCTTGTATATCCTTGGAGTTAAATCTAAACTGCCAATATAACCACGCTCAGCTAGTCTGATCAAACTTTCATACACTTTGTTTTTAGCAATGCCAGTTCTTTTTGAGATTGTTCTAGCTGGAGATGGACCAAGATTTAGTAAAGTTAGGTATACTTGAGAGTCATATTTTGTGAATGATAATTCAGTTAATAGTTTTTTTATTTCCATTTTGTGTATAGGTTCAGTTATTATTGCTTTGTAGGGGGCCTAGTGTTGCTCAAAAGGACTTTTGGTACTAACTGGAGTCCTTTTAATATAAATATAACTGTGTTGATGTATGATTTATGGTAAAAGAAAATGTTAATTTTAGGGTAGCTGCTAAGGCATTTATCCTAAACAAAAATAGAGAAATGCTTCTGATTAGAAGAAGACTGAATGATGTAATGAAACCTGGGATCTGGGAAATACCTGGTGGAAGAATGGATCCTGGAGAAAATCCGTTTATTGGTTTGAAACGTGAAGCTAAAGAGGAGGTTGATTTAGATATTGATATCAAAAAGCCTTTTTCAGTAAAACATTTTGACAGATCAGATGGACAAACAATCACAATGATCTGTTTTGAATGTTATTCTGCCAATAAAGATGTTAAGTTAAGTGAAGAACATATAGATTTTGGCTGGTTTGCATTAGAAGAAGCAAAAGAGAAGATTACTCCATTTTTGAAAAATGAAGTTGAGACTTTAATTAGTTGATGTCTTCAAAATGTTTAATTTTTTCTTTTTCTGGGATAGATATATACTCATCCGTAACTATTTTTTATAACTTGGTTACGGATTCGAGACACAGTTCCGTAAGAAAAAGTTCCACTTTCTACTTACGGACCAGTATATAATAAATCAGTTTTTTGAGCTTTTATGAAAGAACCGTTATTGATTAGAGGACATCATCTTGACGCTCTTCATGTAGTCGCTTTGTTAGGTATTGATAGTCCTGGACTTCAATTTTATATTTTTTCATATACTCCAAAAATACATCAGTATAAACTTGCTACACTTAGACAAGTTGTTGAGAATCCAGATATGTCTGTAAAAATTATTGGTTCTTTAGATTATTTATGTGAGCATGACTGTCCTAATTTAAAACCTTCTTGTTCAGATGAGTTAAATGTAGCAATTGATAAATATGCTGCAGAAAAAAAGTATGATTTTGAAGTTGGTAAGGTTTATGATGCTGGATTTTTAGTTGATTCACTTAGAGCAATGGATTATAAATCACTTCAAGGAGATATACCAGCAACCTTAGTTGATAGTCAGAATGAGCCTAGTTATGTAGCTCCAATTGTGCCTAGATTTTTTCCACGATTGAGAAGCTTATTGAATAGAATTTGGTAGTATAGTTACAAATGGAACTAGTGGATACTCTCGGATCTTGAATACGGGGACTTGGCCTGTTGGGAGATAGGAAGTATGTCCACAATATTTTTTGAATTTTATGGTGGACACACAAATATGAGTGTGTTCATTATATTGAATACTAGCTTGTGACTATCAAATACCTTCGTGGTTTCCAGTATAATGGAAACCTTTATAAATAGAGTGAGTTTGATAGTTATATGGAAGAAGAAACAATAGTGAATGTTCTCAAACTATGGAATCTTTGGGAGAGTGATATTGATACAGGAATCACAAGAACTAAGTATATTCAAGAGATTTATCCATATTTAGAAAGAAAGGAAGTTTTGGTTTTAAAAGGAATTAGGCGTTCTGGAAAATCAACATTAATGCAGCAATTAATGAAAAAATTGATGAAAAAAGATAAAGTTAATGTTAAACAGCTACTTTACCTTAATTTAGAAGATCACAACTTTGCCCAAAATTTGAAAATTTCTTTATTTGATGAGGTTCTTAATGCTTATATGAATCATACAAATAATAAGGAAAAAACTTACTTTTTTATAGATGAAATTCAAAAAATTCCTGGATGGGAAAGGTGGATTAGGACAAATTATGACCTTAAAGAGAATATTAAATTTGTTGTTTCTGGTTCATCTGCTTCTTTACTCTCAAAAGAACTTTCTACACTATTAACAGGAAGGAACTTATCATTTGTGATAAGGCCACTTTCGTACAATGAAGTGATTATTTTTGATAAAAAGATCTCAGTTCAAGAATATTTGCAGTTCGGTGGCTTTCCAGAAGTAGTATTAGAAAAATCTGATAAGAAAAAATTGAAGATTCTCCAACAATATTTTGATGACATTATTCATAAAGATATCATTGATAGGCATGAAATCAGAAATACAAAACAATTATTGAATTTAGCTCGTTATTTAGTAAGCACTGCAGGGGCAAAGGTGAGTATAAACAAATTATCTAAAACATTTGGGATTTCTAAAGATGCTATTTCTAATTACATTAATTACATGATTGATGCTTATCTTCTATTTGAAGTGCCTTTTTTTTCTTTCTCAGCTAAAGTTAAACACGATGTGGCAAGATTGCCTAAACTTTATGTTTTGGATAATGGTTTGATTAATGTTGTTGATGTAAAATACTCCAAAAATGAAGGACAAATGTTTGAAAACACGGTTTTAGTGAAATTATTAGAGAATAATAATGAAGTGAGTTATTGGTCTGATGCAAAATCAGAAGTGGATTTTGTTGTTCAAGGTAAAGCTATTAATGTTACAGCAACAGATAAGATTCCACCAAGAGAATGGAAAGGTCTGGAGGAATTTGAGAAGAAACATAAACTATTTTCATTAATATTAGTCACTAAGTCCACAAACAAAGAAAATAACATCTCTTTGAAAAAATTTCTTGAAGAAAACATTATTTCTGAAAGATAAAATAGTTTGATAGATTATTGGTCTGTGAGTACATAACTATTGTTTATGCTTAGAATTAGCTTCTGTGGGCTTTGGTTTGAGTCTAGATCCTTGTTTTCTAGGTCTTGTCTTGCTTTATTCTTGTTCTTTCCTATTGTTAGTAGAATTGCTGTGTCTGAGTTTGTGATGAGGGACTTTGTTGCAGTCATTCTTAGTTTTGGTGGCTTTGGTGAGTCTTTTACTATGCTAAAATATTTACCCTTTGCCTGATTGACTTTGTTTGGGAACAATGATGCAATATGGCCGTCCTCGCCAGAACTTAAAATAGCAATATCAATCTTGCCGCCTAGTTTCTTAAGTTTGTTTGAGTAGCTATTGATTCCGTAGTTTGCTTTAGTTTTGTCTGGAACAAAAGGATGGATGTTCTCTTCTGGGAGTTTTCCTTCTTTGATTAGTGGTTTTAAGAGGATGTCGTATGCTTGTTTGAAGTTGCTGTTTTTGTTTGTGATTGGAAGAAGTCTTTCATCTAACATGAAAATATGGACGTCTTTCCAGGCAATTTTGGCTTTCTTTAGCCGTTTAAGTAAAGGGATTACTGTATTTCCGCCAACAAAGCCCAAAATTACCTTGGTTTGGCCTAAATCGGGAGAAATGAGCTTCTTTTGGCTTAAATAGGTAATTTTGAGCTCCTTTTTTGATTTAAAGGTCATTTTTGCCTGCTTTTGACTTCTAGCGGTCAAAATTGGCTGCTTTTTGGAAAAGGAGGCAGTTTTGGTCTTCTTTTGGTCTAAATCAGCAATTTTGGCCTTCTTTATCGATTTAATTCTGCTCTCAATTAACTTGCTTGCCTTCTCATATAAAGTGCTTTTCTTTGCTTTGATGGTCCTTCTGTTTGTTTCCTTTTCTAGAATGTAATTGGCAGCATCTAAGAAATCTGTTGCTACATGGATCTTTGATTTGATGCTGCTTTTGCCTCTTGATTCTCTTGATTTATTGAATTTGTTTAGTTTTTGAAGTTCTTCACCTTCGTTTTTGAAAGGAATTAAGATGCCAGTACCTTTGGCGTTGATAGCTGTTTGGACATCTGCTAGTCTATCACCAATAACATAGATATTGACATCTTTTCTCTTAAGATGGGTTTGTTTTAGAGCATCGTAGACCATGCCTGGATGAGGTTTTCTGCAATGTGAATCTTTTACAAGGCTTTTGATGTATTTTCTGTCTTTGTGGGTCTTTACGTAATGTTTGTTTGTGTGAGGACAAAAGATGTAGCCTTTTATTTTTGCGCCTTTGCTATTTAGTCTGTTTGTGACTTCCTCGCATACTTTGTCTGCCCGCTGTGGAGTTAGAAGTTTGAAGTCTTTAATAGCAACACCAGTTTGATTACTAATCATATAGATATGGGCGTTTGGGAGAGTGTTTAAGAGTTTTAAACCTTTAATGACGTTTGGTAAGAACTTTAGTTTCTTTTTCCAACTGTTAGTTTTACCTAGATAGTATTTGTCATCATAAATGAGAGTTCCATCTCTATCAATGCAGATTAGCGTTTCCATCTTTTAGTTAGGGTTTAGTGATTCTTTTGTTACTTGAAAAGCTAGATTTGTTTTCTTTTATGTAAGAAGAAGGCACAATCAGACTTTAGTTCGAGCAGAGCTCTCTCAACTTGACTATTCGTCAAGTATCGCAGGTGTGTCCACTTCGCTGTGATTTTGCTCCTGTTGGTCACAAAATGCTCGTTGCTAAAGTCTTGTTTTGAATAACATTGCCAGTGAGGGGACTGTGCCTTCTTCTCTTGAGTAAGATGCTGTGGATGATGAGTTGTTGGATGTTCTGTTGGTTGATTATGTGTAAGTTAGTTAGGTGAATGTGCTTAGGAGTTTTTTTGGGTTTTTGGATTTGGTTAGGGCAGAAGCAATTAGGACTCCTTTGCAGCCTAAGGCTTTTGCTTCTAGGTAGTCGCTGTTGTCGTGGATGCCAGCGCCGCAAATGGGGATTGTTTTTGTTTTGCTTAGGAGCTTTGTGAATTCTTTTAGCTGCTTTGTGTTGTGTTTGGTGATTGAAGTTTTAGTACCAATGATTTTTGGATCTTCGAATGCCATATATGTCGGTCTTAATTTTTTGTATTTTTTTACTTCACTGATGCTTTTTACGCAGAGGATGCTTTTTAGCTTATGTTTCTTGCAGTCTTTTATAGCCTGTTTTATTTCTTCTTCTTTTAATTGATGTTCAGAATGGTTAATTATTGTTCCTTTTGCGCCAGCAGCTTTGATTGCTTCTGCAATTATGTAGCCTGTTGCTCTATTAGTTCTATTGCTTTGATCAATGTGTTGAGCGAAAATTGTGATGTTGCTCTTCTTTTTGAGTTTGCTTTTTATGTAGTATATGTCAGTAGCAGATACACAGACTATTATTTTTTTAGGTTTGGGAGTCTTTTTGTTTGGTGTTGATTCTAGCTTCTTTATGAAATTTAGGGCTTTTGTGCCATGAAAGTAGTTTTTTAAGTTGATGATTATCATTTTGTGTGTATCTGGTTTACATTTTGTTTCGTTTTACTTGTTGAAAATTATTTCTCTGATTTTTTTTGCTCTTTTGATTGGATCTTTACTTTGCCAAATGTTTCTACCAATAGCAAGTCCTGCTCCGCCAGCGTTTAGTATATCTTTGATGTTCTTTTTTAGAGATTTGTCATCAGTTTTGACTCCGCCAGCAATAACTACCTTTGCTTTTCCAGCACATTGTACTGCCCATTTTAGAGCTTTTGCGTTTCCAGGATAGTGAACTTTGATGATATCAGCTCCGAGTTCAAGGCCTACTCTAGTTGCATAAGCTAGCATCTCATTCTTGTTTCTTTTAGTTGCGTCTTTACCCCTAGGATAGATCCATGCAATAACAGGAATGTTCTTTTTGTGTGCTTCTGTTTGAATCTTTGAGAATCTGGATAACATAGATGCTTCATGTTTGCTTCCAATGTAAATTGTGTATCCTACTGCTGCTGCACCTAGTTTGATTGCTTCTTTTACAGTGCACAGTTGTTTTGAAAGTGGTTCACCTTGATAGATATTAGTTTTACCATTTAGTTTTACTATCAGTGGTATCTTTGATTTTTTTATTTCAGATTTGTATTTTTCTGCAATACCTTTTTGGAAGACAATTCCTGTGAATTTTCCTTTTTTTGCTATGTTGATGATATAGTTTGGGTCTGCTTGCTCCTTTGTTTTGAAGTCTGCTGGACCATGCTCTAGACCTTGATCGTCTGCTAAGAAGAGTGCTTTACCTTTTTTAAGAAGTTTTTTTAGATTAGAATCTAGTTTATTTACCATCTTTAGTAGCACATCTTTATTAATTGATTAAAAAGGAAGAGAATTTGCTTTATAAATGTGGGGGTTTTGTTGGTAGAGTTTGGTCATTTAAGCAATCCTTTAGCAGCTTTCACAATAGCCTTTACATTAATCTTCTTATCTTCTAAAAGCTCATCACCACTGCCGCTGTGAGGAATACCTTCAACGCATAAGGTTTTGACTACAATTCTGTGGCTTGTGATCTTTTGATGTTTAGCTTCGTTAGCTGCAATAGTTGCAATTTTGTGGCCAATCATCTCTCCAATACCGCCAGCATCGAAGTGATCTTCAGTTACAATAACTTTGCCACCATGTTTTAGAATAAAATCGTGAAGTTTTTTACCGTTTAATGGTTGTACACAGTAAAGGTCAATCACTGCAGCGTTGATTCCTTGTTTTTTTAGTTGCTTAGCTGCTTTAAGGGACTCGTGAAGCGTGATTCCAGCTCCGATTAATGTTATTTGATCTTGTTTGCTTTGCTTTAGAACTTTGAAGTCACCTATTTTGAATTCTTCAGTTTTTTTGTATAAAATGGGTGTTTTTGGCCTACTTGTTCTAATATATTTGATGCCTTTGATACTTGGACATTGATTTACTAACTTTTCTGTGGAAACTGCGTCACTTGGGTAGAAAACTGTGGCGTTTGGGAGGGCTCTCATCATTGCTAAGTCTTCTAAAGCCATTTGTGAAGCGCCGTCAGATCCGATTGAAACACCTGCGTGAGATCCACAAAAAGTTATGTCTGCGCTAGAAAGTGCTGCCATTCTTATTTGGTCGTGTGCTCGGGAGAGGAATGCTGCGAATGTAGAAGCGAAAACAATGTGGCCTTTTTTAGACATGCCTAAAGCAATACTAGCCATGTTTTGTTCTGCTATGAATGTTTCTATGAACTGGTCTGGGTTTTTTTCTTTAACTTTGTTTGAGAAAGTTGAATTACTTACTTCAGCATCAATTGCAACTACGTTTTTGTTGTCATTTGCTAATCTTGCAAGTGCCTCACCATATGCTTGCCTTGTAGCTATGATTTGGTCTTCTTTAAAGTCACAACAGCCAGTTATTTTTGTTGTTTTTGGAATTTTTAAGCTAGTTTTGCTTCTTTTTGGAGATTGAATGCTTACTTTTGGCATCTTTATTGGGCCTATTTCTTTTAGAGCCTTTTTCATTAGTTCCTCACTTAATGGTTTTCCATGCCAATTGTCCTTGTTTGCGATTTCTTTGAAACCTTGACCTTTGAAAGTTTTTGCAATAATCATTGTAGGTTTGTCATCAGTGTTTTTTGCTTTTTCAATAAATTTGTTGATTTCTTCAATATTGTGGCCATCTATAACTATGCAGTTCCAGTTAAAACCTTCAAATCTCTTTTTGTAACTGTTTGCATCATGACCAAGCATAGTTTCTCCTCTTTGGCCAAGTCTGTTTAAGTCTACTATTGCAATTAAATTGCTAAGTTTGTAATAGTCTGCTAGTTGAAGTGCTTCATAGATTGATCCTTCAGCTACTTCACTGTCTCCAAGCATAACATAAGTTTTGTAGTCTCTTTTTTGCATCTTTGCTGCTAGAGCCATACCTACACCTACACTTAGTCCTTGGCCTAAAGAACCTGTTGCAACTTTGATCCAGTCTAAGGAATTTGGCATTGGGTGTCCTTCTAAAGGAGAGCTGAGTTTTCTTAGGGAAAGGAGATCTTCGTTGATGCATCCTGCGTGTTGCAGAGCTGAATATAGAATAGGTGCTGCGTGACCTTTTGATAAAATGAATTCATCGTTATCTGGATCTTTACTGTCTTTTGTGTTATAATTCATGTGTTTGAAAAAGAGTGCTGACATTATCTCTGCGCATGACATGCATGAACTTGGATGACCACTTTTAGCTGCTGTAGTCATTTTAATTGAATCTGCTCGCATTATGTTTGCTATAATTTGTAATTTTTTGTTATCTACCATGTTTGAATCAACCTTGAATTTATTTTTTATTACTAAATCCATTATTTTGTTGTTATTTTGTTGTTATTTTATCAAGTCTCTTAATTTCCTGATATCTTCTTTAATATTATTGCTTTTTTGTAGGAATGAACCCACTACGAACATGTTTGCTCCTGCTTTGGCTGTTCTTTCTATTGTTTTGTTGTTCATGCTACCATCAGCTTGAATGTTTAGATTTGGATACTTTTTTCTGATTCTAGTTATTTTCTTTAGAGTGTCTTTTTGGAACTTAGCACCATATTGGCCAGGGATTACAGTCATAACTACTAGTTTGTCTAATTGGTTTAAGTCCCCTACTTTGTTTTCTAGCTCTTCTAAAGATGTGTTTGGGTTGATTGCTATTCCTACACTTTTGTTTTTGTTTTTGATGTATTTAATTAGGGCTTTTGCTTCATTAGTTGCTCCTGTTACCTTTGTTGCTTCAATATGAAAAGAGATGTGATCTACATGATTTATGTTGGTTTTAATCCATGTTTTAGGGTCATTCACCATAATATGTGCAGAGATATTATGATTAGGATAAGTTTTTTTTAGATATAATTGGTTTAAGTTGAAGTTTAATGATTCGTTACTTACGAACCTTTTGTCCATAATGTCTAAATGGATGTGAGTGGCATGATCTTTAACCTTGTTTATGACATTTGTGAATTCGTCTTTATCTTTGGCAATGATTGAGGGTAGAATTATTTTTTTCATGTTTATACCTTGAAAGTTATCTTTAAAACTGATTTATTTTAATGATTCTATTTATTTCATTCTATTTGTTTTACTCTTCTAACATGTCTTTCTTCAGTTGAGGAGTCTGTTGTTAGGAAAACAGTTGCAATCTTTTTGGCGTTATCTAAAGTTAGATTTGATTCTGAGAGACATAGGATGTTACAAGCATTATGAATTCTGCTGCTTTTAGCATCTTTAATATTGTTGATATTGGCTGCTCTAATGCCTTTTGCCTTATTTGCAGCAATACACATGCCTATTCCAGAACCACAGATAAGAATTCCAAATGAGTTTTTGTTAGTTTTTACTTTGTTTGTTAGTTTTTTAGCATAGATTGGATAATCATCTGACTTTTCGTATGTATTTGGACCTAAATCAGTTATGTTGTATTTGTTTTCTTTATCTAAGAACTTCTTGATTTGTCCCTTTAGTTTGAAGCCAGCATGATCTGAAGCTATGAAAACTATTGTTTCTGTTGGTTCTTTGCTGCTTTTTGCCATTGCTTTTCTCTTATTCTTATAAGTGAGTACAGTATTAAATGTTTTTTACTCTACAATAGGTTTGATCTCTTGTTTGAATACTTTTGAAATATCTTTGCAGTATTGTTCAATATTGTTCTTGAACCATTGTGGATGTGCTGATTGTATCTTTCCTATGATGTAATATGAAATAGCCATCATACTTGCATAATTTGCATCTTTTGGCAGTGGAATATGTAATCTATTTTCTGGTTTTCCGAAGATTTTGTTCTCTTTTCCGAAAGAAATGAAAAGTTCTTTATCATCTGAGACTACAGTTGTTGCATGCTTGATATATTCAAAAGTTTCAATGTCTCTAGCAATCTTTCTACCGAATAATTCTATGAATTTTATGTTTAGAAGTCTTATTATGCCTACGAATTCAGTTGGGATGATTAAATAGTACTTTTTGTATTGTTTGAAGTTTGGTAAGTTTACTTTGTCTGTGTTTGTTTTGATGTGTTTAAGAATGGCTTTTGGATCTTCTTTAGTTAAACCTAAAATAGGACCCAAGTAAGTTGAAGTATTATATGTATAAGGCTCTTTGTTTTTAGGGAACAGATATGTTTGGTCTGCGAACTCTTTTGCAGGAGCATTTTTGTTGTTTGTGATTAAGATTACTTGCTTTTTTGCTTGTTTTGCTTTCTTTGCTATAATTGGAGCATGCTTTTTACCGCTGGCAGAGAAAAGAACTACTGTTTTGATGTTTTTTAGAGTCTTTAGCTTTTGATCGATGCTTGATTCATCTGCTGATTGTGCGTTAGGAAAGACGATTTTTGCTGTAGCTACTGCGTTACCAGAACCTGCGATTAGGATATTGTCTTTAGGAACATTGGTTTTTGGTAGTTTTGCTTCTTGGAATAGTTCTAGCGCTGCTAAGACGCATGTATCTAAAGAGGGAATGTTCTTTAGAGTGAATTTTTGCATGATTTCTTGGTTTGATTTCATTTTGTAAGTTTATTTTCAGGTGTTGAGCATTACTTTGTAAGTTCAACATACTCCTTAACTATATCTGCTGTGAACTTTTCCATACCTTCGTATGTCTTTTCATGTTTAAGCATGTCTTTGATAACTTTTAGAGGCAAAGTTGCTACTTGAGATCCACATTTGGCTGCTTCCCTAACCTGTCGAGTATTTCTTAGGCTTGCTGCTAGTACTTCTGTCTTTAAGTTGTATTGTTTTAGAAGTGTTACACAATTCCAGATTAAATCTACTCCAGAGATGATACCATTATCTGAAAGTTCTTTACCTTTTTTGTCTGTTAAGCCATCAGCATCAAAGTGATCTGTCTTTTGGAATTTTACTTGATTATTTAGTCTGATATAATCATCAATTCTTCCAGCAAATGGGCTTACGTACGTAGCTCCTGCTTTAGCTGCTAATAAGGCTTGCTCAGGAGTGAAAATTAGAGTACAGTTAGTTTTGATCTTTAATCTTGTTAGTTCTTTGATTGCTTTGATTCCATCAAAATGAGTTTCATCATGATCAGCAAAGGCAGGATTGATAGGTATTTTGATAACAACGTTTTTAGCAACTTTGTTGAATAGTTTGTGAAGTGCTTTTCCTTGTTTAATCATACCATCTGCAGTGATTTCAGTTACTTCTAGCGATACAGGAGTTCCTTTAGCTATCTTTAGAATTGTTGTAATATACTCTTTAATATCTACATCTACATGTTTTTCTACTGCTTTTTTAAGAAGACTTGGATTTGTTGTAACACCGTCTGCAATACCCCATTCGTATGCTTGCTCGATTTCATCAATGTCAGCACTATCAATAAAAATTTTCATTAACCATCACCTAGTCTTTGAGAGAAATTTTAAGTTTATAAATTTAGGGGTTTTGTGGGCACTGTCCTAAATCCTGCCTTCGGCTCGGGGCGAGGCTGAAGAGGCTCTTCTCCACGTTCGTTCGTACCTCACTCAGGTCAAATGATAAAGCTCTAATGAATAAGATCTCTTTCTGCGATCGACGCCCCCGAATAGATTTAGGACAGCGCCGGTTTTGTGTTCTTTATTTTGAATTTTAAGTAATATCTTCTCTGAAGATTTATAA
>CAZGQD010000008.1:0-56547 GCA_964527395.1 uncultured Methanosarcinales archaeon
AAAGTCTTGCAAAATAAGGAAAATTAGAAATTGCAAGACTTTTGAAATCGTACACCCTGAAATAACAGCAGACACAGTAAGAAACGTCAAAGCTTGGATCATCCAGAACCAACTAATGTTCAAGATCCTTATTACAAAGACAAAATGCTTAGGAATTTGCCCAAAAGATGGCGGAATCATGGTAATTTACAAGAATTCTCAAGAAAGCAAAAGTAACGGCATTTGGTATACCAACATCAGCGATGAAGAAGATATCATTCAAGCTATAAAGAATGAACTAAACTAGCCAAAGATAAGCTAATCCAACTAATCATCAATAAAAAAATCATCAGCTAGTTCCATCCCTAAGCAGACAGCTTTATAAACGACTTTCTCCAACCAAGAAGATCATGGTTAAAATAGAAGATTTAGGGCTTAAATGTGGGATAGAGATCCACCAACAGCTTGAAGGAAGAAAGCTATTCGGTCCCTATCCAACAAAAATCAGTAGAGACAACAGTTACGATTTCCAAATTGAAAGATACATCAGAGCTTCAGCTGGTGAAGACGGAAAAGTAGACATCGCAGCAAAACAAGAACAACTAAAAAACTTAAAAATCATCTATTTAGGATCAAACGAATCTGCAGGCCTAATTGAAACTGATGAATCACCTCCGATCCCAATAGACAACAAAGCACTCTATGCTGCACTTCAAACAGCAAAACTTCTAAAATCAAATGTAACTCCAATTATCCAAGTCATGCGTAAAACAATAGCTGATGGTTCTAACGTTTCTGGTTTCCAAAGAACAGCACTTGTTGCAAGAGGTGGCCAAATAGAAACAAGCGAAGGCATTGTCAGAATTGAAAATATCAATATCGAAGAGGACTCAGCAAGACCAATTGATAACAAAGACAAAAACAACACAAACAACAATACCAAAACAAACACCAACAAATCTACAAACCAAAACAACTACACAAACACAAAAACATACCATTTAGACAGGTTAGGCGTCCCATTAGTTGAAATTGGGACTGCTCCTGACATTAAAACTCCAGAGCAAGCAAAAGAAACAGCACAAAAGATAGGCTCATATCTAAGGGCTCTTCCAAACTGTAAGCGTGGTTTAGGAACAATTAGACAAGACGTAAATGTATCAATTATAGGTGGAGTAAGAGTAGAAATTAAAGGTGCTCAAGACTTAAAACTAATACCTTTGCTAGTCGAGAACGAAGCAAGACGCCAACACGCTCTTATTCAGTTAAGAAAAACCTTAAACGAAAAAAACATAACTTTAAACCCATTAAACATCATTGACATCACAGAAGATCTAGAATTATCACCTTCTCAAATCATAAAAAAGAATAAACAAAAAGGCGGAAGCATAAAAGCAATAAAGCTCGAAGGTTTCAAAGGCCTAATTGGAAAAGAATTAATTAAAGACTATAGGGTTGGAACTGAACTAGCAGGCAGAGCCAAAATCAAAGCTGGTATTGGTGGTATTTTCCACAGTGACGAACTTCCAAACTACGGCATCACTGAAGACGACATAGAAAAGATCAAACAAGCCCTAAATATAGACACAAACATGAACAATCAAGAAGAAAACAAAGATGCTTTCATTTTAGTAGCAGCACAAAACAGTAAAGCAGATATCGCTTTAGAAGCTGTCCATGAGAGACTAGAAGAATTTTACAAGGGAGTTCCTTCTGAAGTTAGACGTGCTAGGGACAATGCCACTACAACATATCTAAGACCAATGCCAGGAGCAGCACGGATGTACCCAGAGACAGACATCCCACTAATTTACACAAAAGACCAAAAAGACATAGAACTCCCAGAACTCTTAGAAGACAAAGCAAAAAGATTAATGAAAGTTTACAATTTACCAAGTGATCTTGCAACATACACGGCTAAATCCTCTAAAGCCCAACTCTTCGAAAAATTAGCAAAAAGATACGAAAGTATCAAAGCAGCTTTCATTGCTGAAACTTTAGGTCCAACTTTAAAAGAAATAAGTAGAAAATACAAACTAAACCCAGATAATCTAACAAACAAAAACTTCGCCGACATTTTCATGTATCTGTCTCAAGATAAAATCCATAAGGATATCATCATTGACGTAATTATAGACATGATCAAAGACAAATTCAACCTTAAAAACTACGAAAGCTTAGCTACTGAAGACTTGCACAAAGTCATCAAAGAAGTCATAGAACAAAACCCTAACGCACCTTTCGGCGCACTTATGGGTCAATGCATGAAAAAGCTAGCTGGAAAAGCCTCTGGACAAGTCATTAGCAAAGAAATCAAGAACATTCTAGCCCATGGCCACAAATAGACAAAATAACTCCTTATCAAGGACAACGTATTTAAAGTAGCCTATTTTTTTATATTTATTCATGAAAGTAGATACAAGTGGCAGAAATGGAAATGTGATGTTAGAAGTCACTGGGGTAAGAATAGAAAAAAGTAGAATTAGTCCAAGCACTTGGGCCACATATCATTATAAAACAGGTAAATGGCATCCTCTTGTTGTTACCAGCGGTAAAATAACAAAGGTTGGAAAAGGATAAACGAATAAGGTTTTTTATTTTATTTCATTTTTTTAAGTAAACTTTATAAACCAAAGCACAAAATCAACACATATCATGGAACTAAACATTCTCGAAGAATCCAAAACCAAGATGGTTTTTGAACTAAAAGGCGAAACTCACACCTTTTGCAACCTATTAAAAGAAGAGATCAAAAAGGTCAAAGGCGTAGAATTGGCTTCATACAAAATCGACCACCCTCTAGTTGGAGTACCTACATTCCAAATTGAAACTAAGGGTGTAGAACCTAAAAAAGCTATCAAAGAAGCTCTAAAAAACATCCAAAAGTTAGCAAAAGACTTTGAAAAAGCAGCTTCAAAGCTTTAATTTTCTTCTTTATTTGATACAAAACCAAAATTTTTTATATTCTCTCTAATTTAAAATAGCAAAATATTTCACAACAATTAAAAACACCTTCTCTTCCAAGCATTTATGACAAACAGATTAGCTCCAACTAGCCTTCTAACTCTAACACTCTTAGCTTGCCCTCCAAAACAAGCACCAACTGATCCAATTGCATCTTCTAGAGCCGATTTCACCGCAAATGTCTTTGATCTTTATTTAGGTAGAAGTTCTGGGTGCATTGCAACAGCTCCATATAATGTTCAAACAGGTAGGGTAGGGGAGTGTCAAGTGTATTGTGCAGGTCAAAGTTTACCTCCAATTGATGGTTTACCACTTTCATTCAAACTAGCTGCAACTCCAAACTTAGAAAGACAAAGATATGAATTACTGGGGGCCTCTTGCAACCAAGATTCCTTCAAAGCTGCAATTGATGCCTACAACACCAGACAAACAGATAATTAGAAACTTAGGTCCTCTCTAGAATATTTTTCAGTCTCAAGATTTTTCTCAAATTCAAGAAGCCTTCTATGAAGATCAAGACTCACCTAATTTATATCTTCTCTTTTCACATCTATTTTAGATAGTTCTTCCTTATTACTTTTTCTAAAAATACCTCAAAAAAAACCAAACATTTATATAATTGATGCCAAATAAATATCAACTGATACTAAATGACCACAGAAGCTTTACAATTCACGAAAAATGAACTAATAGATAAGACTGCAACAAAGACTAAAAGATACCCTAATCTTTCAACTGTCATTATGGTTGAAGACTTTCTAAAAAGTAAACAAGATGCACCTTTAAAAATTGCACAAATAAAAAAACAGCTTCCAAAACAAGTCATGCACCAAACTCTTCAAGTAATTCTAGAATATCTTTGGAAAAGTGGAAAAATAATTTATGGTCCAAAAGGTATACAATGGATCTACACAAAGCCTAAATACCTCAAAAAGATGTTTGAAGATACACTTGAGGTATAATCTATGTTCGCAGGAAAGGATATAAGAGTTCTGTTAAAAGGTCAGGCAAAGGAAAGTTTTCTAAACTTAAAAAAGAGGGATGATAAAGAAGCTCAGGCTCTTTTAAAGTCCATAAAACGAATTATTGATATTCTCAAAGATAATCCTCAATATGGTGATCCAATAGAAAAGAGAAAAATCCCTAAAAAATATCAAAAACAAGGAATAAAAAACCTTTATCGTTGTGAGCTTTCTCACTATTGGAGATTAATTTACACACTTCAAGGTTCACGTTTAGAAATCTTTGCATTTGTTCTTAACATTATGGATCACAAACAATACGACAAACTTTTCAAATATAGAAGAAAGTGATTTTAATCTCATTAAAATATCATATTCAACAAAACTTATATACTATTTTCTCATAAAAAACTAAGGTTATTGCAATTAAACAATAAAAAATCGAGGTGAAAAAATGAAAAAAATATTAACAATTCTAACAATTCTACTAATCACAGTTAGTTTAGCTACTTTTGCTTTAGCAGATGAAACAACTGATAATATTGAGGAAGTTGTAAATGAAGTAGATGAAGTACTTGATCCAAATGAAGAGGTTCAGGAAACTGTAGTGGACGAAAACTTAGGTGAAGCAACAGAAACAGACATGGTTCATGAAACAACTGAGGATGAAGTAGTCGAAATTGTAAATGATGTAGCTGATCCAAATAACATGCCTGACAACATCCAAGAAGAAGTCGAGCAAGTAGTTGAATATGTTGTAGACAACCCTACTGATGTAGCAAACCAAGTAACTGAGGTAATCACAGATGTTGCAACAGGTGTAGCAAACGAAGTGAGTGAAACTAGCGACGAACTAAGGACAACTCAAGAGGACTTAATTTATTGTAAAGGAAAACTAGAATATGCTGGTGAAAGAATTGCTGAACTAGAAGCACTTTTAACTGAAGCAGGGGTAGAAGTTCCTGAAGCAGCAGCTGATCTTGATCCAGAAAGAAGCGACGACCCAGTAGAAGCTCCTGAAGGTGAAGTAGTTGAACCTGTAAACCCTACAGACGAAGAATTCCAAGAAGAAGTTGGTATTGTTCAAAAGCTATTCGGCTGGCTTAAAGGATAAACATATACAATAAAATAAAAAAACATTTTTTTTTCACTTTTTTTTCACTCGTTTATTCCTCTTCTTTTTCAACTCTTTCTTTTTCTCTAAAAAACCCTAAACCATCAACTATTCAACAAGAAACTATGTTCTCCAGTAACTAAAACGTCTATTCCACAACCACAACGAATTTAAAAGCAAAACACTCCAAGACTACATGCCAGTTGATAAAGGAACCTGCCTTAGATTTTACAAGCGTAAAGATGTTCAAGAACTCCTTCTAGAACACGCAGAGGACAAAGAATTAGGCACCAGATTCAACGAACGGTTTGGTAAACGACCAGATATTCTGCAATATCCAAAAGACATTCTAGAATTGGCAAAAAGAGGCATTACAAGCTTTCATTGTAGTGAAGAGGTCTGGCATGACCCGCTCCAACTTTCTTCAGTAATTACTAAAAAAGAGATGGACGAGTTAAGAAAAGGTTGGGACTTAATTTTAGACATAGATTGCCTTGAAGTAGAATATAGCAAAATCTGCGCAGACTTAACAATAAAATTTCTAAAATATTGTGGTGTTAAAGATATATACGCAAAATTCAGCGGTAATAAGGGTTTTCATATAGCAGTCCCATTTGAAGCATTTCCACAAACATTAAACGAAAAACCTCTTCACCTTTTATTTCCCGAAGCTCCAAGAAAGATCGCAACTTACATAACACACAATATCAAAGAGCAATTAGCTAAAGAAATACTTGCTCTAGAGAACGGCAATATTAATGCAATCAAAGAAAAAACAAAAACAGAATCAGACAAAATATTGTACTACCAAAAAAATGCTTTAGGTGATAGAATACCAAAACTAAATTTAGATGCTTTTATTGAAATTGATACAATTCTAATAGCCCCTAGACACTTATACAGAATGCCATATTCCTTACATGAAAAATCAGGCCTAATCTCCTTACCAATCAGACTTGAAGATGTCAGAAAGTTCCAAAAACCTATGGCAGACCCAAACAAGTTCCTAATGCCACTTGCACCTTTTATTCAAAGAAACAAACAGATCGAGCCAAGTGCTACGAAACTATTGGTCAAAGCCTACGATTTTGAATTACAAGAAATAGAATTGCAGCATTACAAAGAACTCTTAAAAAGCAAAAACAAGACTCAAGATAAAAATTTCAAGGAATTAAAGATTGAATCCCCTATCACTGAAGATCTTTTTCCACCATGTATCAAGTACATCCAAAATGGTCTTGAAGACGGTAAAAAACGTGCTATTTTTGCAATGATCAATTTTTTGGGCAAGATTGCTTGGGACAAAGCCGCAATAGAATATTATTTAAAGGAATGGAATAAGAAAAACCCTGAACCTCTAAAAGATGGTTACATTAAAGGACAACTGGCTCATTTCAAAAAAGATAAAGTAATTTTGCCCCCTAATTGCAACAATGAAGGATATTATCAAGCCTTAAACATCTGTAAACCAGACAACCTTTGCCGTAGAGTAAAAAACCCTGTGAATTATACAATTATCAAATACAAGGCAAAACTGGCTGAAGAGAAGCGTCAAGCAGAACAAAAAGAGAAAGAAGAAAAAAAGCAGCAAAGACAAGAAAAGAAACAAGCTATTGAGCAAAGAAGAAAGGAAAAAGCGAAGAATAAGCAAGCCAAAGCAGCAGATAATCAAAATAATGAAGCACAAACACAAGATTCAACAGAAACAGATAATCTTCTTCCAGTCCAAGAAATCAAAGCAAATGAAACATCTCAGGAAACAAAACTTAGTGAGGCACGAACTAAGTTCCAAGAGCAAAGCTCGCAAGAAGAACCAATAGAACCTGATGCTTCTCAAACAAAAGTAGTTCCTCAAGATCCAAATGCAACAAAGAATCCTGAATCAACAGAATCTACATCACTACATACACAAAAATAAAGCCATTTTGACTGTTAAAACCAAAAACTTGGTGAAGCATGAACCAAGTTCCAAGAGCTTTGCTCGCAAGAAGAAGGTCGTTTTGATCGTTTTAGACCAAAAGAAGACAATTTTAGCCTTTAAAATGAAAAAGGAGTTCATTTTTACCGTTTTAGGGCAAATAAAGCCAAATTTGGCTGTTAGAAGTAAAAAGAAGGCTATTTTAATCGATTCAGGCAAAAATAAACCTCAAAATGGCTGATTTAAGCAAAAAATTCTTGCCCTGCAAAATCAATAAAGAAAAAATAAAGGGTAAAAAAGAACAATGATCTATTTTTGGCAGTGTTAATCTTTGACTGATATTTTTTGCATTGCATTAATTTACGGTGGTCAAGCTTACTGCAAGTACATTCCACTGAGCGTACTATTTTGCTCCCGTTGGTCACAAAATACTCGTGGAAATAATCTTGCTCTGAATAACACTACCAGCAAGGGACCCACCCGCAAAAGATGCAATTTTAGATAAATCAGTCAAATGTATAAACTACCCTATTTTTAATAACTGGGCTATCTTTTCAGATCTTTATATCAAGAAAATGTTCCAATAACTAGAAATAAATTCAGATGCAATAAATTCTACAACTGGTCTATACTTTTTCTCATCAGTCTCTAAGATTCCAGACCCATCTGCTTTGCTTAATGCATTAAGATATTCTAATCTGTTTTTCTTTTTAACTACAAATGGTGGACATCCGCAATTCAACAATATAAAATTCATAATCAATCTTCCTGTACGCCCATTACCATCAGAAAAAGGGTGTATTTGTTCAAATTTATGGTGGAAAATTGCTGCCAACACAACAGGATGTAATTTATTCTTTTTTTCTTCATACCATTTAAGCAATATATCCATGTCTGTTCTTACGTATTTCCCAGGACTACATTCAAATTTGGATTTAAAGACACGAATATTGGTAGTTCTGTACCCAACTCTCACATCAATGTCTTTCATGAGCTTGTCATGAATAGAAATGATCAATTCATGATTTAGTTCACTTTTTTCTTCAAGAAAATCAAAAAAAACTTTTTTTGTGTTCTGTAAATCATAAATTTCTCTTAATTCTTTATTTGCTGGACTTAACTCTTCCAAAAGTAGTTTAGCAGCTTCTTTTAAAGTGATTGTATTTCCCTCAAGTGAGGTTGAGTTATGCGCAAAATCAACCAAATATCCATTATAAACATCTTCAATGGTTTTCTTATCATGCTTCAAGAAATTCTCCTTATGGTGTAATCTAATTGCTTCAATTTTTTCTAATTCAAACCTGCTAAGAAATGCAACTTTTTTCAGTTTCTTTTCTTTAACCTTCTTAAGAAGATATTCTGATGAGATAAACTTATGTATATTCCTATATGCCTTACGTATATCACTAGCATATTTTTTTGGCAAGTTGTCCAGCTTATCTTGAACATTTGCAATATCATCTCCTAGGTATGCAATATCTTTAGTAATAGATTTCCCTTCAACTTGCTTAGACATCCTCAGATAATAATACTCTTTCCCTCCAACATTTTTTTTATACAAATATACCATAACAAACTCAAACATAGGTATATTTATAAATCTTACCCTGCATTTTAATAAATAAAAAAATAAAGGGTAATTTTTTTTATTTTCTCAAACAAGCATAACTCCATATCCTAGAGAGTCAAGTTTCTAAAGTTTCAATTGAAAAACAGCAAGAAAAGCAACACAAACAACATACAAATAATAAAATAGTCACAAAACAGTAGTAACATTTATAAAGAAAAGCCACTTTTAGCATATTGGTGATGGTTGACCAGACGTAAAACTATGTCAGAAGCTGTTGAATGATGGCTAAAAACATAGGTCTGGTCCTATTTTCTTCTTCAATCAAAACAAATAACGACTAATGAGTAACAACGTTTATAAATAAAACTCATTTCTAGCACAAAGTTATGGATGACGAATACGTTTCAAGACAAGAAGCAACAGAGATTTTATCAAAAGCAATTAGTTCTGGTGCTTTATATTCTCCAACTTATGTACTTCCTAGTAACGTAGATCCTTCTATGGTTCCAGGTATTGTAGAAGCAGCTCAAGATCAATTAAGAATCCTCCAAAGTAGAGCTGAAATTGACTTAGATGCATCTGCAAGAGCTGCTGCTGCTCTAGATTCACTAAGAGACACATTACGAGAACAAAACACTTCTCAAGCTTTAATGCGTGAAGCACTAACAAGAGCAGGTAGCCAACAAGAACCTACAGCAGATCTAGAAGCTTTAGTAACTATAAATCAAGGTTCAACAGCATTAGCAACAGTACCTGACTTGTTTAGTTTATTCTTGAGACGCTTATTTTACGTTCCAGCTGAAACCTATGGATTAGCTTCTGAAGATATTGTTTTAAGAAGAAGATTTTCTGGAATTAACAAAAACAGGTTAGTTGTAGTTGATAAACAAGGATTTCCTGTTTGTTCACAAGAAGGTTCTTCAGTTTTAAAGCTAAGTTATGTAAATGTTATAGAACCAATTAAACTTCCTTCCGGGACATATTTGATGGGTGGATTAAGAATGAAAAGACATCATCTACTAGATTCTTATCTTCTCAAAAGAAATCCTGGACCTGGCGAAGTTGACTGTGCAAGAATAGATGATCTTGGTTTAGAAAGAACTGCCAAATTAGTTAGAAATAAAGGAAAACCAGTAACTTACGAACTTAATGGCACAACATGGTTACTATTTGAAACAAAAAATATTGCTGGATTAAGTCCAAAATATCTCTTCAATCCGAAAGTAGGAGTCTGGGGTTCAAGAGTTGAAGAAAAGAGAAATAGGTTGCCAGAAGAGATAAAGACAGTAAGGATTGGTGATGAAGATTGTATGGCTTTGGATCAAGATGGTGTTTTAAATAGAGCTTTCAGACAAACTGGTGAATTATTAAAATATGAGTCCTTACATAACAGATCTAATGGTTCTTGGGTAGAGGGAGCATATAGTTATTCTGATCGTAGTGAAGAGAGAATAAAAGAAAGTTTCCAATTAGCAACATTAAGTAATGGAGAACTAGTCCCTTTCACTTCAAACGGAAACTTAGTATCTTTGCTTCATGGCGTAAATGGTTTCACAGGAGCAAGTTCAGTCATAGAAGGAGATGAATCTGATGAGTTACATGTTTTAGGAAGAAATGGAACAGAAGAACAATTCAAGGTTTATTCACAAGATGGCTCAATCGGTAGGAGCATGCCTTTATCAATAAATATTGAAGTATTAGGTTCAAAATCACAATTGGCATATGGCTTAAATTCAGCTTCACAAAAAAAATGGGGTAGCAGAGATTTATTTATTTTCAACTGGAGACTAAAAAATGCTGATGCTTCAATCACTGGAGCAATGCTAGAAGACGGAACAATTGTTGGAAAAAGAACTGATTTCTCTGACATTGAAGTTTTATCACATAATTATCTTGCTTGTACTTTTGCTGAAGCAGATGTTAGGATATTTGATTTAAATAATGAACGAATTTTTCACCCAAGATATGAATCAAGCAGGTCTTCTTCTCCTTCTCAACCTTTCTCAGGTAGATCAAAGTTACATAGAAAGCTAGCAGGACAATACTTCTCAGACGATAGTTTTGCAGAAATGTTTAATGACGTCTCTTATTCAAGAAAAATTGAATGGTTCTGTGAAGATGAAGATATTGTTTGTTATAACGATAAAGCTTATTTAAAAATTTCTAGTGAAGCTAGTACAGCTTCAAGAAATCCTAGTTTTGGAACAAATACTTGCATCTTGGTACCAACAAGCAAAGAAGGAAATATTCTTTATGGTGCAGAAGAAAAAGCAATAAATAATTTAAGTAGACGATCAGTAACAATGGATGGGCTTACTTATAGATTAGTTGAATCAGTGGAGAATGTTGGAAACAACTCTAGGGACTTGAGTTTAGTTGCTTCAGACGGAACAAAGAGATATCATTTAACTTCTCTTGTTGGAGATGAAAAGGTAAATATGGATGATTTTCACTTAGGGTCATCTGCTAGTAATTCAATAACTGTAAAATACATTGGCCCATTAACTACTCTCTCTGTAAGCAAAAACTTTGATTTAAGCACAAATCAAGCATAGAACCAACACTCTACCGAAACATTTATAAACAAAACTCTTTCCAAAGCTGATTATCAATTGTTCGAGTTCACGCGCAGAGGACAAAGATTCATTATTGCATCCCCATGCATTGTTTCTAGTTCTCTTGCGTTTTATGATAAAAAAGATCAAATATAAACAAATTAATCAATAAAACATCAAAATCAAACACAAATAATCAAAATGGCAGAAGCAGCACAATTAAAACACATTATCAGGGTAGCTAACGTAGATATTCCTGGAAACAAGGCTATAGTAGTTTCTCTAACCAAAATCAAAGGTATTGGTAAAAATATTGCTCACGTTCTATGTAACTTAGCAAATTTAAACGCAAACACTAAAGCTGGTGCTCTAACTGACAATCAAACAGCAAAATTAAATGAACTTGCAAAAGATCTTGAAAATAAGCTTCCAAATTGGATGTTAAATCACAGAAAAGACAATGATTCTGGTGCAGACAAACATCACTTAACTGGAACATTAGACTTTGTTAAGGATAATGATATCAAAAGAATGAGAAAAATCAAGAGCTACAAGGGAGTTAGGCACTCTAAGAAACTCCCTGTACGTGGTCAAAGAACTAAATCTAACTTTAGAAGAAACAAGGGGAAAGTAGCTTCTTTGAAGAAAAATAAATAAAAATCAATTTTAATCTGAACTAAAATGGGACAACAAAAATTAACAATTTTCAAGCCTCATTTCATCAAAAAGAAATAAAATGGGAGATCCAAAAAAATTAAGGAAACAGTACCAAACTCCAATGCATCCTTGGAATAAGGAATCAATTGAAGTAGAATCAAAGATCAAACATGATTATGGTTTATTAAGAAAGAAAGAGATCTTTAAGATGAATTCTTTTCTAAAAAAGTACCGTGCAATCGCAAAGAGACTTTCTACTGATGATTCAAACCAATCACAAAAAGAAGCTAAAGATGTTTTAACTAAATTAAATGCTTTAGGCTTAGTTCCAGCAGATGCTCAAGTTTCTGATATTCTTTCATTAGAATTAAAAGATATTCTTGATAGAAGACTTCAGAGTGTTGTTTACAGAAAAGGTCTAGCAAGATCAATGAAACAATCAAGACAATTTATTACTCATAGGCACATTGTTGTGGGTGATAAAGAGATCACTTCCCCTTCATTTTTAATTACAACAGAAAACGAATCAAAAATAACTTTTAAAGGAAAATCGACTTTGGCAGACGAATCTCATCCAGAAAGATCAGACCCAAATAAAGATATCAAAGAAGAATTAGCTAAGATTAGGGGTAAAAAAGCAGAAGGGAGTAAAGAAGAAACTGCGACAGCAACAAAAACTGCTGAAGTAAAAGAAAATTCAGAAGCTCCTGTGGTAAAAGCAGAAGTTAAAGTAGCTGCTAAGGAAGAAGAATCAAAAGAATCAAATGAAACTCCAGAAACAGCAGAATCCAAAGAAGAAGCACCTTCAAAAGAAGCTAACGAAGCAAAAGAAGAAAAATCTGCTGAATCAACATCAGAATCATCATAGGTGAATAAAAATGTCAGAAGAACAATCAACAACTCAGTCTGCAACAAAAGCTCCAGCTAAAACTGAAGCTCCAAGAAGATCAGCAGATAGCAGACCTAATCATAGATCAAGAGACTTCCAAAACCGAAGGCCTCACAGAAAAATGCGTTGGGGAGTAGCTCACATTAAATCAACTTACAATAACACTCTTGTGACTGTAACTGACATTACTGGTACTGAAACAATTGCACGTGTAACTGGTGGAATGATGGTTAAATCAGACCGTTTAGAAAGCAGTCCTGGGGCAGCTATGGGTATTGCAAAAAGGATTGCAGAGATTTGTCGTGAAAAAGGAATTTCAGCATTATATATTAAAGTTAAAGCAAAAGGTGGTCACAGCGGTCCTAAAAACACTGGTCCTGGAGCACAAGCTTGTATCAGGGCATTATCAAGATCAGGTATCAGGGTTGGTAAAATTGAAGATGTTACTCCTGAACCCCACAATGGTTGTAGGGCTAAAGGTGGGAAACGAGGACGAAGAGTATAGGTCTTCCACTTCAAAAATAATATTTATTCAAAACAAAAAAAGCTAAATTAGGCAAAAAAGATGAAATGCACAAAAATAGACAGTTCAAAGGATAACTTGAATGTAAAATTCGAGATCACTGGCGTAGATGATGCTTTCATTAATACACTCAGAAGAACCGTTATTGAAGAAGTTCCAACTTTGGCTGTTGAAGATATTGATATCAAAGACAACTCTTCAGCTCTATTCGATGAGATGCTTGCTTTAAGATTGGGTTTAATTCCAATCAAAACTGATATTGGTAGTTATCAATTACCAACAACGCAAGCAGAAATCACTGAACGGAGTGCAAAATGCACATTACAATTATCATTAAAAGCTAACAAAAAAGGTATGGTTTATGCTAAGGCTGTTCAAAGTAAAGATCCAAAATGCACTTTCGCATACGAAGATATGCCTATTGTGAAACTAATTGCAAAGCAAAAAGTTGATTGCACTTTATGGGCTGTAATGGGGCAGGGAAAAGAACATATCAAATGGTCTCCAGGACTTATTTGGTATAATCAAAACGCAAAAATCACAATTAAAGACAACAAAGAATTGCTAGAACAATTCAAACACAAGTTTCCAGAACTAATCTTTGATAAATCTGGCAAAATTAGCGAGAAACTAATCAGAGAAAACAATCTTGTTGATGCAGTTGACCGTGTTTGCCCAGAATTGGTTGATGTTGAATACCAAGATGGCGAATATACTGCAAAATTAGAATCTTTTGGACAATTAACAACAAAAGAAATCTTAACAGAGGCTGCAAAAATCATTCAAGCAAAAGCAAAAGAGATGGAAAAATTACTTTAAATTAAAATATAACTCGTCTAAAAAATCAAAATCAACAAGAAAAACAAAAACATTCAAAAATCAAATTCAAATAAGTGATAAAAATGACAAAAAGAACAGGCCCAACAAACACGCAGCTAAAAAAGCTGATTGTAGACCTAAAGGGCAAATCAAGAGAATCTGCTTTATGGAAAAGAGTAGCATCTGATTTAGAAAAACCTAGTCGTCAAAGAAGGCAAGTTAATCTTTATAAATTAAACAAATTTGCAAAAGATGGTGAAACTATGCTAGTTCCAGGAAAAGTACTTAGCTTAGGTAATTTAGACAAAAAAATCACTGTTGCGGCTTTCCAATATTCAGCAGAGGCAAAGAAAAAGATCGAAGAAAAACAAGGGTCTGCTTTAACAATCAGTGAATTATTCAAAAAGAACCCTGAAGCAAAGGGAATCAGAATTATCGGGTAAATAAAATGAAAGTATACGATGCAAAAGGATTACTTGTAGGAAGGTTAGCAACAAGAGTTGCAAAAGACGCTCTTTTAGGTGAAAAGGTAGCTGTTATCAACTGCGCTGAAGCTGTTGTTAGTGGTAAAAAAAGTGTTATCCAAAAAGAATCCAAACAAAAGCATGATCGAAGAGGTTATCCTGGAAAAGCTAACAAAAGGCCACGTCTGGCAGACAGATATGTAAGGCGTGTGATCAGAGGTATGCTTCCTTGGACAACTACAAGAGGAAAAGAAGCTTTCAAAAGAGTAATGTGTTATGTAACTGTCCCATCGGAAATCAAAGTTGAAGACGCAATTAAAATCACAGATGCAAAGAGCAGTAAACTTCCTTTAGGTAAATATCAAACTGTAAAAGAGATTATCAAATCACTTGGTGGCAAAGTATAATGGCAAAGAAAACAAGAGCGAAATCAAAAAAGCAGAAGAAACAAGCAAATTCTGTAATCCATACTCAAGGTAAGCGTAAGACTGCTGTTGCACGAGCTACCTTAAAAGAAGGAAAAGGTACTGTTACTATTAACGGGCAGCTTTTAGACAACTTTTCCACAGACATGTCCAGATTAAAAGTAAAAGAACCATTAATTTTAGCTGGAGACTTAGCAAATTCAGTAGATATTAAAGTGAATGTGATTGGTGGTGGCCAAAACGGTCAGGCTGACGCTATCAGACTAGCAATTGCAAGAGCTTTAGTTCAAAAAGATGAAAAATTAAAGAAAACTTTCACTTCATATGATAGATTATTACTTGTAGCAGATGTGAGACAAAAAGAAGTTTGTAAACCAAACGACTCCAAAGCTCGTGCTAAGAGACAAAAATCATATCGTTAGATTGTGAAAACCATCTCTGATAATTTTTTAAAAATTATCATTAATGATATGTCATAATTATAACAATAAACAAAATAAACCAAACTCGGTGAAATAAAAGATGATAATTCCAATAAGATGCTTTAGTTGTGGAAAACCCGTGGGTCATTTATGGGAAAGATACAATGAATTGAGCGAATCAGGCAAAGATAAAGGTGAAATTCTAACTGAGCTAGGTTTAGAAAGATACTGTTGTAGGTCAATCATAATGGGTCAGATTGACTTAATTGATACAGCAGCTGAGTTCAAAAAGGCTTAATTAATTTAATGTATTTTTCTTTTCTCTTCTAATAATTTCCTTTGTTCTAAATTCATAGTAAAAAATTTTGTTAATAATTCAATACTAATTTCTTCATCCTGATATGCATCATTTGCGACAACAAGCGCCCTTCTAGAATTTGTAATTGCCAATCCGTAATTATTTTCTAAAACTGCAATTTCTGAAAAAATAGCAAATGTAATAGCATATTCATAAAGCGAAAAACCTCTCCCCTCTTGTCCTAAATGTTGAATAGCCTTACCTGCCATATATGCGCTTCTTCTAGCGTGGCTTAGAAATAATCTTCTTTCATTAACAAATTCACTAGCATTTATTGCTCCTTCTAAATCATTATTTTCCTTTCCTTTGAGTATTTCAACATGTGATTTAGCAGATAGTAAAAAAGCTTGAGTTTTAACCCTATAGTGCGCTTCTCCATAATTCAAATCACTAATTTGTTCAATTACTCTATGTATGTCTTCACAGACTGCAGCAGATTGATAATGGGCATCTTGAACAAAAAGAATTTTTGCTTTAACTAAATCAAGCGCTATATTCTCTACTTGATCTCTTCTAGCCTCATATTCTGTCTCTAAAACACGCATTGCAAAATCAATTCTTCCTGATTTGACAAGTGTATCAATTGCCCCCATAGATTCAAAAGAATATCTCTCACCATAGACTACCAATCTACTTAATGAGTCAATATCAAAATAGTCCATATCTCTCAGCGACAGCGATCCCTTTTTAAAGCTAACTGATTCAGAAAATAAAATGCAAAACACTCTCCTTAATCAAGAATATTTCGAAGATTGTGCGACAAAAATAGCTCCAAAACTCTTAGGCAAAATAATTGAATTTAACGGCTGCAAAGGAATCATAGTTGAAACTGAGTGTTATTTAGACGACGAAGCAAGTCATGCTAGAAAAAGAACTCCTCGTTCAGAATTGATGTATTCCACACACGGCCAAATCTATGTATATCTAATTTATGGAATGTATCCATGCTTAAATGTCACTACAAATAAAGGCAGTCCAGGAGCAGTTTTAATAAGAGCAATTGAACCTCTTGAAGGCATAGAAACAATGCAAGAAAGAAGAACTAAAGGTAAAAAATGCAAAAGCATGAGAATAACAAACCTTTGTTCTGGCCCTGGCAAACTTTGTAACGCATTCAATATCACCAAAGAGCAAAACAATAAACCAATTAATCAAGAGATAGAAATCTACGATCAGCTCAAAAAAACAAACAACAACGCTCCAAAAATAACTGAAGCAGATATAATTAGCACAACTAGGATTGGTATCACTAAAGACACTCACTTAAAATGGAGATTTTATTTAAAAGACAACAACCATATTAGTCAAAAATAAAAAAACCAACTTTTAAAATTCAAATAACTCCAAACACCATTAAACCTATCAAAGCTTGAGCAACATCTGCACAAGCGTGTACAAACCAACAAGAATACATATCTTTAGTCTTCTCAAATAAATAATTCACAATAATGGAAAAGCCTGTCAATCCTACTGTTGCTAACAAAAACAATGGCCAAGTGAACCAATCATAAAAGAACATTATGTGATGAAATGAAAAGGCAACTCCTGTAACTAGCATCAAAACTGGATATGAAAAATAATCAGTATCACGAAGCCGTTTATAAATAAATCCTCTCCAAAAATATTCTTCTAATAATGAATTAATAAAGACCATATATAAAACAAGTATCAATACATTTCCTGCATTCACTGCAATTGTTTCTGTTAGATTCGCTGCAATTGCTCCAATATCAATAATTGAATTAAGCAAAAAATAAGTTCCAAGATATACTACTAAGAAAAAGCCTCCAATACCTAACAAGCTCACAAATTTCTTTTTAAACATAGAAAAAGAAAAATTCTCAAAAAGCGAAACTTTAGCACTCTTTTTTTCAACAAAATAAGCAAATGCAAAAGGTACAATAAAAAGGATTTTATAAAGCGAATTAAAAATATAGTTATGTGGCAAAAATGATTTACTAAAAAGCATAAACACTGGCGATAACACAAGTAATGCCAAAAGTAACACAAAAAGCCATTTTTTTTTTCATATCAGCATAACAATAAAACAAAGACCTTAAAAACATATCTGTTCCCTCTAATCAGTTATGGTTCCAATCATCCAAGTCAAGAACGTTTCTAAGTCTTTCGCAACCAAGCTTCCAGCAAAAAATTTCAAAGAAAGAATAAAAAATTTCTTCAACCCAAAACAAGCACAAATCCAAGTAATCAACGACATCTCATTCAATATAGGAAAAGGAGAGATCATAGGTTTCATAGGCCCAAATGGTGCAGGGAAATCCACAACCATAAAAATGATGACTGGAATCCTTTTCCCAAGTAGTGGAGAAATCTCTATTCTTAATTTCAATCCACAAAAGCAAAGAAAACAGTTAGCAATGCATATTGGGACTGTTTTTGGTCAAAAGCCACAGCTTTGGTATCATCTTCCAGCTATAGATACATTCGAATTGTTCAGCAAGATCTATGAAATACCAAAAGCAATATATCAAAAAAGACTAAAAAGGCTTACAAAAACCTTTGAAGTAGAGGGATTCATCAATCAACCTGTAAGAAAATTATCTTTGGGCCAAAGAATGCGTCTAGAAATGATGGCATCCTTGCTCCACAACCCAAAAATCCTTTTCTTAGACGAACCAACCATTGGCCTTGACATAATAGTTAAAAAGAAGATCAGAAATCTAATAAGAAAACTCAACAAAGAAGAAAAAACAACTATTATTCTAACTAGTCATGATATGGAAGATGTAGAAGAGCTCTGCAAAAGGCTAATTATTATCAACAAAGGTAACATAGTTTTCGATGGTCAAACTAAAGAAATAAATGAAAAATATTTAGCAAAAAAACGCTTAACTATCATTCTAAAAAACCAAGTAAAACAAATAGTGCTTCCTGGTACAAAAACCCTTTTTAAAGGCACTTACAAGCACGCTCTTGAAGTTGATACTAGCAAACAAAGTATTCAAAAAATAATGCAACAGATTGTAAAAAAATACCAAATAGAAGATATCACTATTCATGATCCTCCAATTGAAGAAATTATTGAGGAGATTTATAGAAAATGACTCAAACAAAGCAAGAAAAGTTATCAAAGCTATTTGGTCTTAGAAAATATTTGAGCATAGCAAAGATCTCATTTAAGAACATTACTGCATACAAGCATGATGTATTCGCAAATGCTCTATTCATTGCATTAATTATCTTTATTCTGATAAATTTGTGGAAAACTGTTTTCTCAACTTCCAATGGTCTAATTGAAGGTTACACAATCACTATGATGATTTGGTATCTGGTTCTTACAGAGTCAATTGTAACTGCACCAGGTAAGTTAATTGAATCAATTGGTTATGAAATTCAATCAGGAAATGTAGCTCAGACATTAAATAAACCTTACAGCTATCCACTCTTTCTTTATGCAAACAACATATCTAGATCTTTATTTAGGTTTTCAGTTACATTTTTTGTTGGTTCAATAGTTGCTTTTCTAATAATTGGTCCAATGAAAATAACTTTTTTAACAATACCTATAGTGGCCATTTCAGCATTTCTAGCTATAACTCTTCATTTTTGTATAATGTTATTTTTAGGAATATTTTCTTTTTGGTTGGAGGACTCAAGATCATTAGGTTTTCTTTATGGAAAAATAGTATATATATTTGGTGGAATGCTTCTACCTTTAGAAATCTTTCCAAGTTGGCTTGAAACAATTGCTTCAAAGTTACCTTTTAGTTATGTTGCATATCATCCTGCAAAATTATTTGTTCAAACAGATGCAAATTTGGCAATTAATACACTTTCAATGCAATTAGTTTGGATTTTCATAATGATTATTTGTATAATAATTCTCTACAACTTTTGTAAAAAAAGATTAACAATAAACGGCGGATAAAAGATGTCATTAAAATCAGAATTAGCATTGGTATTATCTTATCTAAAGATAAATTTAAAGACAATATTAGAATACAGAGCCAATTTCCTAATTCAATCCTTTTCAATGATCTTAAACAATTGTGTTTGGATTATTTTTTGGTGGATTTTCATGACAAAATTCGAATCTATCAATGGTTGGGCTATGCTTGAAATTCTTCAATTATTTGCAATATCTACTGGTGGTTGGGGTCTTGTTGGTATATTGTTCGGGAACAAGAACGAAATTGCAAGAATGATCTCTGAAGGAAAGCTAGACTTCCATCTTAGCTTACCAAAAGATATTTTGCTTCATGCCCTTCAAGGTAAATCAAGCTTTTTTGGTGTTGGCGACTTAATTTTTTCCATAATAGTTGCTTTGTTGGTATTCCCTGTAACGAGTTTACCTTTGTATCTGTACTTCATTTTCACAGCAACAATAATTTTAATCAGCTTTTGCGTAATTGTTCACAGTATGTCATTTTTCATAGAAAACAGCTCAGAAAGCTCTCACAAAATGGTACATGGACTCTTAGGTTTCACAATGTACCCACTCTCCATCTTCTCAGGCAAAGCAAAGATCATCTTACTAACTCTTCTGCCTGCAGGTTTCATCTCTTCAGTACCAGTTACTCTACTAAACAACTTCGATCTAAATTGGTTTCTCTTACTAACTGGCTTCACTATTCTTATAGCTCTAATTGCCAAAGGCATCTTCTCATTAGGCTTAAAACGCTACGAAAGTGGCAATATGATGAATGCTAGAATCTAAAGCATCTAAGAAACGAGCAGATCCAAACAAATCTCAACTAAGAAAATATGAACCCTAGGCATAACTCCTCTGATCATGGTCATCACAAAGGCTAACTCACCCAGGGCTAGATTAAAATAAGGCTTGGTACATAAAAAGTTTGCGGAAAAAAAAGTGAGCAAATGTTGAAAATCTCTGATTATCCATAAGCTTGTGATTGAAATGCTGTTAAAAATCGTCTCATGCTGCCAATTTGCCCAAAATCCCCATAGTTTTAAAAACTAGCAAAAAATCATCCTAAGATGTCACTAATGCTATGGATTGTAGTTTTCGTAATTGCTTTAGCAGTTCTAATCAAAGCTTCTGATTATTTCACTGAGGCTGCTGAAAAACTAGGTTTAAACTTCGGACTTCCTCCTTTCATAATTGGAGTTACTATTGTAGCTTTAGGAACATCACTTCCAGAACTGATGTCTTCAATTATAGCTGTTCTAAAAGGTAACACTGAGATTGTAGCTGCTAATGTGATTGGTTCAAACATAGCAAATATCCTTCTAGTTCTAGGTGTAGCTGCAATCATAGCTAAAAAGATGAAACTCAGTTATGAGTTAATTCATGTGGATCTCCCTCTTCTAGCAAGTTCAGCAATTTTTTTAACAGTCACAATTTGGGACGGCGTTTTCACTTTTCCGGAAGCAATATTGAGCTTAGTTGGAATAATCATATATCTGGCTTACACAGTAAGAAACACAGGTCATGAAGATAAAGAAACCAAAAAAGAAGTAAATGCTCTAGAAAAAAATTCAACTATAAAACAAACAGCAATTGTTATTATCAGTGCAATTTTCATTTTCATTGGAGCAAAATTCACAATTGATTCTGTGATCCAAGTTTCACAAATGCTTAATATTGCTACAGAATTAATCGCTGTAAGTGCTATTGCTTTAGGTACGTCCTTGCCAGAACTAATGGTTAGTATCAGTGCTGCAAGAAAAGGCAAGGCAGAAATCGCAATCGGGAACGTATTAGGTTCAAACATCTTCAACAGTTTCGTTGTTATGGGTATTCCAACTTTAATAAAACCCTTAACGATCACAAAAGAAACCCTTAATTTCAGTCTTCCTATGATGGTTATTGCAACTATCCTCTACTTTATCATGGTCCAAGACAAAGAGATCACTAAATACGAAGGAGCAATGCTAGTCCTCTTTTACATATTTTTCATAGGCAAACTCTTCAACCTCTTCTAAGTAAACAGTACCAAAACTACTTCAAAAACTTACGCCCTCTTCTGAACAAATAACAAAATCCTAAAATCCAAAAACTTCTCCTACAAGTCAATAGCCTCAAAAACTTTTTCCTCATAACTCCTAATCTTTTCCTAAAATATTAACAGCTCATCCAAAAGCTCTGTAGAAGATGTATGGGGGGCGTAAAGGTGCAGAACAAGGATATGTAAGGAATACCAAACGACCTGAGTGAGGCACGAACGAACGAGGAGAGGAGCCCTTTCGCTATTCGCCCCCATCGAGCATCGCGAGATCTTCTACAGAGCGTAAAACAAGAGTAAACTTTTAATATTCTTAATTCATTCAAAATACTATGGCAAGAAAGAAAAGAATGTCTGATGCTGAGTTTAGTAAATTATTAACAGAAGCAAAAAAAGATCCTCAATTCCATAAAGATATCAAAGAATTCATAAGGATAACCACTAATCCTTTCAAATTGAAAGATTATGGTCTAGAAAATATTTAATCATTCTATTTTAATTCTTACTGTCCAAAACAAGAGTAAACTTTAAATAAGAAACCCCTAAATCTACTCCATCAAAAGCATCTAACGCCCCTTTAGCTCAGTGGTAGAGTGCTACCTTGGTATGCTCTTAGCAACAAAAAGGTAGAGGTCCCGAGTTCAAGTCTCGGAAGGGGCTCCATTTTCTTAAAAATAATCTCTTCTAGCCCATTAAAAAAACAACTTCTAAAAACCACATATCCTTTTAAACAAATTCACTAAATCAATCAAGTATGACTTATGTTCATATAGACGACACTGTAAACAATTCTTTTTATCCATGTCTTGTCCTTATTGGCCCAGATGAAACTAATAATACAACTTATTTCGCCTTTTTTCAAGAATCAAGTTTTGCAAATAGTCAGATCCATCCAATTCAAGGGTTAAGAACAGACCGAAGAATCGAAGACATAATTGAAACTGCCATAACTACTATTGATGACTACACTTTTTTCAGAATAGAAAACAACAGTACACTTATTAGAGATATAAAACTAAACAAAAGAAGAATAAAAATAGGCATAATTTACGAAAACGAATCTGCGAGAGAGTTTTGGGGCGACTTAGTAGATACTTTAAAACAAACATACAACTAACCATTAACTACATCACTCATACTTAAACCATCCATACCGCTAAAGTAGAAGACATCTTTATTAAACCCAAAAAATAACAAAAGAGTATGACAAACATAAATATCAATTATCTAAAAGAATCTCAAGACCCAAGTTGTCCTGCTTTAGTTTTATATGAACAAAGTCCGCCAGTTACAACAGGTAACGTTCTTCTTTACCAAGAACCAAATTCAAGTACAATCATAGCAGATACTGGTTTACCAACAGAAGATAACTTCAACAGGCTATTAGCTAGAACCACAGCTGCAATTGATGCTTATGTTTCTTATGAGGCAAGTCAAGAAAGAATAAAACCAGGTGATCAAGTAACAATTGATGTTTGTGTTGCTGAAGAACCAAACAGGCAATCTTGGAACGGATTAGTCACAGCTTTACAAGAACATTACTCAAATAACAATCAAAGCTAACAACTAACAAACTTTATCTTTTTTTCCTTACTTTCAATTCACTTCTCATACACAAACCTAATCCAGATCTTCTTAAACCAAGGCAAACTAAGTGTAGACAACACAAAACCTGCTGTAGGTACCAAAGAATTCACAAAAGGACGTGGCAGACCAGCAACAACAAAGAACAAAACTACAATAAAATACGTAAACAAAGCAATCAACACACGACGAATAACACTAGTCTCCCAGGCTTTATCCAGCTCAACCTTTTTGTTTCTAGACTCAATAGCAGCAATTCTCTTTTCCATATTTAAATTTCCTCTTTACGTAATTTAGGTAATAATGAATACTCTTTAGCTTCAATATCTAAATCCCATTGTTTAAGAAAGTCTTCAAATTCGTTTGCATTGTCAACTGGAACCATTACGACTCTATTACTCAAACGATCAACATCAGAGATAGTCTTAATTCCTCTGTGAAACATAACTTTTTGTGAAGCACTCAAACTTTTTAATGAATAAGTGTACAAATATTTTGGTTTGATCCCATAAAGCTCATGAATATACTTCTTGTGCTTAATAGAATGCCCTTCACGAAGCAAAATAGCAAAAAGTTGATTATCATAATCATTAATTGAAACTTGCTGTATGTGTCCATTCTTTCCCAATGATTTCTTAATCTCTTTTAACAAAGAAAACGACAACTTTTTCTTAACTAATACAGCAATATCAATGTCATTTGGCATAATCTTTCCCTTCACTGAAGAGCCAAAGACTACAATATCAACAATATCTTCATTTTCCAAGTATTGCTTTAATTCTTTCTGATAATTTCCCATGTTTTTTAATAATGTCATTTATTGCACCTTCCAACATTTCTATTCCTTGTTTTTGCACAGGTTTGTTATATGCATCTGTATATCGCGTCCAGATCTCATCAAGCACTTCATAAACTTCAGGAAACCTTTTCTCCAAAATCCTGAACCTTTCTGAATGATTTTTTGGCAACTTTTCTAACTCATTAAAGATGATATAGTCTGCTAAGGCGAAAAGTGACTTTGAGAGCAATATTGTGATGGATTTCACTTTTTTATGCTCTTTTAAGATCTGAGCAGCTTCAAATTGTTCAATAAAAGTCTCTTCCAATTCTTTTAACTGATCCATGTCTATCTCAAATCATTGATTTTTTATAAAAGTTACTATATTAACAATAAACTCTAAAACGACACTTTTCAGAGGACAGCACAATTATAAAATTAACTAAAACAGTCAAAATAAGTCAATTCAGTTAATAAGGTAACAAAAACAGATCAAAATTTATCTCAATGAACAAAATGCACAAAAAACAGCCTAAAACACTCATATACAGCACCAAAACAATTATATACAAGTACATACACGTAAACATAATGGCAACAAAAACAATCACAATTACTAAAGAAGCATACGATAATCTAAAAGCAAAGAAACAAAACAATGAAAGTTTTAGCCAAATTATTCAAAAAATCACAAAATCTAACAGTCTTCAAGACTTAATTGGCCTTCTGAACAACAAACAAGCTCAAGAATTACATGGATTTAGTACAACTCTAAGAAAACAAGCTTGTTATACAAAACCTAAAAATAAATCAAACAAGAAACAAACCAAGCAGGTGAAACGAAAATGATTCTAGATTCAACGTTCCTAATAGATTTGATGGGTGCCAACCCTAATGCAATCAACAAACTAAATGAAATTTCAAAATTACAAGAAGAACACTTCATTCTTGCAACTACTTTCACTGAACTTCTAACTGCAATTAATCAATCTGCAATGCCAATAGAAACAAAAAATATTGTAAGAGAAGTTTTACAAAGGCAAAGAATTCTAAATATCAACCAAAATATTGCAACAAAAGCAGGAGTTATTATGGGTAAAGAACTAATGTCTGGCAAAAATATTTCTTTCATAGATTCTTTAACAATTGCAGCAGCTAAGACAAATGATCAAAAGCTTTTAACTAAGCAAGATATTAATGTCGATGGAGTAGGAGTAGAAACTTATTAACTTCAATTTCTACATGTATTTATTACATTTTTCCGAAGAAATGATTCACTTCTCGGAAATCTTCCGGTAATTCTGGCACAAAACTTATATTGATTAAAATTCTTCAGTTAAACATTATGCAAAAAATTAACAAAGCAATAAAGAAAAAAATTTTTTCCCAAAAGAAAAAAAATGAAATAATAGTTAGCTTAGTAATTTTTGCTATGATAGTTATTTCAGCAGCTTTAATGACTTTTTTTGAAAATCAAATAGCAGGATTAATATTATTTATATTTGTTATGGCAATGAGTTATTTTTTTGAAGAAGTAAATCAAGTATTAAATCATTATTCTTAAAATGGAAATCCCTAAAAAGATCAATTATGATGTTTATCTATTAATATTGGGTATATTTTTCATTTTAATACCTTTATTTTTGTATTTAAATAATATCTTGATCTCAGATTTAGTTTCATTTATCTCAATTCTAACAGGGATCACTTTAACTTCAGTTTCTTCAAACTTGATCAGGGAAGAATTTAAACTAGAAAGAGATCTTATGAAGTTAAATTACGCTATGAAAAAGTCGGAGTTATTAAAATATTTTGAAAAGAGTGATCTTTTATCAGAAGGCACGTTATTAATGCACAAAAAAGAAATAATCTTGCTCTTGAAAAAGTAATTTGTTATGGTCTCATCTACCTTCAAACAACTTTCCTGGAACTCCAGATGTAGAATATCTAAAATCATATTCTTCGATTACTGGCACAATTGCTCTATCTCTTCCACTCTCAAGTAAAATCTCAATGTTCTTGTTTCTGTCCCTAACTAAACTAGCACTAACTTCTCTGCCTCCTCTATTGGCACTTGCCATATAATCTACCAAAGCTGCATTAACGTAGTGACATCTACCTTTAATACTTTTAATATGTAATCTATAGCCATGTCCAGATTGTCCTGAAACAACAGGCCTATGTCTTTGATCTAAGAATAAATCTCTTTCAACAACAGTATGGTTCAATCTAGAAAGTACATTTGCTCTTACGCCTTTAACAGCCCCAACTCTGACCCCTCTCTCATACATATTTGCTTGATAGAACCCAACAAGATTCTCAGCACGATGACCTCTTTGTCTTTGAAGCTGAACTCCTTTTTGACGTATTGCAGGAAGTCCTCTCCCAAAATAACTATCTCCAATCAAAACAACTTTGTCAGAAAGCAAAAATGGCACTGTAGAAACCCATCCAAGCTCAAAAGCACCAGAAGAATTTCCTTGAATCTGCGTAACTGCTTCATATAATGTCATAATAAAAACAAGTAAATTAGCTATTTAAAAATGATTTGGCTCAAAAAGCACTACTTACAAAAACTACTTAAACCTAAAACTCTTCCAAAATAACATGAAAAAACATCTCCTGATAATCCTACTCATAACTTTATTTCTAGTATCCTGTTCTCAGGAACAAATCCCTAATGAAGAACTAGAAATAACTACACCTAAAGAAGCATCAATAGAATCAGAAGAATCAACAGACACAAAAGCAACTGAAGCTATAACTGACACTATAGAAGAAGAGACAGAATCAGAAACAACAAAAACTCAATCAGAAGAAACAACTAAAGCAGCAGAACCAACAGAAGAAACAATTAACTTAGATTTCACACTAAATTTAGCAGAAGACCAAGACATTGATGAAGTAGACGACATTGATCTTCACAACAACGAATGGTTAGATAGAATTGAAACAGGTATGGGAGAATACAATTGCCAAACTCAAACCATTAACCTTCCAGAAGACTACTATCAAGGACCATTAATTGATTCCCATCTTCACATTCCTGCTATGCCAGACCATGAAGTAGGAGAACCATACGAGCCAGAAGATAAAGAAGAAGAAAATCTCCCTTTATTAGGAATTAATGTTGATATGGCAAAAATAGCTTGCACTCTAAAAAATGAAGGTACAATTAATGCTTTTGCTTTCTTTCCAATCTATCCTGAGATTCCAACACAAGCAATAGAAATAGCCAAAAGAACAACAACAGAATACGAATACCAATTCATTCCTTTTATCATGCCTCCAACGGCTACTCACCCAACTGTAGAAAAAGAGATCTTAGAAGAGATGCTATCTATCAATCCTGATCTCTTCCTAGGCCTTGGAGAGATTGGCGATTCTCCAACTGAACCTATCAATCCAAAACCAAACGACCCTTTATACATAGGAAATTATCAAGTTGCTCAAGACAATAACTTAGTTGTTATGTATCATCCAGCAGATAATCAAGAAAAAGAGATAGAAGAAGTAATCAAACAATTCCCTAATGTAAAATTCTTAGTCCATGGTGATGGAATAGAACAAGATATCAGTAGTCTCATGGACAAATATCCAAACATCTACTATTCTGCTGATCATCTTTTAGAAGACTTAGTTGACCTTTTCAGAGAAGGAGATAAAGAAGAATTCATTAGTGAACTAGAACAAAACTGGGACAGCCTACTAAAAGAAGACATTAGAAGGTGGAAAGATTTAATCGAAGACCATCCTAATAGAACTATGTGGGGTACTGACAGAAGCGATATCTATTGGAACTATGACGAAGATATTGGCCTTTTATTAACAAAATACGCAAGGGCTTTTATAGCTGAACTTGATCCAGAAGTTCAAGAAAAGTACGCTTATGAAAACGCAGAGGCATTCATTGGCATTTCCTAAAAAACAAATAATCCTAAACCTTTTAAACCAAATAAACATTCTTTTCATATGAAAAAAGCAACTATTGCAATTTTAATCACAATCATGTTGACATTTTTACTCTTTTCTTGTCAAACAACAGATATTGAACTAACAACAGAAGAATCAGTAGAAACTGTTCAAGACAGCACTACAGTAGATTCAACTGAAAACACAGAACCTTTAGACTCTGAAGAAACCAAAGATATAGAAGAATCAGTTGAACAAGATACAAACACAGATTCTCAACTTGAAGTAGACACTACTACTGAAACAGAAGAAACTCAAGATACAGTAGAAACAAGTGAAACAGATGAAACTCAAGAACAAGAAGAGCAAGAAACCTTAATCAATGGTAAAACAGCAGATGAAAGACTTGATGAAGCTAGTAGTCAATTACATGAGGAAGATTCAGCTGACCATATCAGAGATAACTTCCCTGACATAGAATTAGTCTACTCGGACAATCCTAGTAATTTTGATAGTTCAATATTGCCTTTTGATTATTACTACAGCGAAGAAGTTGACAAAACCTTCAATTTATGTGGTGTGGATAGAACTGTCTTCATTTGTGATGGTAAAATAACTGAAACTGTTACAGATGAGCAATTAGAAACAATCTGCGAAGTGACTCCAATCTACTTAGAGAATTAATTTTTTCCTTTTTTATTCAATTTTTCTTAATTTTCTTCAAACAAGCTTTATAAAAAAGCCAAATTCTAAGCTGTTACAATGTATGTTGAATTTAAACCATTTGAAACAATCACTGCAAATGACAATCCAGAAGGAGCACCTTATGATCTTTATATTCGTAAAAGTTCAGCATTCTTAAGTGAAAGTGCAGCTCACAGAGATGCCGTAGAGTTTGATTATACTAATTCTTGCCCAGGAGCAGACGAATTATTTTATTGTAAAGGCCAAAGTTTCTATGAGTTATTTGTTGCAGTAGAAGGAAGCAGTGATTTGTCAGAAGCAGGGACTGCCAGAACTTTGGCTCAAATAGTAAATTCACATATTCAACCTTTATTGAACGAACAAAACAGAACAAAAATAACTATTGGTATTTATATTGGTGATGATAGACATAGGGAAAGTGTAGAAGACGGCAGAGCAACTGTTTATCAAAGCCTCTCAGATGGCGCAAAATATGGATTAATTAGGAGAATAATGAGAGCAGACAAAAAAATAATGGAAAAACAGCTCCAATTACCCTTAATCTACAAAGAAAGACCCAACAAAACTAAACAAGCAAACTAATCAACAAGCCCATTTATCTTCCCAGCCAATTCATAATCTTTCTCAGTCACTAAGTTCCCAGCATCATGCGTAACTAACGAAACTCGCACCTTCTTATAAGAATGAATAAGTACATCTGGATGATGCTCAGCCTCTTTAGCAATAGGAACAATTGAATCCAAAAAAGCAACAGCAGATACAAAATCAGAAAAAGAGAATTCACGTACCAATTTATCTTCAATAACAGACCAGTTCTCAACTTCCATAAAGAAAAAAGAAAGAGCAATTATATAAAATAAACTAAAAAAGAAAAAAAAGAATTTTACTATTAATTTACCCTTGGCTTAGTTTCCAAGCTTCATAAAGTGCTGAAACTCCAACTAAAATGTAAACTACTTTTGTTAGAACTGGTGCCCATCCGTTAAAGATCGCTCCTACTAAATCCCAATTTAATGCTCCAACTAATCCCCAGTTAAGAGCTCCTACTAGAACCAAGATTCGTGTTGCCCAATCAAGGTTACTCATACTTGCTTTTTTTGCCATTATTAAACACCTCTTTTTTTAAATCAAATATCTGCCACATGCATCATATTCAAGCAAGTAAAACAACTTTTCACTTAAAAAGCCTTTTGACTACTCAAAAATAAACACAAAACCACGAAACCTTAGTCCAAAACACTATTAAAGGAGCACACCCAAACAACAGCAAAATCAATTTTGAGGTGTAAAAATGCTAAAAATAGGTCAAAAAGCTCCAGATTTCACATTAGAAGACAAAGATAACAACAAACACAACCTAAAAGAAACAAGCACAAATTACACAATTGTCTACTTTTATCCTAAAGACAACACTCCTGGCTGTACAATTCAGGCACAAGAATTCACAAATAATTTAAATGAATTCAACAAACTAAACACTATCATCTTTGGTATTTCTGGGGGAACTAATCAAACAAAAGAGAAGTTCTGCAATAAATATAATCTAAAGGTAACTTTACTAACAGATCCAGAATTCAAGACAGCAGAAGCATACCATTCTTACGGCCTAAAGAAATTCATGGGCAGAGAATACATGGGCATTAAAAGAAACACTTTCCTATTAGATAAAGACAAAAACATCATCAAAATCTATGAAAAAGTAAGCCCAAAGACCCACATTCAAGAGATCCTAAGTGACATAAAGCAGCTAGAATCAGATGAATAAACAAAGACACAATTAATTAATTTTAATAGAAACGAAAAAGAGGCAAAAAATGACAACAGTTAACCAAAGAGAATTAGAATATGATTGCAACGAAATGTTTCCAAATAGGTGGTCGCCAAGAGCATTGACCGGAACAATCACAAAAGAAGACCTAATGAAATGTTTCGAAGCTGCAAGATGGGCCCCTTCAAGTTATAATGCTCAACCTTGGAGATTCGTTTACGCTCTAAAAGACACAGAAGCTTGGAAAACATTAAGCCAGATCCCAAATGAGTTCAACCAAAAATGGTGTTTAAATGCTGCAGCATTAATCTTAGTTATAGCAAGAGAAACTTTTGAATATAAAAACAAGCCAAACGCACATCACGAATTCGACAGTGGGTCAGCTTGGATAAGTCTGAGCTTTCAAGCAAACAAATTAGGCTATCACACTCATGCTATGGCTGGAATCGAACATGATAAAGCAAAAACTCTATTAAATATTCCAGAAGGCTACAAAACAATAGCTATGGTAGCAATAGGAAAGCTAGGAAATAAAGAACAGCTCCCAGATGACTTAAAGGATCAAGAATCTCCAAACACAAGAAAAAACATAAGTGAATTTGCTTTTGAAGGAGAATTCAAAGCAGATAAGATCAAAGATGAATAAACTAAACAATAAAATCAAATTTATAGTAAAAAAAACCAATAAAAAATAAAATAATATATTAAACAAATAATACGAGGTAACAAAAATGAAAGAATGTTGTGACGAAAATTATCATGTCTCACTAGCAAAAGTGGGCGCAATGGCACCAAACTTCACAGTTAATGCCTACCAAAACAATGAAATAAAAAAGATCAGTCTAGCTGATTACAAAGGTAAATGGATAATTTTATTCTTCTATCCTGCAGATTTCACCTTTATCTGTCCAACTGAGTTAGGAGATTTGGCAGACAAATACCAAAGTCTAAAAGATATGAATGTAGAAGTATTGACAGTTTCAACTGATACTGCATTTGTACATAAGGCTTGGCACAACGCAAGTGAAACCATCAAAAAGATTCAGTTTCCAATGCTAGCTGACCCAACCCACCAAATCTGCCGAGCTTACGGAACTTTAATTGAAGAAGAGGGTCTATCTTTAAGAGGAACCTTCATCGTTGATCCTGACGGAATTCTAAAAGCAAAAGAAGTTCATGACAACTCTATTGGAAGATCTTCAGCAGAATTGATTAGAAGAATCCAAGCAGCTCAATATGTTGCAGCTCACGGTGATGAAGTATGCCCTATGAACTGGACACCTGGTGAAAAAACACTAAAACCAGGATTAGATTTAGTTGGTAACATTTAGGAGGAAAAGAAAATGGATAATACTCAAGAAACAACAGTAAGATACACTAGGCCTTTATTATCAGATTCTGGAGCAGTATTCCTTGACCTTGAAGGAGTAAGTCAGATGCTTGGTGGTGATTATAAGCCTATTGATGAAGAAAGACTAACATTGATTGGTAAAGGTCTTTTTGGGGATAGTCCCATCTTTGAAAATGAGCAAGTTACTCTCTATCAAAATGGAGAATGTCAGATGAGAGCAGCTAGATTTGAAAGAGATATTCCAGTAGTTGGCGGAAGCACTACTGATGGATATATGGTTTATGTAGTTGATAACTTAGATCCAAATATAAACTAGCAACAAAAAAAACAAAAAATGGAGATAAACAAAAATGGTAATAAAAAAAATAGATTTTTTTAAACCCCAAAAATCACTGAGAGGTGATTTTTGATGGAATTTACACTACCAGAATTACCTTACGCATACGATGGCTTAGAACCCCATTATGACAAAGAGACTTTAGAGCTACACCACAGCAAACATCACGCTGGTTATGTCAAAGGCCTCAACAACGCAATCAAAAAACTAGCAGAAGCAAGAGACTCAGGAGACTATAGCTTAATCAAACACTGGGAGCGAGAACAAGCATTTCATGGTGCAGGTCATCACTTACACAGTCTATTTTGGGAAAACATGCGCAAAGCTCAAGATGATAACAAGCCAGAAGCAGAACTTTTAGAAGCAATCAACAAATGGTTTGGCTCATGGGACAAATTCGAAGCTCAATTTAAAGCAGCAACAGCAGCAGTTGAAGGTAGCGGTTGGGGAGTATTAGCAAAATGTCCACACGGATCACTACACGTATTTGCAGTCGAGAATCATCAAAAAGTATGGGTTCAAGGCCTAATGCCTATCATGGTTTGCGACGTTTGGGAACACACATACTATTTAAAGTATCAAAACAGAAGAAAAGAATGGATTGACAACTTCATGAAGTTAATCAATTGGGACAAAGTTGCAGATAGATACCAATGCAAAGGCATGAAAAAAGAAGGCGAAAGTTGCGAGAACAAAACAGAAGCAACAGAGTCTACATAATCTAAGCAAGCAACAGAGTCTACCCAAACAACTGAATAAAAACAGATCTTATTTTCTTTTTTTATTTTTAAAACAAGGAATATTATGCGAACTTCACAGAAACTATTTTTATTGCAGGTTTTTAAAGAGTTCTCAGAGAAATTCATAACACAAAAACAAACATTTAAAAGACAGTTTTTCTTTATTCCAAAGAAGATGAAAAGTTTTGTAGGTGGTAGTGGTAGAAATAGGAATAGTTCTCAAGTTCTGAATATGTTAAGATCAACATTTCCTGATGAATTCAAATACAAATTAGGTATGAATCAAAGAATGTTAGTAAATGAGTTAAAAAAAGATCTAAAGAAAATACCTACTAAAAAATCAAGGTTATCTGTTTTAGCAAGAGTAAGGAATACTCATAGTCAACTAAAAAGAAAAAGGATTAGGCCAAAGAGAGTAAAAAATCTTGAAAATTCTAGTATTAGAGATACCAGAAAATATGAAAGAGAGATGAAAAAATTTGTTCTTGGTCTTGGAAAAGGTCTTGATGACATTCAAAATTTAGTAGAATTCGAAGAACATGAGATAATTAAATCAGTTGCATCTCTTGAGACTATACTTAATTATTTTTCAGATCAATTACATCAATTAAATTCAATAAAAGAAGCATTTAGTATGGGCCAAACATTCAAATTAAAAAAGGTTATTGAAAGAATAATTGATTTAGTTAAAAAAATCAAAGATTCTATTGTTGCTGTTATGGTTAAAGAGTCAAATATTATAGAAGAAATGAGTTCTAAACCAGTATTAGACAATGAAAAAACCACAAAAAGATTGGTCTCCTTATTAGATAAAAGAAAAAATGCTAGAAACAAGTTAAATGGCCATATCAGAAATTTAAGAAAGTATATGGTTGAGTTGAAAAAAGTAATTGCAAAATCCAAAAAGGAATTTCAAGAAGTCCTTGCAAAAGAGAGAAAAAAAACAGTATATTACTCAACTAAAACTCTATTAGAAGACTTTAGAGTCTTATCAACTGATATGAATAAAGCAAGAAGTAGTTTTGTGATTAAAAAACCATTGATCAAAAAGATCCAAGAAAGGTGGGCTTTAGCTTATGAACATCAAAATGATTTAAGAGCTGCACTCTCAAGAGAAGGAATCAGGAGAAATACTTCAAATAGTCAACATAAGGATTTATTCACACTAGCTTTTTTCTTTGAAACAACATATAATGTTTACAAGGGTGCAATAAACTATTCTGGTGTAAGCAATACAAAAATAAGAAAAACTTTTGAAACTTTACTCCAGGAGATGTTAGAAGACAGAAATGGATATTATAAGAATCTAACAATTAATATTTCAATTGCACTTCCCTTATTAAGAAATCCAGAATTTGATAAAAAATTATATGAAGAGTTGTCTTTCAAAGGAAAAAGTTATGGCACTTGGGAAGATGCTATTGGAGTGATATACAGGTATCTTAGGGGATTTGAAACTGCTTTTGAAAAAAGGTTATCAAATGCTGACCAAATGATCCAATCAGCAACTCAACTTCAGTTTATTTTAGCAAAAAGGATCAATGAAGCAGAAGCAGAATTAACTACATTTTATTCTGAAATTCAAACAATCTACAAAGAATCTTCAAAAAGACATTCTAACAACTGGGAAACAGAATTTAATAGATTAGAAAGGGAATTTAAAATAGAAATGAATAAGTTAAAAGTAACTTTAAGAAAAAAGCTTGATCAACTACAAAAAAAGGAACATAATTTAGAGGCAGCTGAAGTAATTAATATCAAAGATTTACAAAGATTGGCTGAACATGATTTAGAGACAGAGATTATTGCCTTAAGAAGAAATCAACAAATGTTATTAATTGGTTCTAAATAAAACTAATTATCAAATAAGAATGAAATACAAATTCAAACCAATCCATCTCTTAGCACTCCTTATACCAATAATAATTCTACTCCTAAGCTACAACATTATCTACCAAACAACTTCTTACACTCAAGACCAACAAGATATTATCAACTATTTAGACAAAAATACTCAAATAAGTCAAGAATCAAAAGCAACATTAGAAGTAAAAGAGATCACAGAAGACGAGCTAAGCCACTTAGACGATGTAAAAACACTCACAAACACATTAAACATCATCCTAATAATCGCACTCCTAACAATAACAATCTACACTAAATCAACTAAAAATATAGAACCTCTAGCTTTAGGATCAATTTTAACCTTAGCTACTTTAATCATAATCCTAATAACTACAACACTAAACTTCAACCAAGGCTTTGAAATCTTTCACAAACTCCTTTTCCCACAAGGCAACTATCAGTTCCCAGCAGATTCTACATTAATCTCTGCACTTCCAGCACAATTTTTCCAAACTTTCGCCATCAAAATTGGAATTCTCTCTTTAATAACAACATCATCAATCATATTCTTCACAAAAAACACTTTAAAAGATCTATTTTTCAGAAGCTAAGTTAAAAGAGCGAAACATTTAAATGCAAAAGAAAAGCAGATAAAAGCTGGATGGAAATAAATTTCTGATAATATTTCCAATTTTTAAAAGAGACAAAAGAACATGGTAAAATTCCTTAAAAAACTCCTAAAAATGCTTGGGATAGCTTCATTATTTGGTAGAAAAGACAATGTGAAGTTAGGTCTTTATGGTCCTCCAAACGGTGGAAAATCAACTTTAGCTAACAGGATAAGTAAAGATTGGCTTGGAGAAGAGATGTCAACAGTAAGTCATATCGCTCACGAGACAAGAGAAATAGTAATGAAAGAGCAAGTAAATATCACTAATGATAAAGGTCAAGCACTAACTTTCTCCTTAGTCGACACACCAGGAATATCAACCAGAATTGACTATGAAGACTTCCTTAAAAGAGGAATAAAGAAAAAAGAAGCTAAAGCAAGAGCAAAAGAAGCTACAAAAGGTGTTATTGAATCAATTAAATGGTTAGATGATATGGATGCTGTAGTCGTAGTTCTAGATTCTACTAAAGACCCATATTCTCAAGTAAATATCACAATCATTGGAAACCTTCAAGCAAGAGAGATTCCAGTATTAATCGCAGCAAACAAAGTTGATTTAAAAAGATCAAACATAGATTTAATCAAAGCTGCATTTCCTCAGTATGAAATTGTTGGCATTTCAGCAAAATATGGTAAAGGTATGAAAGAGTTTTATGAAACTTTAATTGATTTTGCTGCCTAAAAAGCTAAAATATATTTTCCAAAAAAGCTTTGATTAAACTCACATTGTAAAATATATCTCACAAAAGACAATATTTATAAATCAACAATTAATAAAAAAATTAACTAAAATAAAAAACAAAAAAAAAGGATATAAGATGGTTACTTTCCAATTCGTTCCGTACCAAGATATAAATAATCTTGACTCTAAGCAAAGAATTAACAAGCTAATTAATATTGTGAAGAATGAGAAAATTGTTGTTATGGAAGGCAGGCTCAAGAAAGGTGAAGAAACTTCTCTAATTGAAGCTACTATGAATAATGTTTCTAGATCATTTCCAGGTATCGAAATAGGTGTAATTTACCCAGAGAAAACCAAAATGGGTAGTATTGACAAAATCAAACACAGTATGGTAAACATCCTTCTTGGAGATCGTCAAGGTTTTACTGTTGTAGGTCCAGCTAGTATTGTAAAAAAGATTGTTAGAAATCCAGGAAAGTTAGAATTATTCACTCAAGAAAGCAAAAAAGCAAGTAAAAAGAAGAAAAGAAGACGATAACCTCCTAATAATATGTCAAAATTAGTTTCCATAATCCCTTAGTGCACAAGTATAATGCTTCAAGAGCCACAAATAATAAATACTCAAATCACTTCTTCACTCTCATGCCACACCAATGCGTTAGATGTTCACAAATTTTTGCTGACGGAGCTAAACAAATCCTTACTGGATGTAGCTGTGGCGCAAGACTATTTTTCTATATTAAGAAGAAACATTTGGAAGAGAGTAAAAAAGTTATCCAGAACCTCTCAAAAGACCAGAAAAAACAAATTGAAGAGGATATCTTTGAGATCTCTCAAGTAAGAAAAGAAGACCATGTTGTAGAAGAAGACAAACCAGTTGTACTGGACTTCGAATCAATTAGAGTCATGAAACCAGGCAGCTACGAATTGGACCTAATCAAAATGTTCAAAAAGAACCCTTTAATCTTCAAACTAGATGAAGGAAAGTATATGATAGATATCATGCAAGCATTTCAGAACAACAAAAAGGATTAGGCTTTTCTTTGGCTTGAGCTAAAGCGAAACCAACAACGTGTCAACCGCGCGTTAATAATATATTTGACTTAAAGCTTCTTCTTTTTAACTTTGTCAGAAATAATTGTACTATTCCCTGAGGGGTCAGAAATAACTAATTTTAATTTATCACGGCCTAAGATAGCATTATTGATCTTCTTGATCATCTTTTTAGCCTTTTTCTTAGCATCTTTGTCATCTTCACTCTCTGCTGCACTTTCAATGATCTTTTTCACACGCTCAAGCACACCTTCTACATTAGTGATATATCCATTTGAAGCAGGCCCACTTTCCATAGTGATAATACGGGGAATTTTAACAGTCGCTCCGCTAGATTTTACAACTTTGATGCTCATATCATCTTCAGAATTGATTTCAAGAGTATATTGCATCCCTTGCTTCTTTTCAGCCACTTCAAGGTCGTTTTTACGATATCCACAGCCTTCACAATATATTCCAAACACAAAAGTCTTCCCAAAATGAGGAATATCTATCTCTTCTTCGTGAAGTACAGCTTTTTTCTCACCACACATCATACATGGCTGTCCTGTTAATTCTGGCATACTCAAGTAGAAATATTTTGAGTTTAAAAACTTATTGTTCTAGAAATATTACCAAAAATACCACTAATATCGCATAAATATCAAGCATAAAAGTAAGATTTATAAAGGACTTCACCAAAAAAGCCACTGTGCACCGGTAGTTTAATGGCTACAGTAAGTTATGCTTGCTGCCATAGAGAATTCTGGCCTTCCACTTGGTTTTTTCCAAGAAGAGAGCCAGTGATCCGGGTTCGAATAGTTTTCGACGATTGGGAGGAAACGACCAAGAAGCGTAGCTTCGCAAGTCCCGGCCGGTGCACTCTTTCTTAAACAAAATATTCAAATAAACATAAACTTCTTCACCATCGGTCTCCAGAAAGTTCTACTAGTCTTCAAATACTGCTCCAAAGCTAATCTACAATAGTCAAGCTCTCCACGGTTGCAGTACTCAACAAAAGTCTCACGCAATTGAAAATTCAAATCTCCTTTAAATATCGTTGGTGGATAGCCTAACTTAAACAGTTGTACAAGAAGTAAAATTCGTCCCAAACGGCTATTTCCATCTACAAAAGGGTGCACTTTTTGATATTTTAAATGAAACAATAATGGTCGCAAAAACGAATAAATGGATTTGTCTTTATACTCAAGAAGCAACTGTTTCAACTCGCTTCGAACAGATTCAGGAGGAGCAGTACTAGCCTTTTCAGAATAACCAAACGTATTTACTGAAGATTTAAACTTTCCAGCATGCGAATATACTCCAGAATACAACAACAAATGAATCTGCTTAAATGAAACAACAGATCTAATGCTCTTCTCAAATAATAATAATTCGAGTCCTTTTTTAGAATTTTCATACAACAACACATCTGTTTTAGGCAAAATTATCTTTTTTTGTCGTTCAATATCATTTGCAAGTTTTGGAGTGATTGTAGAGCCTTCAAGTTCCATGCTGTTTGCTAAAAACAAACGAACAAATTCAGAAAATATTTCATTTTTTGCTTTTTCATCAAGAGATTTGTAAAAAATTTGGAAAAACAACTTCTCTTTTTCAATCTCAACTATTTCATCAAACGAAAAATAACATTCAAAATTATCAAAATAGTACTTTGCTTTAGCAGTTGCAACTTTTAAGAGTATTTTTTCATTATAATCTTCTTTTTTCTTATCAACAATCAAAGATACTTTTTTTACTTTTCCACCAATCCTAAAGCTGTGGCTAAGGTAATTATACTTCTTCTGACCAATAATTCTGTTTTGCAAGAACATAACAATAACAATCTAATCTAAATTATATAAACAAATCGTTTTTACACCTATACAAATGCAAAAAACAAACAAAAAACAACTAATTTAACAAAATTGAGCACAAAATATTACTACAAAACAACAAAAAACACTATCTTTTTACACCTATACAAATGCAACTATGCTAAATAAACCTCTAAAATTATACTCTCCAAACACAACTTAAACCAATAACATTATTAAAAAACCAAACATTTTCTTTAAAAATGACAAAATCAATCACAATAAAACAATCAAATATCCACAAGCAAGGTGTATTTGCTAATAAAGACTTCAAAAAAGGAGACTTAATCATGCCTTGGGAAGGCAAAATCATCCCAAACGAAAAAATCAACACCATAACAAAAGCCCAAAAGAGAAATTGCTCAAGATACGATAGCAACAATTGGATCATATTCTCAGAACCTTGCAACAAGGTAAATCATTCTTGTAATCCTAATTCAGTTTCAATCAATCACCAAGAAATAGCATTAAGAGACATAAAAAAAGGTGAAGAAATTACCACAAATTACAAAGATGAAGAAGCATAATTTAGGCCTGATGTCTTGGAAAAATGCACCAAATGGCAAAATCATGAAAAGTGATAGTATAATAGCAAAGAATTATCTTAAAAAAGAAGAATTAGGAGAATTAAATAGGGTAGTGAACATGTATCTTGATTTTGCTGAAGATCAAGCAAGAAGAAATATACCTATAACTATGAAAAATTGGTCTGAAAAATTGAATGCATTTTTGACTTTTACTGGGAGAGAACTACTTGAGAATCCAGGAAAAGTAACTTCAGAAATAGCAAAAAAATTTGCTGAGTGTCAATTTGAAGAATATCGGATAACTCAAGATAAATCATTTGAATCTGATTTTGACAGGTTCAGTAAAGAGATACTCAATAATAACGAAAAATAAACTAAAAGCCTAACCTTTCTTTCAACTCTTCTCTTTTAGGTGAAATTGATTTTGAATACTTAGTATAAGGAAGCACCTAAATCCTTTTCCCAACAAAAATATTATGTTTGTCTCGAGTAATTTCAACTTTAATCTTCTTACCAAGCACAAACTCTGTATTTGGTACACTTATAGTACGTCCCTTAGCACGAATTAATGTAGTTTTAGGAAACCTATCTGGCATAACACTCACACCAGTAATCTGATCGCCAATAACAAACGGCTTCTCAAGTTCCCGAGTAGCACGGATCTTAAAATCCTCTTTATCTAGAATCAACTTAACAGCATACTCCTCTTCCAAACCCTTAAGCATAGCATAAAACTCTTTCCATGGCATTGCTTCACGTACTGGACGCCTACCTGCTTTATAAGGCAAATAGTTTTGAATCCCTAGTGTTGGAACAGAACCAGATTTTCGTGGTAAAGACTTTACAAACTCAATAATTTTTGGCAACTCTTCCATATTAAATCCTGGAGTAAACACAGGAGCTACTAAATAATTAAGCCCAGTTTTCGCAGTGTAACGAATCATATCTAAAACATAATTTAAATTGTAATTAGGCGTATCAGCAATCTTTCGAGCAGTAGTCAAATCCATTGCATCAAGAGAAATATTCAAGCGCAATTTGTCACACTTCACCAATCTATCAACCATTACCTTAGTAACAAGAGTGTAATTTGTATCCATTGAGATAGTATGAATCTGAGTATTCTTCTGCAACTCCTCAATCAACGAAACTAAATCAGCATACAAAAATGGTTCACCTTGAACTCCAATATGAATCTCAATCTTTTCCTCTGCTCCAAGAAACTTAAGCAATTTATCTAGTTCATCAAGTATGTATTCCATTTGCACTACAATGTCACGTTTGCCAGAATTCTTTCCCTCTTTGACAGAACAATATACACAACTAAGGTTGCATGATGTCACTGGTTTAATTTCAATTAATGAATAATCACGATAAACTATCCCAAAAGCCACATTTCCGATCAATGGAACTCCAGATTTGGAATGCACATATGTTGCTGGTTGTTTACTAACAATGTTCACAAGTGTTTTGTAACCTTCTTCAAGCAGATATCCAAATTTGGCACGCGCCTTATGTTCAAAGGTATCTATGAACTCTATTGTATGTTTGTCAATCAGCCTAAACGGACCTATAGCTTCCAGATCCTTTTTCAAAATATTGAATTTAAAAATTTTGAGCAGTATCACTAGCAATTTGTCTTTTTCGTCCTTAAACTGGAGTGTTTCAAACTTCATTTCTGCCATAACAGTTAATTTTCAGACTCATTTATAAAGCTTTCAACTCACAAACAATGATTGGAAGATGTATGGGGGGCGTAACCGCAGAAAGAGACCCCTGAGTTCCTACCAAACGACCTGAGTGATCGAAGATAACGAGCGTGGAGAGGAGCCTTTTCAGCCTCGCCCCCATCGAGCAAACTTTGCAAGGAACGAAGCAAAGGTTTGAAAATTTCAAAGAAATTTTGAAAAGCGAGATCTTCCATGGGATCTAAACAATGATTGGAAGTCAAAACTACTCTTTAAGAGCCAACAAGTTTTAAAAGCAGCAAACTCCAACAAAAGAACCTAGTAACTTTAAGATTCTACAAATCAAATGGATACTAGTAAATTATGGATATAAATCAAGCAAATAATACAAAAATAGCAAAGTGGCAGAAGAAATCAACTTAACCTTAGAGGGCCTTTACGATATTCTCAGAAATGAAAAAAGTAGAGAAGAGCTCCAAGAGCTTCCAGGAACCTTTTACCTAGATGTCACTTCATATTTAAGACAAAAAAAAGTCCTTAGCCAAAGCAAAAGTGACGATGATGAGCTTTTTGCCACTTCTGATAAGAAGAAATTGGACTACGAAATCAGAAGCACCAAAAGAATTCTAAAAGAGATCTACGAAAAACGTGAAAAGAAGATAATTGATATTGCTATGAACAAAAGTAGAACCAGATCTGATATTATTGACACTTCTTCCATGCTTACTGAAGAACGTGTTTACTACAACAAAATTGTAGAAATCTTCGACTTCCAACGTAAAGGTGTCCTTTTAAGACTTTTCAAAGGTGAACTCCCAACTGTCTTAGATCCAAGCAGTAGTAAATCAATTAAAAGAGAATTGCAAGCAACAATTGAATCTAAAACAGCAGATGAAACAACAACAGAAAACGAATCAAAAGATACCTCGAAAGCAATAGAAACCAGCTCCAAAGAACAAGAAGCAAAAACCATAATTAAAGACGACAAAAAAGTAGAAAACCTAGCTAATAAAGTCCTAGTTAAATTCCTCCATCCAGTACCAAGATTCATCTGGAAAGACATGAAAGAGTACGGTCCTTTTGAAGCTGGCCAAGAGGTAGATTTGTTCAAAGAGATAGGTGAGTTGTTAGCTAAGAAGGGAAGAGCTCAGGTTGTTTAATCAGTATTAACCTTTCAAGACAACTCTTAAAACCCTCTTCTAAGTTTCTCAAGACCTCTTTTCTTATACTTCCTAACCGATTCTCTAGTTTTCCCAATTCCCCTTCCAATTTCAACATTATTTTTCTCTCCAAAATAAGCACCCATTATCACTTTTCTCTCATCAACACTTAATCTTTCTAGTCCTTCAAAAACAGCTTCAATTTTCATATTTCTATCTACTTCTTCAAGAAGATTTTGTCCAAGTCTCTTTTTATTTTCATCATCTCCTTCTTCAAGAAAACTATCTGCAAAAATATTTTTTTCAGTTTCAAGAAGTATTTTTACTTTCTCTTCGGCCAAATTAAGATTTGCTTCAATTCTTCTATTTCCACCCATCACTCTTTCAAAAAGTTCTCCAACCAAATCTTCAAAAGTAATGCTTGTTTTCCCGAGACTAATATAATCACGCATTTTTTTAAGATACATTAGATGTGAAAACATAGGGTTAGATAAAGAGATAGAATGGTAGCTTTTAATGTAGTCAAAACACATGGCCTTAGACCAATGTTTTGAATATGTCCAAAAATTAACTCTTCTTCTAGGATCAAACCTTTCAGTAGATCTCATAATTCCTATAACTGATTCTGTTGCAAAATCTTCAAAAGGCAAATAGAAATATCTTGTAAACTTCCTAGCAACAGAGTTACTAATTTTCCTAGTTCCAAGAACAATGATGTCTTTTGCCATTGTTGCTAAATGTTCACTTGCTAAATAACCTTCATATAATGCTTCTTTAACTCCATCTTTTCTAAAAGCAGAAGCCATCTTACCAGAATCACCAATTAAAGGATCTTCAAATCTAAGATACAATTTATCCCAAGTATTTAAATCACTTTTTGAGAAATCTTTACCTTCAGAACTTTCTCTTTTTTTGTTCAAAATAATTTGTAGTTGTTTCCAAGCACTCTTCCAATGAGGTCTAAGTGGCATTTTTTCATGAACATTTTTTCCAACTTTTCTTCCAGATAGATTAAATGCAACTATTGCTCTATATCCTCTTAAAACATCAACATTTTCTTGCATAATTTTTAAGACATCTTCACTTGTTTCTGCACAATTGTGTTCATTATAACTCAAAAGAAACCTCTCAATTGCTCCATCTATGTCTTGATAAATCTTCTCATCACCTATTGGCCATGTAGTCCCACCATCAACTACTTTTTCATACAATTCCTTAAGATATGCTTGAGCAAAAGGGAATGCATATCCTAATACTAAAAAATCAATAGTTCTTTCACCAATTACAATCTCTTGCAATGAGCATATATCATCATTGTAAATATCTCTTTCTTGGCTTAGTCTTCCAATTAAATCAATAGTTTCTCTTCCAGAATAAGGTGCTTTAAGGAATCTGCCAACACTTCTTTTTCCATCATAGATTAATTTTTCTTTGCTACTTGCATAAATTCGATCTAAAAAAGCATCAAGTTCTCTTGTCTTTTCCTTATCCTCTTCATAATTGAGCTCATCAGATATTTGTTTTCCATCTGGAAGAGCATGTCTTTTTAATCTTTTAACAGCTTCTATTGGAGAATAATCATCAAGTTCAGACTCTAAACATTCTCTATTATCTTCCTCTTTTTCAGAAATACGCAAGATCCTATTTGTAACAAAAGCAGGCAAACGAGCAGTAATAACTCCAGAATCATAAGAAACAGCAGCTCCTGAAGATCCATAGGTGATTTCAGAATCAGCAGCAGAAGCAATAGTCCCATCATCATCATTCACTCGACAAACTCTTTGTTTAAGCCAATCTGGCAATCTTGCGGTAATAACTCTAGAATATCCTTCCATAATCAAAGTCTCACAAAACCAAATGAATTATCAACCAAATATCTTTGTGCAGCAAAAGCAACATCCAAAGGTATTTTATATCTGCTATTTCTTGGGTTTATGTTTTTCCTTGCTACTTTATTTCCATCTTTATCAAAATAATGGTCTTGTATATTTGTTTCTTTTCTTAATTTTTTCCTCATTAGTGCTCTATCATTACTTCCACCTTTTCTATCTTGAAAAGTTCTCAATATGTCATTCATTGTAACAAAATTACCATGCTCACTTCCTTTCAGAATCCCAATTCTGATCTCATCTTTTTCATAAAATTCTGAGATAATCTCTCCTTGAGTCTCATAGTCTTCTAATGATGTTCTTTCTACATTACTTAGAACTATTTTTGGCCTAATTCTATAAAAATTTCCAAAAACAGCTTCTTCGCTAACAATGTATTTTTTCCTATCAATTAGTCTTTTTTTACCTTTGAGAACATCTTGCCCATCAATCTGTAAGATTCTTAATGGACTATTTGCAATTACTCTATAAGAAACTTCAATAGTTCTTACATCTTCTGATAGTGGATTAGCTAACCCAAATGAGTGTTGAAAAGCATCATTCAAAAAAGCCCTCCCTCTAGTCCCATCGAGACAGATATCTAATGCCCCTAATCTAATCCCTTCTAATCCAAAATATTGGACTCCTCTCTCTTCATCTGTATAAGCTGCTCTATAAACACGCCCTGAAACAGAGAAACTAGGATCAAGAGCTGCTGTCACTACTTTATCTAAACTACTTGCCATTTATAAATCACTATCTCAAACAGCTATTTATTTAAAAAGGATCTCAACAAAAAACTCCAAAATCCAACTAGCTTCAAAAGAGTCAATAAACAAGTAAGTCACTCCACAAACAGAAACCCTTTTAAATGCTATAATTGTTATTTCCTCTATACAATTAAAGGGTGGTACTAAGTGACAAAGATACTAAGAATTTCTCTACATGGGTTTAAGTCCTTCGCGAACAAAACTGATATCAATTTTGGTGACAGATACAACTGTATTTTAGGTCCAAATGGGAGTGGTAAAAGTAATTTAGGGGACGCTTTATGCTTCGTTTTAGGAAAATTATCAGCAAAATCCATGCGTGCAGAAAAAGCAGCAAACTTAATCTTCAACGGTGGTAAATCCAAAAGCCCCATGACTAAAGGTAGTGTGGAAATTGAATTCGACAATAGTGAAAAAGACTTCCCTTGCGAAGATAAAACTGTAATTATCACCAGAATAGTCCAAACAAAAGGTAGCTCTCAGTATCTAATCAACAAACAAAAAGTCACTAGAACTCAAACAGTTGATTACCTTTCACATGCTAACATCAATCCTGATGCATATAATATTATTCTTCAAGGTGACATCACTAGATTCGTTGATATGCCAACAGTGGAAAGACGTCAAATAATTGAACAGATCTCAGACATTTCTCATTATGAAGAAAAAAAGCGTAAAGCTATGCAAGAACTAAATAAAGCTGAAGAAAAGCTAAATGATGCTCAAATTGTTCTTCGAGAAAGAAAAGCATACTTAAAAGAATTAAAAAAAGACCGTGATCAAGCTCTAAAATTCAAAGAAGTTAAATCCAAAGTTGATAGCTATAAAGCTTCATATATCAAGATCAAAATTGATGCTAAACGTGAAGAAAAAGAAAAATACGACAAAGAAATCGGAACTAGCGAAGAAAAAATCAAAGAATTGGAAGACAAAATCACATCTCACAAAGAGCAAATAGAAGAAAAAAGAGCACAAATCCAAGAAATCAACGATGAAATTGAACAAAAGGGTGACAAAGATCAAGTTGCACTTCAAAAAGAGATTGAAGATCTAAAAACTACTCTAATTCAAAACAAAACCAGAACAGAAACTCTTGTAGAAGAGATTGAAAAGGTAAAAAAGCGTAAAGAATCATTTCAAGGCGAAAAAGAAGACTTAGAACAGCGTACAAGTGACTACGATCAAAAAATAACTGACCTTAACAAACAAATAAATAATAAAAAACAAGAACAAATCCAAATAGATCAAAAGATAGCAGAATTCAAAAAGAAACATTCTATGGGTGATTCTAAGGCCATTGAAGAAGAAATCCAAGGCAAAGAGAAGATTATTGATGAAAAACAAGCTGCAGCTCAAACAATTCGGCAAGAAAACCAAGATCTTTTAAGAGATAAAGACAGGTTAGAGTTCAGAATCCAAACAATTGATGAGCAAATAGCTAAAGTAGATTCACTTAAAGTAGAACACAAAGAACAATTAAATGATCTTAAAAACAAAAAGCAACTGTTCAAGCAAGCTGCACTAAAGTTAAGTAAAGCCTTAGACAACGATTCTAGTTTCGCATCACAACTCTCTCATGCAAGAAAGAAACTAATCAGCCTTCAAGAAGAACATGCTAAATTAGAAGCAAAGTCACAATCAATTCAAGCAAGCATTCAAGGTAACGCTGCTGTTAAAGCAATTCTAGACAACAAAAGAAAATTCAAAGGTGTATTTGGAACAATTTCAGAATTGGGGCAGGTAAACAAAAAGTACGCACTACCTTTAGAAACTCTAGCTGGTAGCAGAACTAAACATATTGTTGTAGACACAGACGAAACTGCTTCAGACTGCATTAAATACCTTCAAAGCCAAAGATTAGGAAGGGCTTCTTTCATTCCATTAAACAAAATCAGATCCAGCAGTATCACTCCTGAAGATAAAGCTCTTCTAAAAAAACAAGGTGTACATGATTTTGCAATCAACTTGATCTCTTACAAAGCTGAACATAAAAAGGCTTTTGCTTACGTTTTTGGTAGAGCTTTAGTTGTAGAAAACCTAGACGCAGCAAGAAAAGTAGGTATTGGTAAAGCCAGAATGGCAACTCTGGACGGCTCATTAGCAGATGCTAGTGGAGTTATGTCTGGTGGTTTTAGAGGTAAAAGATCAGGTTCTGCTTTCAAAGAAAGAGATTCATTAGACAGATTAGAAAAACTGGACCAAGAGATTGCAGACAATCAAAACATTATCCATAAAATAGAAAACGACCGTGGAGAAAACGATGAACTAATCCAGGCCTTAAGAAAAGAAAAAGGAGAATTAGAAGGAGAGATCATAAAATTAGAAAAAATGCTTCACTTAGATACAGGCGAGATTGACGCAAGTACTGATCTTAAAAAACAATTAAAAGAAGAACTAAAAGAAGCAGACAACAAGCTTAGTGAATCCCAAAGAAGAATTAGCTCAATCAACAAAGAATTGGCTAGACTCAAAGGTGAAAAACAGATTCTAAGATCAAAAATGATGCAAAGCTCCAATCCAAGAGTTGTAGCACAACTATCTGCCTTCCAGGAAGCCAAAAGCAGATGCCACGATTTAATCATCACTGGCGAAAACGAAATCAAGAATTTAAACAACCAAAAGCTGCAACTTATAGGTCCAGAACTAGAAAAGATTGCTGACATTATTAAGCAACATAATAAAGAATTGGAACAGTTCACACAAGAAGTTCAAACTAAGACGGAAGCAATCAAAGTACAAGAAGAAGAACTAAAAGTCAAAGAAGCAGCTGCAAAAGAGTTCTATGCTAAATACAAAGAAATGTTTGCTAAACGTGAAAAACTTAACACTGAAATTAGCAAAGCAGAATCCAGCATCGAAAATATCAGAGATAAATCAAGAGCATATGAACGAGACATCAATGTTCATGCTCTAAAGAATGCTGAAATTAAAGCAAAACTATCAGTTTTGGAAGAAGAATATGCCCAATACCAAGAATCAGAAATAACACTTATCACAGACAAATCTGAAAAAGAATTATACGCAGAAATTTCCAAGTTTGAAGCAATGCTTAGCGAGATGTCTGCTGTAAACATGAAAGCTCTAGAAATCTACGAAAGAGTAGAAGAGGAGTTCAACAAACTAATCGAAAAGAAAGAATCCTTAATTGAAGAAAGAACTAAAATCATGACTTTGATGAACGAGATTGAAGTTAGAAAAAAAGAAAAGTTCATGGCAACTTTCGAAGAAGTAAACAAACACTTCCAAGAAATTTTCACAACTTTGTTCAAAAAGGGAGACGCCTACCTACATTTAGAAAACAAAGACAGTCCTTTCGATGGCGGTATGAACATCAGAGTTAAGATCACTGGAAAGCGCCACATGGACCTAAAATCCCTGAGCGGAGGAGAAAAAACCCTAACTGCCCTAGCCTTCATTTTCGCTGTACAAGAGCACGAACCTGCTAAGTTCTACATTTTGGACGAAATCGACGCAGCACTTGACAAACACAACGCAGAACGTCTTGCAAAACTAATCCAAGGTTATAGTGACAAAGCCCAATATATCGTAATAAGCCACAACGACAGCGTTATTAGTGAGGCAGACAACCTTTACGGTGTAAGTATGACTGACGGTATTAGTAAAGTAACCAGCCTAAAACTCTAAACCAATACCACAAACAACACAAAGCAATTTTTCTATTTCTTTAATTTTATCTCCAACTCTAGATTCTCCAAAACAGCTTAATCTAGTTTCTAAGCACCAAAAAAACCAAGTTCCAAGATCTACACCAAAACAACAAAAGAAATTGACACCGTCCCCTACTGGCAATATCGTTCCAAGAATTTAAACTAACAACGAGCATTTTTGGCTTCTAAAGTCAAAAATCACAGCGAAGTGGTCACTCCTGCACTAACCTCATAAGCAAAGCGTTGAGGGTTTGGAAATTGTCTTGCAATTTCGAAAAGTCTGACAGTGTCAATTTCTTGGTTTTTCAATCCAAGGATAAGAGGGCTATGCTCGAATATTTCTGAATAAAACTCTAGGAAGAAGATCTCAACAAGTCGTCTGTGAACAAACATTTTTAAAAGAGCGCTAAATATCATCAAAAACAGGTTTCTAGGTGTAATAAAATTAAAATGGGACAAGCTAACGCAAATTTTAGATGGGATAGAAGACCTCCAAGTGGTTGGTCTAGCGAAACAATATATGATACCTTAAGATCAGGTTCAGGATTAGAATTAAGTTATTTTTATCTTCACAGGCAATTAGGAAATCATTTTGAGTTTAGATATAGTTGTGATAGGGGAAAAATGCAGGTTACTGCAAGAAATTTAGATTCAATAGGCCATAATGATGGTTATCACCCTGATATTAGAGATGAACTCTCAAAACTTTCTCCTGGAGATAGACTAATTGGAGTTGCAGAAGGTCTAGCTGAATTAGTTCCTTATGCTTGTAGTATAGGACTTAAGCCAGTAGTTATCGACCCATTTGATTATGCACTTGGATTAAGAATGCTTAAACATATAAGGGGAACTCACAAATTTAATGGTGATTCAGATACAAGGCAAGTAGATCTAAATAAATTAATTTATAGAGCAGAAATTATTCTTGATCCAGATAAGGTAACTCTAATTAATAAACCAATAGAAGTAGCTTTAACTGAAAATCAAGAACTTAAAGGTTCAGCAAGACTAGTTGTTGATAACTTTGGAGTGTCCTTCTGGAAAAGTAGAGAGCATGATGATAAAGCTATGCTTGAATAATTATTACAAGAAGATGGAGTTTTACTCATAAATAGAAGAAGATTTATAGTGCATGGCAAACAATAACCTTTATATCCCACAAATACCAAAATCCATACATGTCAGACATCCACGAAACCTTATACAATTCTGCGATTGATTTCATCAACAATAGGTTTGGAAAAGACAATCCTGGTGGCGTTGCCGCTATGTACACAAGTAGCAAAAAGATTCTAATCAGTACCAGAGTTCCAAACCACAACGATTCTGCAGTCCTTTGCCATGAAACAGGCGCTATCTGTGAAGCATACAAACTAGGTGAAACAATCACTGCAAGTATTTGCGTAACAAGAAAGGCAGACAACAAAATCATCATCTTCGCTCCTTGCGGCCTTTGCCAAGAAAGACTCACTATATTTAAGCAAGACATTGACATTGCTGTAGCAGACCCACAAGACCCTTCACACTGGATTCTAAAGAAACTAAGTGACTTACAACCATATTACTGGCGCAATTACAAGAAAGAATAAACAATTTTCTATGTTTTACAAATCAATAGATTGATCTTTTGAACAACACTACTATAAACATCTTCATTCACTGAACAAAGGTTCTTCAAAACATTTCTAGTATTGCCTGTAAATAACTTATTGGTCTTGATATAGCTATCAACTCTTAAATTTTCGCCAAATGTGTTCTCCTTTTTCAAAAAAACTGAGTAGTTACTTCTAATGGGTGTTTTAGAAGTTATTTGACATAAAAGAACATCTCCATTAATTTCCTCAGATAAAATTAAAGAAGGCCTTAATTTTGTTTTATTTTTATCAGAAAAAGGGAATGGATAAACGACAATATCTCCTTTCTTCAAACTTTTATGTTTCATTGTGATATCAATTTTTCCTATACTCCTCTAAATAAGCCCAAGCTTCTTCATCTTCTTTACTAAGCCAATCTTTTGCAAGTGCTTCGTATCCTGGAAAAAGAGAAACATTGCTTTTACTTTCAGAACTTCCTTTGAGGAGATCTCCTATCTTCAAGAAAAAACCCCCTATCTTTAACTTAATTTTCTCAAAAAGATTAAATGGGACAATTTTTCTTTGATATCTTACTTGATTTGTCATACAACTCAAAATAATGCAAGTTAATAATTAAAACCTTTCTATAGAGTCCTATTTTTCTTTTCTTCAGGTATATGCCTACTAAATCAAAGAGAAGACAATTTTAGCCTCTAAACAAGAAAAGAAGACAATTTTAACCTCCTTTTGCAAAAAGAAGCCCAAAATTCCCGTTAAAAGCCAAAAGAACTTGGTGAGTATATGAACCAAGTACCAAGAGCTCTGCTCGCAAGTAGCCTGTTTCTACCGATTCAAGAGAAATAAAGCTCATTTTAGCCGATTTGGAACAAAAGAAGGTCAAAATGGACGTTTCAGAGCAAAAGAAGGTAATTTTGACTGATTTAGAGCAAATAAAGCCTCATTTTACCTACTTCTACTCAAAAACAACTTTCACTGTAACATCAATATCGAAGAAACTTAGATTCTGGTGTTAAAAAGACGAAAGATTTATATAAAATTAACATCAAGAACTTAATATCTAAGATTTAGATGTTAAAAATGAAAGGACTATCAAGTAAGGAACTAGAAATTGTATCAAAGCTAGAATTTGATGAAACATATTATTTTTCAAGAGATGATATTAGACCTAGGTTTGAAAACCATAAACAGATGCTAAATACTATTTACCGACTAAAGAAAAAAGGAAGAATTGTGCCTCTAAGCAAAAAAAAATACTTCCTTGTACCTATCAAAGCTCCAGAAAGCAAATGGACTGACAACCCACTAATTGTTCTTGATCAAATGTTTAATTCAAAAGATTATATTATTGGTGCTTGGTATGCTGCTTGGTATTGGAAACTAACTGATCAAGTCCCAATGCAAATTGATGTATATACAACAAAAAGACAAGGTGTGACTACACTTCTTAACAAGCGTTATGTATTCCACAGAACAACAAAAAATAAAATCTCTAAAGCAGTAATTGAGAAGATAAGAGATAATACTTTTAGAATAGTCAGTAAAGAGGATACAAAAAAATGGTTCAAATCAAGAAACCTTCACCAAATGTAATCACTTCAGTAGTTGCAAAAACAGGGTTTGATTATGATTTGATGTTAAAAGACTACTATATCACTATAGTTCTTTATCTTTTAAGAGACCTTAAGGGAGCATTATTCAAAGGTGGAACAGCTTTAAACAAAATTTTCTTAGATTACGCCAGAATTAGCGAGGATGTAGATTATTCATTAACAAGACCTATAAAAGAAGTAGAAGAAGAAATAATCAAGATAGTTGAAGCTAGTAACATATTTGACTCAATTACACACGACAAAAAGGTAGATGGATTTACAAGATTAGTTGTGCATTACACAGATTCATTTGGTGAAAGTGGAACTGTACTAATAGATCTAAACCAAAGAGCAAAAGTTTTGTTAGAACCAGAAAGTCACGAGATCCCTCATTTTTATCCAGAGCATATTCCTAAGTTCTCAGTTACAACTCTCAACAAAAAAGAAATGATGGGTGAGAAGATGGCTGCTACAATTGGAAGAAACAAACCAAGGGATCATTTCGATCTATATAAAATAATAAATGCTGGATTCAAGATAGATTTAAACCTTGTAAAACAAAAGTGCGAAACTTCAGAAGATGAATTTGATATAATCAAAATGTTCAACAAGGCTAAGCGTCTAAAGAACCGTTGGGACCAAGACTTAGGCCCACTATTAGTTGAACCAACAACTTTCCAAGAGGTTATGACTACTTTAGCCAAATATTTCAATCTTAAAGAAGAAAAAGATAAATTGAAGGATTCTACTTAAAAACAATAACTCTCAAAAAAGCCTCAAAACATCCACAAAATATTCACAAATTCTCCGATACATTTATAAATCAATTAAAAAGTTCTCATCTTTATATGGAAGCTAGCGACAGCAAGTCTTTGAAGGTAAAGATCCAAAGTTTTTGGAAACAAACAATTAGGGTACTTAGAATCACAAAAAGACCAAATAGGGAAGAATATACAGCTGCTTTAAAGGTAACTGGCCTTGGAATTGCTCTTATTGGTTCAATTGGTTTTGCAATTTTCATGCTTAAACAATTAATCTTATAACAATATTATAACAATATACACAACATTACAATCACAGATGGATAGAAATAATTAGGATTTGATACATATGACAGAAGAAATGACTACAAAATTATTTGCAATTAGAACTGCTGCTAACCGTGAAGATCAGGTTGTTGACTATTTGATGTCCAAACTAGAAAAAGCAAAGGTAGAAGTTTATTCTGTAATCTTCCCTCATGGTATGAGAGGATACATTTTCATTGAAGCAAAAACAAGAGTAGATGCTGAGATGGCAATAGCTGGAGTTCCTTACGCAAGGGGCTTATTAGCAGGCGAAGTAGCTTATCCAGAGATCGAACATATGCTTGAGCAAGTTAAGGTTGAGATGAACATCCACAAAAACGATATTGTTGAGATCATTTCAGGTCCTTTCAAGCGTGAAAATGCTAAAGTTATGCGTATTAACCAGCAAAAAGAAGAAGTTGTTGTAGAACTTTTAGAAGCTGCTGTACCTATTCCAATCACTGTTGCTATGGACTCCGTTAAAGTAATTAGACGTGAGAACGAAGGCCAAGAAAAAGAAGAAGAAATCGAACTTAAATTATAGGCCAACTCAACCAAATCTTCAAAAGCCAGCAGAGCAACCAATGCTTCAAAAGGATCCAACACCTAATCAAAAGCAACATCAAACAAGAAAAAGATTAGCACCGTCACCTCACTGGCAATGTTAATCGCAACAAGACTATTTCCACGAGCATTTTTCTGACAACGATCAGAAAAATCCAAAGCTCAGTGGAATGTACCTGCAATAAGTCTGACTGTGCTAATCTGCATACAAGACAAGCAAAAAACTTAAAAACAAGAAACAAAAATCATCTAACATTCCTCGCCCCGTTAGTGTAGTCCGGACCAAGTAATTTCTTGGGGACAAACTATCATACTGCCCTTTCGAGGCAGCGACCCGGGTTCAAATCCCGGACGGGGCACTCTTTTTCTAAAATCATAAAGTCTTCTTTAACTTATTTTGCTAAAGCATCATAGTTTTATTTAAAGCTTAGGTGACCACCAAATATAAAAAGGTGGTCACCTAAAATAAAGATTCAAATGGGTCCATGCCTCAAGTGAAACTACTGTGTCCATCAACTAATCTTCAATTTCCTTTTAAGAACTCTATACTCCTTTAAGAATAGTTCAATTGTTGGACGAAGGTTTCCTTTTTGCTGGTATTCTTGCAAAGTTCGATAGTATTCTCGTCTATGTTTGAATTTAATATTAATTGGTGGATAATTATGCTTTATCAAAATATTATTTAATAGGATCCTTCCTACTCTTCCATTTCCGTCAGCAAAGGGATGTATGTTCTCAAATTGATTATGCACAACAGCTGCTAACACAATAGGATGATATCTTTTCTTATTTTTTTTGTACCAAGACTCTAATTCTTTAAGCAACTGAGTAACAAGTGTAGAAGGGGCTCCTCTGTGTACAATATTTCCTTTTTCATCTTTAATTACTACTTCTACTCCTTTCTTTCTAGTTCTCCCTGCAAATGATTTAGAATTTCTAAAAACAATTGAATGTATCTTTTTAATTAGGTCGGGAGTGATATGTGTTTTAACTTTCCGAATATATGCAATTGCTTCCTTTACGCCTTGAGCCTCAGCTATATCTTCTTTAGGCACATCATGTGGCCAAATATTGTCTGAAAGTAATTTTTTAACTTCAGAAAGAACTAAAGTTGATCCTTCAATAGCATTAGTATTGTAGGTAAAACTCTCTGTGAATGCATCCCATTGCTTTTGTGATAGATGAAGGATTTTCACATCACTCTTAGATATCAAATCTTGAATTTGACTAACTTCTTCTGAAGACAAGACTGTTTTGAAAGGATCATTTATACTTGTTTTTTGATCTAACTTTAATTGTATTGACTTTTCAGCTTGTGGACGAAGCTTTAATATCTGTTTGTCAGTCAAATTTTCTCCTAAATAATGACGTATTTTCTGCACTTTCCCATTTTTTTTAAATGAATGAGTGAGATAATACTTTTTTTTCTTTCCAATTTCTCTTATTTCAAGGAACATATAACTTATAAGGTGACCACTTTTTCCCCCAGATCAGAAGAGTTATTGAAGAAAATATGCTCAAAGCGATTAATTCATAGAAAAATGAGATTTTATGAAAATCGAAGTGATTTTCAACATTTGTTCGTTCCTCACAAACTTATGGAAATACCACGTATTTCCAACATTGCTTGACGCAACTTTCCAGACGCTGAATGAAACATTCTGCATTCATGGAAACTGGGAGTTTCCAGACGCAAAATCTTTGGATTTTGCATTTCGATACAAAGAAATTGTAAATTTCCTGTACAGAAAACCAAAAGTTTTCTTGTATAGTAAATGCATTTTTATGAGTCTGCGAAATGTACTTGAAAATCTTTGATTTTCAGGTTCTTAGAAAGTAAAACTTTTTAGATTTAGAAACTTGGAGTTTCTAATTTTGGAATTGAAATTCCCAATTACGAATATTTAGCACATTTACTATAATTAAAACACCTTATAGTTCCTTAAGAAATATATGCTTAAAATTATTAAATAAAATTTGAACTCACTTTAACCTATGAAAAAAGTAATCTTATTCATATTTTGTATTCTTTTACTAATTTCTCTAGCAAATGCTCAAGATGTTCATGTTTGGCAAGGCCAATACTATTCAAATACAACTTTCAATGAAGGGACATACGAATTTAATTTCACCATTTTCGATGCAAGCACAAATGGTAACAAAATTTACACAAACAGCACTAATATCACAACTGGTACTTTTGGTGAATGGAAAACAGAGCAATGGGACGTAACAGCTGCTTGCAATGACTCAGATACAGATTACTTCTTAGAAATTACAATTGATAGTGAAAAACAAGCTGATAGGAGAAGGCTAACAATGGTCAATTACATTAAAAGAGACACAGATAATACTATTAATTACAATTTTGAAACAACTAAAACTGGTTTTTTTGGGTATCTTGGCAGTTTATCAAAAAGAATAACGACTTTGTTTGTAAATGATCTGGACATTAATGGTACTCTTACCCTTACTGGAGATCTAAATATAAGTTCAAATTTCAATTCAACAGCTAACATTTCTGCCAATAACTATTTCACAGCTAATGGAAACATTGGTATCAGCAACACAACTGGTTTGAAGGTATGTACAAAACTACACACAGATGAAAAAAAGTGTAATGATGAAGGTGATTGGTGTACATTGCAAGTTGAAAATGGCCTAATTGTTGGATGCAATTAAAATGATAAAAACATCCTACTTAAAGAAACTGTTCTGGTCACTTCTTATTGTTTGGACCTCTTATCTCATTTGTGCAGATACTACATTTTTTGAAGACGAAAATGAAGCTTTTATTGCTGGAACGGTTCAAGGGGTAGAAGAAAACCAAGATCAATCATCTCCAACATCAACACAAACAAGCAGCAGCTCTGGTGGAGGAGGTGGTGGCAGTTCATCAAATAAGATCACTGGACTTTTCTACTTAGACTGTTTACTAACAATTGATGGTGTTTGTATTAATGAAACAAATGATCCAGATGAACAAAATAAAAACATTTATGATTCTAACAATTCAAATCAATTAAATGATTCCTATTCAAACAATTCTCTTAACAATAATCAAAGTAAAACAAGTCAATCTGAAAAGCCAAAGCAAAGATCTCTCTTAAAATTCCTTCTTATTACAATAATTTTATCTTTACTTTTCCTAGTTTTCTGCTATATTCTCAACAACAACAATAACAACAATAACAACAATAACAACAATAACAACAATAACAACAATA
>CAZGQD010000009.1:0-48850 GCA_964527395.1 uncultured Methanosarcinales archaeon
AATAAATAAAGAAAAATTAAAGTTCTTTGTACATTTTGATTGACTTTTCAAACTCTGCTTTTGCTGCTTTTGAGTCTAGGAACTTAGAAACTACTACTTTAGAGCCTTTCATGTCTTTGTAGTGTTCCATGAAGTATTTGATCTCCTTTTGCAAATGCGCTGGAAGGTCTTTTAACTCTTTTACATCTTCGTAGTATTTGTCATCTACTGGAACGCAAATAAGTTTGTTGTCTTCCTCACCTTCGTCATCCATGATGAACATGCCTATAGGTCTTGATTTTACTAAGATTCCTGGGTAGGTTGATTCTCTGATTAGGAGAAGGACATCTAATGGGTCGCCATCTTCGCAGTGGGTTTGTGGAATAAATCCGTAGTCGGCTGGGTAGACAAGTGGTTCAGGAACAACCCTGTCTAACATGAAGACTTTTAGGTCTTTGTCATATTCGTATTTGTTTCTTTTTCCAGCAGGAATTTCGATAATTACATTAATTTCATCTTCTGTTCCAGGAGGAATATCTTTTACTAAATCCATAGTTTTTTCACCTTTGTTAGTTGAATTTGTGCTTTTGACGGCTCATTAGAAATCATCTCGGGGGCGTCGATTGCAGAAAGAGAATATCTCCGTGTGACCAAACGACCTGAGCCGATTTAGGCGAACGTGGAGAAGAGCCTCTTCAGCTTCGCCTCGTTGATGATTTCTTTTGAGCCAGAGAGGTTTTTATTTATATATGTTATGTGTTTATTGTTGCTTTTTGAGGAGATTAAGAGGGATGTTTTTTAAAAAGGTAGTAATTTTAGAACAAATGTGGGAATAGTTAATACGGTCAGTGGTATAGTAAGAAATGAACATTTAGGATACGTGTTAGGTAGTTTTGCCACTAGAAGTTTAATAAATCCATTGCTTATGTCTCGGGAAAGTTCTAGATTTTTGCGACATTGGTTAAGCGGGAGAAGAGAATTGCCTAAGCCAGGATTGAGGTTTGAGCATCATTGTCATTCACATTTTTCAGATGGAGCTAGATTAGCAGATATAGTGGATTTTTTGCTTGATGATGGAGTTTCAGTTTGGTCTTTAACTGATCATGACAATTCTAATGCTTTTGATAGTTTAAGAGATGGAAGTTATAATTTAAATGATGAAACTGCAAATATGAGAAGATATGACTTAGATTTTTCTTATGATGGAAGATTTATGGAAATTCATTCGGGAGGAAAAAGAGTAGTATTACTAAGGTCAATTGAGTTGTGGACAGATAAAGGAGAGATCGGAATCCATGGCTATTCTGGAAAATTTCCAGCTAAAAGACTTCCTTTAGGAGAAGCAATTGATAGAGCAAAAGATATGGGAGGCTATGTTGTAATTAATCATCCTTATTTTTGGGAAGGAATTGGATATCATGGAAGGGATTGTGTTGAGTTTGCAGTAAGTAGGGGTGCAGTAGCTATAGAGAAAAATGCAACAGAAATACCACCGCAGGTTTATTCAGCAGTTCAAGCTGAGTTAGATGCTAAGGATTTTGGTGTTTCACTTGTAACTTCAGGTGATGCACACCAATTAGAGATGTATGGGAATAGTGGGTTGACTTTTAGAGAAAATGATTATGAAACTGCTTTGAGATTAAATGGTGGAAACCATGCTGATGTAGTTAGATCTTTAGTAACAGAAGGAACTTTTGAGACTTATTTTAACTATGTAACACCAAGACAATTTTTGAGTTTTTTTAGTTTTTGATAATGGAGATGAAGAAAAATGAAATATTTAGTTGAACCAAGAAATGGAATATGGGTAGGAGTGAATGATAAATTGGTAGAAGGTAAATCTAGAGATACTTTAGTTAGGGATTTGATAGAAAAAGTAGGAAATATTGATGCTTGGTTTATTGATTTAGATGACAATATTGCGCCTTCGCCAGCAAAGAAATTAGCTTATGGGAGAGTAGGGACAAGCATTTTTAGTCCAAAGTTTATTTGGTGGGCTTTATCACAAGGTGCCCGTGCTAAATTTGATAAAAATAGAGAATCTGTTGCGTGGAATGCTTATGTAGAAAATTTTCTTAGGAGTGATGAAGCTTTAGCAGAAGTAGCAAGATTGTACAATGAAAGATCTGCTAGGGATTCATTGTATGAAGGAGTTCAAAGTTTTGTTGAATCTTTACCTGGTAGAGATAGATTTATTGTAACTAGAAATATTGCTGAAGTTGCTGAAGCTTATAAGGAAGCCTTGTGTATTGAAGGAACTTTTTCTGAAGCAGATGAAAAAGGTAAGGTTGTTGATAGATATTTGAGAGCTCATCCAGATGTGAGGATGATAGGAGTTGAAGGAGATTCTAAAGAAGATGTGCAAATGATTTGTGCTGCAGAAGAATTAGGAGTAAATGTAGTGTCAATTTATAGTATGAATAAGCCAAATGTGTCTAAAATAGATCAAAGGTTTGATTACTTTGTGAGTAAAGATAGATCTGGTTTAGTGAATTTGTTGCAAGGATATTAGAAAGTTTTATACCAAGAGATTGGCAGTATCAGACTTATTGCAGGCGTGACCACTTGCTGTTTATTTTTTGAGAAAGGCTCAAAAAATGCTCGTTAATATGTTCTTGTGTTGAGTGGAAGTGCCAGTGAGGGGATACTGCCAATTCTCTTTGTGGAGTATTTTGTTTTTTTGGAGTATTTTAATGATGCAGAAGTTACTGAGGTGGCTGATGTTTCTGAGCTTGATTTGAGGCTTTTTGTGAGTTAGCTTTATAAATGGGGTTTGCTTTTTTAGCTTTATACAGAAATTGACCGCAAGAACCAGGTCAGAATAGTAAATTATTTTGAAATAAATGTTAAAAATCACCGCATTTGTGGACTTTTTCTGATTAGAAGTAAGTAATAGATATAGGAGGAAATAGATAATATTTAGCTATTTTTGCTACAGTAAGAATATAGTAAAGGGTTATTTGATTGTCTATGAAAAAAATAGAAAAAATATGGTAGAAAAATTTAAAGCATTAGGATTAAGTGAGGAATTGTGTTTAGCAGTTCGAGATCTAGGGTTTAAAGACCCTTCAGAAGTACAAGAGCGGGCAATTCCGTTTATACTTGATGGAAAAAATGTAGTAGCTGGATCAAAAACAGGTTCAGGAAAAACACTTGCTTTCGGAGCAGGTATGATTGATAATTCTGTAAAAGGCGAAGGTATTCAAGCTTTAGTATTAACACCAACAAGAGAGTTAGCTGAGCAAGTAATGGAGTCAATTAAGACTTATAGCAAATACAAAAAGTTAGGTGTTTGTTCTGTTTATGGTGGAGTTAGTATGAATCCACAAATTAGTAACTTGAAAAGAAGTGAAATTGTTGTAGCAACACCAGGAAGATTGCTTGATCATATTCGTCAAGGAACTATCAAACTTGGAAATGTGAAAATTGCAGCACTTGATGAAGCAGATATCATGTTCGATATGGGTTTTATTGATGATGTTTCTTCAATTTTAGATGAATGTAAAAATAGAACACAAACATTATTGTTCTCAGCAACAATTACAGAAGCTGTTCATAAAATTGTTACACGTTACATTAAAAACTATGAAGAAGTTGCAGTTGAATCTTATGTAGATTCTAGCAAATTGACACAGATTTATTATGATACAGATGATAGACTTAAATTTAGTTTATTAGTACATTTGCTTCGTGAAGAGAAAGGAGAATTAGTAATGATTTTTTGTAATTCACGTAGAAATGTTGATTTTGTAGCTAACAATCTTAAAGAATTAGGTATGAAAGCTGCTGCTATCCACGGTGGATTAACTCAAAATAGAAGGCAAAGAATGCTTGAAAGGTTCTCTGATGAGAAAAGTAAAGTTGGAATTTTAGTTTGTACAGATGTAGCTGCTCGTGGTATCCATGTTGATTCAGTTTCACACGTATTTAACTATGACATCCCTAACGACAGTAAGCAATATGTTCACAGAATTGGACGAACTGCACGTGCTGGAGAAGAAGGAATGGCTATTAATATTTTGACTGCTAGAGATCATGAAAACTTTCAAAAGGTTTTACGTGACAATGATGTTGAAATTGACTTTAGAAAAACTCCTGAAGTAGAAAGGATTAGAATTGCTTGGAAAGAAGATCGAGGAAGCCGAGGTTTTGGTGGACGTAACTCTAGAAATGGTCGTGGAGGACCAAGAAGAGGAGGATCAGGCGGTCGTTCTGGTGGTTATTCTTCAGGTGGACGTTCAGGCGGTTCTAGTGGAAGAAGTTCAGGAGGACCAAGAAGGTCTAATAGTTCAGGACCAAGATCAGGTAGGCCAGGTGCTAATAGAGGCAAAGGACCTAGAACCAGAACTTCTAGAGAAAATCCATACGTAGCTAGTAATTAGGTTTTTTTATTTTGTTTTTTTCATTATTATTAATTTTATAGTTTTCTAGTATACAAATTCTTATTAACATCTTAGTTGCGTTTTTTGTGGGGATGTAGGTATGGATCTAAAAGAAACAGAAGTAGTTGAGTTTAAAGAGTCTTTAACGCAACTTAAAAGAGGCATAATTTCTATAGTTTCTATATTGAACAAACATAGGAAAGGAAGAATAATCTTTGGAATAAGGGATGATGGGAAAGTTGTTGGTGTTTCTATTGGGAAAAATACGCTTCGTGAAGTTTCTAAGACTATCTCTGAGTCTATTGAGCCTAAAATTTATCCTGAAATTGTGGAAAAGGTTATAGAAGGAAAAGCATGTGTAGTTATTGATTTTGAAGGTAAAGACATTCCTTACTTTGCTTATATGAGAGCTTATAAGAGAATAGCAGATGAGAATAGATTGTTATCAAAGCAAGAGTTGGAGAATATGATCTTAGAGAGAAATAAAGAGAAAATACAGTGGGACTCTCAAGTTAGTGACAAATTTGCTTTGGGTGATATATCTGAAGAGAAATTGAAAGATTATGTGTCTAGAGTTGGATTGGAGTTTAGTACGAAAAAAGAGGTTCTTGAGAAGTTGGAGCTTTTAAGGGGAGGAAAATTGACCAATGCTGCTGTAGTTTTGTTTGGAGAAGATCCTTCTAGACATTTTAGTTTAATGAATCTTAGGTGTGCGACTTTTTTAGATGTGACTAAGGGAAGTGGTTTCTTGGATATGACTGATTTTAATGGAGATCTTTTTGAGATGATCAAATCTGCAGAAAATTATATTTTGCAGCATATAAATGTAGGAATGAAATTAGATGGTTTGAGAAGAGTAAATGTTCCTGAGATAAGTAAGAAAGCTTTTCGAGAAGCAATTATCAATGCTTTTTGTCATAGAGACTATTATGTGCCTCAAGAAGTTCAAATAGCTGTTTTTAGAGACCGAGTAGAAATATTGAATCCAGGGAAATTGTATGCTGGTTTGAGTATAAATGATATTTTGACTAAGTCAGTTTCTGAGAGGAGGAATCCGTTGATTGCTGATATCTTTCAAAGAATAGATTTGGTTGAAAAATGGGGAAGTGGAGTTGGGAAAATAAGAGAATTAGAGCCTACTGTTGTTTTTGAGGAAGTGAGCAATTTTTTCATGGTTACTTTTAAGCGAAAGAGTGCTCATGTTTCTAGGGCAGTGAAAGACGGTGTAAATGAGGGAGTAGGTGAGGGAGTAAATGTCCCTGAAACTACCCAAGAAACTACCCAAGAAACTACCCAAGAAATAATTATTTTGTTAAAGAAGAAACCAACTATTACAAGAAGAGAATTAGCTAAGATAATAGGTTTGACTGAAGACGGTGTAAAATATCATTTGACAAAATTACGTAAGCAAGGAAAAATTAAACATGTTGGTTCAACTAAGAAAGGACATTGGGAAGTTTTAGAAACTGATGATTAGAGTCCTATTGAACCTGGATTCCGAAGAGTCCTAGGAAATCTGCAAATATCACTTTAATCCAACCTAAGAAAGGTACTCTCATTACTGCCTGACCGAAAATTCTATCTTCACTGATTTTGTCTTCACCTAAGAAACCTGCGAAACTATCACTGTTGTGATCACCTTTAGTTTGGTAATAGTAATCTATCTTGTTAGTATCAGGGTTAGTTTCTTGAGTAATTTTAACAATTCTGTGAATTATTGGTTCGCCCCTTGGTCCTTGGAAGACTAAAATGTCACCTAAATCAAGATTGTCTGAGTTAGCACGCCAAAGTACCATAATATCACCTTTGTTAAAACCGTTCTTGAATTTGAATTCTTGGAACTCTTCTTTAGAGATTGGGTCACTTAGGTCTTCATACCAATAGCCGCAGACACTCCACCAACTATCAAAATTGCTTGGGAAAGTATCGTAAGACTGGCCACAGATTTGTCCTTCATGAAGGCCGTGTTCCATACTTTCTGAAACTACAGCTACAACAGGGAAAGGAGTTCCTAGGACTGCTCCGAGTACTGGGTAGAAGATGAATTTGATGATTACGAATGCAATTAGAATGTTGGCTATCCAACTTGCAGTGGAGTCACTATGCCATAAGAAATGCCAGGTTTTTTTAGCTAGTTCTTTAGCTTGCTCTTTTTTGTTCTCACTAGATTTTTTTGCTTCGTGTTTTTCGTGCATTAGTGTAATTGTTTTTGTTCTGTCTTAAAAAGCTTTTTATGTGAAGCTTCTTTTTGTTGATTAGATGATAAATAAAGTTTCACAGGATGTAGTTGATTTAGTAATTAGTACTGTGCTTAAGAAGAAAGAATTGAAGGGAGTTGATGTTTCTTTTGTTTTAAAGGAATTAGATTTGTTCTTGAGACAAGATGCTAAAGCTGCTAAATATCTACGTTCAAGTGAAGTGAATGTGAGGAATTCAGAGTTCAAACGTGTTGTGAAGACAGTTAGAGGGAGACTTAGACGATATCATGGGCTTTTTGTGGGTTCTGAGAGGGATTATGACAGTTTTAGGAAGAAATTTGATGATGTTAAGGGTTTTGTAGGTTTGAAAAAAGTTGCTTTAGAGGCTCTGGAAACGCATGTGTCAAGCAAAGAGAGAATGGATGATTATGGCTTTGTTTGGAAGGAAATATTTGCTTCTTGTGGGCAAGTTAATTCTGTGATTGATTTAGGTTGTGGGTTTAATCCACTTAGTTTGGTGTATTTGAGTAAAGGTAAAAAAGGCTTAGGGGATTTGAACTATTATGCTTATGATATCAATAAGGATGAGAAGAAGTTGTTAAGTGGTTTTTTTGCTCGTTTGAGTGAAATTGTGCCTGGTTTTAAGGGGAAAAGTGCTATTTTAGATCTGTTTGATTTTGCCAAAATTCCTAAACTGCCAAAAAGTGATCTTTGTTTGATGTTTAAAGTTACAGATCATTTGGATAAGGGTAAGGGTCACAAAAACACTGAGAAAGTAGTGGTGGCTGTGCCTAGCAGATTCGTGGCTCTATCGTTTCCAACAGTTACTCGGATGGGTAAGCCAATGAAATATCCAAAACGTAATTGGGTGAAATTGATGTGTGAGAGGCTTGGGTATGTTGTTTCTAGTTTTCAGACTTCTAATGAATTGTTTTATGTGATTGAGAAGTGAGGTTTTGTTGATTTTTGTAGGAAATGTTTATAAATGAGGTGCATATTTAATAGTATTCATATGCATATTAAAAGGTATGATTTATGCTTACAAAAACACAATTTAGGATAATGCAATTTTTTGTTTCTAGAATTAGTTCTAGATTCAGTTTGAGACAAGTTGCTAAGGAGTTAGGGATACATCATGCTTTGGTTTATCGGGCTAGTCAGGGTTTAATTAAAGAAGATTTTATTTTGAGAAATGGAAATGAATATGTATTAAATCATAAGGAGAAGCAATCTGAATTAGCTTATTTTGAATATCTTAGAGTAAAAAAGTTTTTTTCATTTAAGAGAAATAAGACTTTGGAATTGTTTTCAAAGGAAGTTATTGATAAATTTCCTGATGATTATTTTTCTTTTTTGTTATTTGGTTCAACAGTGGATAGTTTGAAACCAAGAGATGTGGATATTTTGCTAATTGTGCAGAGAACTAAGGATATTGAATATGTTGAGAAGTTTTTGTTGAATGTTTCAAGGAAATATACTCTGAAATTCCATATATTAGTAGTTAGTTTTGAGAGTGTAGAGAAGATGTTTTTGAATAGAGATGAGAAGAATGTGATGAATGAGGTATTGAATAGACATTTGATTTTTTATGGAAGCGAGTTATTTTATAGGCTTTTGCTGAAAGGCAGAAGATGATTTTGTAGTATATAAATGTTTAAATAATTAGTTTTTTTCTGATATTTTGGTGAATTTTTTGTTAGATGAGAAGAAATTGAAAGAAGTAGAATCTAAAATAAGATATTATTTAAGAGAAGGGGTGGTTCAAACTAAACAAAAAAGTGAATTTGTAGATTTTTTTCTAGCAAATGCAGATAAGTCATTGAATTGTGCAAGTGCGCTTTATGATCTTTCAATAGACAAAGAAATGCAGAAAAAGACAGGTTACTTCAATTTTGATGGTTTCTTATGGGTAGTTAATTCAAGTTATTATTCAATGTTTTATATGGCAAGGGCGCTTCTTGAGAATGAAGGGATAAAATTAAAGTCTGAGTTATCTGTGCATGCACTTGCTTTTGATTCAGTGATCTATTATTTTTATCTAAATGGGAAATTGCAAAAAAGGTTAATTGATGATTTTGCGGAAGCTAAAAAGGAAGTAAGTGAAATATTAGGTAAACAAAAAGCAGATAGGTTAATTGAAGATTATCATTATGAAAAAGGAAAGAGAGCAACTTTTACATATAAAATAAATGAGATTGTTCTTAAAGCTAAAGCAAAAACGTCTTTTGATAGAGCTGCTTATTTTAGTCAAGAGATAAAAAAGATAATTGAACAAAAATAGATTTATTAGTTTTTTATGGGTTTAATACCCCGATGCTTTGCATCGACTAAAATAAAAAACTAACATTAAAAAAGCAACGCTTTTTTATGTGCTAAAAACTCTTAGTTTTTAAGCATGAAAGAAAATGTCGGTGCGAAGCAAAAAATCAAGCAATACATGGAAAGTAAGACTTTCCAGTACAGGAAATCGTTGATTCACAAGAGATTTTTAATCTCTGTGAGCCAGAAAACTAAGTTTTCTGAGCATCCTTGTACCCCGGAGCTCTGCTCCGATTGGGATGCTTGATTTTTAGACATAAGGAAATGAAACATTTCCTATGCAGAAAATCTTTGATTTTCTTGCATTTTCATTTTATTTTATGCCATGCTGAAGGTTACTGCGCCTGCCATTGCTGGGTATGAACCGATAATGATCCATTTGGTAAGAATTGCTGGATCTGCAGGTAAGCCACCAAATAGTGAAAGAGAAATTATTTCGATTAGTAAGGCAATTGCGTAAAGGTAGATTAAGCGTTTCCAAACGATGCTAGCTCCTTCTTTTTTGATAAAATCATGTTCGTTTTTGTAGATTAGTAATCCTGAAACTGCCAAAATGAAGATAAGGATACCAATAACGTTGGTCCAAGGAAGATCTGTTGCTAGAGATTCAAAGCTTAGAAGAGATTTCCCAAGTCCGATACCTAAGAAAGCTCCTGCTGTACCACGGATAAGTTCTAGAAGGTGTTTACGTTTGAATGTGAAATTTCCTAACTTTAGAAGCTCTTGTTCGATTCGTTTTTCTTCTTTTTTTTGTTCTTCTTGTTCTTTTAATTCTTGAAGTTCTTCTGCTTGGATCTTTTGATCTAGTTTTTTGATGCTTTTTAGGTTTTTTTGCATCTTTTGTGTACGTTTAAGAACAGTAGACATTTCAGATTCTAAGAGTTCTAGTTCTTGTCTTGTGTTTAGTTTTGATTTGGATTTGGCTTTTTTAGAAACTTTGCTTCTAGATTTTTTTGTAGCTTTGGAACTAGTTGCTTTGGACTTTTTGTTGCTAGTTTTCTTTTTAGAACTCTTTTTTTTAGCCATCCAAGGTTAAAGAAGTTAATTTGGGTTTAAATAGCTTGTTGTTTTTGTGGTTTTGAGAATAGAAATGTATTTAACTTTGTTTTATATTATTTTTTATTTATGGCAGTAGATAGAAGGAATTTGTGGCATTTTTTAGATGGAGCTAATATAGATATGAATTTTAGAGATTTAGGTAGAATTCCATCATTGAGAAGGGATGTTTGTGAAAGAGTAAATATTTTTGGAAATAATGTTAGTAGATTAGCTAAACCAACAGGAAGATACTTTTTTTGTCCAGATTATCAAAGGCATGAATTAAGGTTAAGGTGGAGTAGTGGTCCAGTAGGAAATTTAACTTTTGATTTTCCAGGAAGATTTAGAGAGGACGGTACAGGAATTTCTTATAGAGTAAGAGATGTGAGAGGGAGTGAGACTGAAAATGGAAGACTTACTTTAAATTTTGATGATTTAGGTTATATGACAGTTGCACATCATGTAAATGGAACTAATTATTTGATAGACATTAGTAGAAGATAAAAAGAAAATTAAGATAAAATAAACTAATTAAAAAAATTAAAAGTTGTGTATTAAGATCTCTGCGTCTTTACCGAAGTGAGTTTTGATATCTTCAAAAATCGGTTCTTTAATGAATACTCTGTTAGGTAATTTAGCACCAGCTAAAGCTTTCTCGAACTCTTCATAAGAAGACTTTTTAGCTGTTCCAATACTACCATCTTTGTTGATTGGAGCTTTTTCGATGTTTCCATCTCTAGCATCAATGTCTCTGATGATGAAAGCTTCTTTTTCTAACAAAGTTATTTCAGCGAATTTGGAGCCGTGCTTTACTCTGATTTTAGCTCGTTCTAACTGTCTTCCACGTTTTAGTTGCAAGTAATCTACTAAGAACCTGATTAAACTGCCTGAGTTCTTTCTGGTTTTTTGGATGTCTGTTTTAGTTATTTTACCTTTGTCTAACTTTGTTTTGATGTTGACAATTTCTTTAACTGCTTTTAGATATCTTTGAGGTACTTTTCCAGATTGGATCAGTTCGTTCTCGAAAATCTTTAGAATTTCAGATTCTTTAGACTTTTGCACACCTTCAAGTTTTAAGATGTCTCTGATGATAGTAATGGTTTCATCATAGATACTCATAATTGAGTTTTTGTCGTGCATTTCTTCGATTTGCTTGAACAAATCTTTGATACGCTTAAGGTAGTCTTCAGTATCTTTAAGCATCTTGTCGATTTCACTACCAGAAATAGCTTTTTTGTCACCGTGCTCTAAGTCTTTTCTAACTTTAGTGTTGTATCTTAAGATGTTAACCCATTTTTTCTCAAGCATTTTTTCTTTTTTAACGAAAATTTCCTCTAATACATCAGGAGTTTCCTTTGGTGTTGGAGGAGGAAGTCCGTAAAGCATAATAGCTGCTTGAGTTGGTGTTAGAGTTGCGTAGTACAAATCTTCCATTCCTATTGCTTTTAATTGAGCATTGATACGTTTTTTCATTTGCTCACCAGAGTTCATGAAAATGTCAATAGATTCTCTGGATGGTTTGATTTTACCCATTCTAAGCAGTTGTTTCCAAGGCATGAAAATTCCTTTGTCGTAAAGAGGTACTCCATCTCTAAGAAGAGTAAAGATGATGGGGTTTGCTTCTTTTAATGAATCCCAGAAGTCGGTTAAAATGTATACTTGGATGTTAAGTTTGTTTTTGATCCCTGTAAGTTGACCAGCTTCAGCACCCATACCAATTATGATTGCTCGAAGTTTTTCTTTAAGTTCTAATCTGGACATCTTTTTAACATCTGTGTCGTCGATAACAATCCAAACGTCAATGTCTGATTTTTGAGTGTTTCTTCCTTGAGTTAGAGATCCTGCTAGAACATAACTAAGAATGTATTTTTCGAACTTTCTTATAACCATATTTTTGTGAATTTCACTAATCTTGATTGCAGCTAGCATACCTGTATCAAAAATAGGTGCAGCCATAGCAATTAATCTTGATAAGTCGTTTTTACCATCATAGTAGTTTTGCCATAGATCTGTTAGAAGAAGTGCTTGAGGGATGATCTTTTTGTCAACTTCTTTTGCAATATCTTTAATGATACTTGAGAACTTGTGATGAAGTTCATCTTTAGTCATTTTTTTACTGGTTGTATCGTCTACAAGAACTAAAACTTCAATGTCATCTGGACCTAATTTCTTTTTAGCTGCTTGAGGAGCTCCTGGAATGTTTGCTGGTTGACCTGCTGTTTGTATAGGAACTGCTCCAGGTGCTGCTTTTGCTCCAGCTGTTGTAGGAGAATTAGGGTTTGCTGCTTGTGCTCCTTTAGGAGGAGCTTGAGGAGGAGGAAGTACAGTAATTCCAATAATGTAATCTCCGAATTTGTCTAGAACTTTGTCTTTGAATTTGTCTAATTTCTTTTTTAAGTCAGCTAGCTTTTTTTGCATCTCTGGAGGTAGTTGCCCTTGTCCTTGAGGAACTGCACCTTCTGGAAGCATTGGAGCTTTACCTTTTGTATTCATAGCTTTTGGTTTTAATGATCCTGATTTTTTTTTAGTTTTTTTTGCCATATATTTATTTCACCTTTTGCTTATTCGTTTTTTAGTTTTGTCTTTTAATTTTGTTTTATTGTGATGATTTTATGCTCTATTTGAGTTCAAGTATATGTTGTATGTATATAAAGCTAATTGTGTTTGTGGGACATTTTGATCAATTGTAGTTTGAAGTAGTATTTTTGGTTTGGTATCATGGAACTAGTGGCTTTGAAACTATAGGTTTGGTTAGAGGTTTTGGAGTAGGAGAATTGATTAAAGTGATCGGATGTTTTGTTTGTGCTTATGGAAGGCTTTTTAGGTAAAGTTTTTAGAGGAAATAGGTATTTGTATGTAGTATTTAGGAGTATCTTATTTATGATTTTGATTCTTGTAACAGGAGAGAGCTATTTCAAGCTTTTTGAAGGAAATGTACGAGAAAGTTTAATAATGAGTTTAGTTTTGTTTTTAGTAATATATGTTTTACATTTGAAGGATGAGTTAAGATGGTGAGAAAAAAAAAAGAAATGAGTGAAGAAACATTGAATCAGTTGATGTTTGTAGCATTGGTAGCTTTTTTTTTGTATGTTTTAGGGAAAGCTTTGAGTTGGTGGTAATTTATCTTCTGCTTTAGCGATATATTTAATAAGGAAGTGCTGCTATTTTTGTTTTATAAAATTAAATTTAGAGGTTGATTAATAATGGTAGAAATAATTTCTGTAGTAATAGAGCATGCATTTTCAATAGTTTCAGCAATTTCAGGAGCAGGAGTTCCTGTGATGTTTATGAAAGGAGAAGCAGAGATTGATCTTGATGTAAAGGCGCTTCGTGATGTTTTAGATGCTTTAGGAGGTCCAGGAAAGCAATTTGAAAAGAAAATTGAAAGAGATTTTCAGACAAAGCATACAGCTGGTTTGATGTATGCTGCAGATAAGGTAATTAAAGATGAAAATGGTTTTTTTAATTGGGATTATATTGTAAATGGAGATGGAAAGGATAGAAGTGCAAATGATATAAAGGAGTTATTAAAGAAATTTAAGGTAGAATATCATGTTCAGAATAGTGTTAATGATTATCATAATAAGGATCATATACAAAGTTTAGATTTGGATACTGATGAAGGGTTGAAAACTGCCAAAAAGCTTCTTGAAGAGGCAATAGGGTATAATGATCAGGCAATGGATGTAGGGTTTAAGGAACATGGTGCTAATTTTAAGAGTGGTTTTGAAAATGAACTAGTTCAGCAGTTTTTAGGACAATATAGGGGAGCAAATCTTCAGACACAAGTAAGGAAATTATCAAGAGAGCAAAGAGAGAAGCTTGTTAAGGATTATATGGGAGTTGATATTGAGGGGACAGTGTCAGACACTGAGGCACAAACTTTGCTTAATGCTTATTTTCAGACAGGAGGGATTACTGAACGTCATGGTCAGGGAGTTTTTAAAGATAGATTTAAGGGTATGAAAGAAGATAGTTATAAAATAGCCAACCTTTACAACTAATAAGTGGTAACAACCCAAAGCTTTATAAAGTAGGTTCACTTTGAGCATATTATGAGCGTAGCAGTTAATAGTGCTAATTCTGAAGGTAATTTAGCTAGAGATAACTCTGCTAATAATAATGCTAATTCTAGAGGTCAAAATGCTGCTCCAGCTGCGAATAATACTAACAATTTTGTAGGTGCAAATGGGACTTCTGGAGCTCAAAATGGGCTAAATTTGCCTGCTGAAGCTGCTAATAATAGTCCTGTTTTTGGGAAAAATGATGGATCAGGAATAGTAGTAATTGGGGATCCGCACCAGAACATGCCTGTTGGTTTGGAATCTATAATTAATGGACTTTCTTCAAATATCTTGTTTATGGGGGATTTGCCTGGTGATTCTAGTTCCAAATATAGCAAAATGGAGGCTCGATGGGAGCTTCAAGTGAGTCAAGAGATTAAGAAAGAGGATGATTCTGAGCTTTATAAAGCGATAAAGACAGGTGAGTTTAGCGAGAGCCAGATGGCTAGGGTTACTGGTAAACAGAAAAGGCAAAAAGAGATAGTTAATGCTCATGCTCATAAAGTATATTCTGAGTTTCAGTTATTGTTTCCAGATGCTAATTCAATTGCAGGTAACCATGACGTATTAACAATGGGAGACCATTGGAAGAACTTTCATTTTCAAACAAATGTAGATTTTGGTCCAATACAAGGTTATGCTTTAGGTGCTGGTGGTGGAGAAGCAGTTGCAGATACTGCTACTACAGGTATTACTTATGCTGAAACAGGTAAGTTTGGTAAATTACATATTGATTCTGCTAGAGATGATTTAATGTTAGGAAATATGAGAAATGTATTTGATCATACAGGACCATTTTTGAACTATGGTTTTACAGATGCAAGCTCAGAAAGATTGTCTAGAATTTATGATCAGCGTCATAAGTTCGGGTTAAATATTCCTACAACTATAATTGGGCACCATCACAAAGATAGAGCAGAGTTTAAGTTTTTTGAACGAACAGATCATGAAAGTGGAGAAGTATATGAACAGCCAGTGTTTCATCCAGGTGTACTTGCAAGAGAGACAAATTCAGGTTCAGGAAGTGTATTCTCACACGTAACTAAATTTACTGAAGAAGGAGATATCAAAGAATTTGATGAATATCACTTAAAGCCTATCTTTGATGAAGATTTTAATAGAAAAATTGGAGTTGTTAAGTATGGAACACATACTGTAAATTGGGAAGATAAAGAAGTTGACTTTGAGAAATTAGGTGAACAAAGAGCTGTTTTAGAAGAAAGAACAGTTGTTCACCAAGATGAATCTATTGATCCAAATTATGCAAAAGATAAGAAAGTTAGTTTCAATAGTGATTTTGCTAAGTATGACTCAGCTAGCTTTGAAGATGTGGCTGCTGCTACAGAACAATTTATTTCTTGTGTGCAAACTATGAATGATGAAATTGATGAATTGTCAGAGAAAGTAAAATTTGCTTTAGATGCTACCAAAAACAAATGGGATACTAAGTTCAAAGATGATACTAAAATTAGTTTTGAACAAAAGTTGGAAATTGAAGATGATTTAATTGATGCATTGTATGCTACTACACTAAAAGATATGGGTATGAAAGATGTAGCTAAAACTGTTGAAGAAGTAGATGGTGCTTCTAAATTAAGATTAGTAAAAGCTCATTTTGGGATTGATTATAATAGATTGAAAGCTGCAACAGCAATTGCAGATGATGATTGGGAAAATGTTGCTTTTAATTGGGGTAATAGTAATGATAGAACAAGATTGTGTAATTCAAAACAAAGAGGACCCTTTTCAGGAGCGGTAGGAGAACATATTTTTGATAAGTATGTTGGTAGAGGACAGAATGGAGTACTCTTTTCAATGCTTGGTGAAAAGCTTGGAAACTCTATGGTAGATCAATTTGCTAGTCAGGCAGTAAAACGTAAAAAAGATTCAGATGGTAATGCAAAGATGCTTGGACAACAAGAAGTTGTTGGGCTTTTGTATAATATTGCAAGTGGTGGATCTCCTTTATTATCAGCAGACCAATTGACAAATAATTATAAAGAAGTGTTTGAGAAGGATGAAAACTTCAAAGCAGCTAAGGCTTATACAGGAAAAGAACTTGATGAGATGTTTAATATTGACCGTGAGGTTCCTGGAACTATTGAGTATGATACTCGTGCTAATGTTTCTGAAGATATTGAAGATAAGGTTGCTAGAAACTTTCAAGAAGGAAAAGTAGGTGTTTATCAAGATAATCAAGGAGAGTTTATTGTAGATCCACAATTAGGACATGCAAAATTAAGTGACTCACTAAAGGCTAAATTAGGGGATTACACAGCAAAAACAATTGAAGAAGCAATGGATGCAGGAGAAGCTTATGCAGTTAAGTCAGGGCACAATTATGCTTTAGAGTTTGAAAAAGCGCCAGGTACTAGAATCAAATTAGATTGGGACTCATATGGAATTGACCCAGAATCAAAAGAAGTTAAGTCTTTGTATCAATCAGAACTTAAAGCTAAGGAATTAAGACAAGGAATGCAGCAAGAACTTTTAGGAGATTTGGTAAGAAGAATGCGTGATGCTCAGAATGGACAGCAGCCAGTTGATGTTGGTTCTGCAGCAAATTCAATTCCTTTGACTGCAGCAAATGATGGCCTTTCAACAAGTAGAAGCTTAGGGGCTCCAGAGTCTGGATACAGTATGGCTTCTTAGGTTAATTGAAGAGATATGTTTTTTTCGAAATTCTTCCAGAATTTCCAAACCTTTGCTTCGTACCTTGCAAAGTTTCTTTTTTAGTTTGTTTTAGAAGTTGTATATTGGTTAAATTTTGTTAGAATAATACAAGGAAATTAACAATTTCCTGTACAGGAAAGCTTTGCTTTCCTTGTAACAATTTGTTACTATAATAACAAAAAACTAGGTAAAATGTTATTATACTAACATTTTTGGTAAATTTTACTTAGAAATATGATAACACTTTATCTAGGAAACTTTTCTTTTTGACTTTATTTTTTGAAATTCTATCGTCTATAATTACAGGTTCTTTTAGGTTTAAGTTTTCTTTGAAGAAGACTCTTGTTCTGATGTAAGGTCCGTTTTTGTCTTGTTCTATCATAAAGTTGCACCTGTAATTAAAATGTAAGTAATTGTTCCAGTAGTGAGAATAATTCCGAAGATTATAAATTTTTCTGCTATTTGAATAATTCTTCTCTTTTGGTCTCTTTTTGAGATGTTTTTGTTTAGATTTTTTGAATATACTGTTCCTGCATTTTTGAAAATTAATGAAGCTTTATATTTTCCAATAGATCCAATGATGTCTTCGAATAGAGGTGTTTTTATTGTAGGTTCTTTCATACTGACAATTAAGAGAATAATTGCAGAAACTAGGCAAATAGTTCCTGAAATAAAGAGAGCTATAATGATTTTTGGAGCTAAAATGATGTTTTTCACAATAATTGTTTCTGAAAGTGGTAATGTGATGATTAAAGAGCAAATTAAAAGGAGAATTTGGTTCTTTTTCTTAATATTATCATAACTTTCAAGATAAGTTTTGTATTGGTCTTTGATCTCTTGAAGCGCATATTTAGCAATTTCTAGGTCTTTATCTGTCATAAACAAAGTAATTTTAAGGATTTTTCTTAAATACTTATATTCTCTGTAATTTATATTGCTTTTTTGTTATAAATGATGGTAACATAAGGTTTTTGATCAATTTTTCAGGTTATCTTTTTATATTATATAGTAAGCTGGAATATCTTATAGGAAATAAATTGTATTTTAGAGGTTATTATAATGAGATATAAAGACGTTTGTTTAGAAACTGAAGAGAAAATACTAGCATATTGGAAGAAACAAAAGACTGTTGATTTTTTGCGAGAACGTGACCAAGGTGGAGCTAAATTCTACTTTTTAGAGGGTCCTCCGTATACTTCTGGGAAGATTCATATGGGTCATGCATGGAATATGGCTTTAAAAGATATGGTTCTAAGGTACAAAAGGGCTAAAGGACTTGATGTATGGGACAGAATGGGTTATGATATGCATGGATTGCCTACAGAGCAAAAAACTATGGCTAAATTAGGTCTTAAAGATAAGCAAGATATTGAGAACTTTGGTTTGTTGAAATTTAGGCGTGAATGTGAGAAATTCTGCTTAGAAATGAAAAAACAGATGGATATTGATTTTGATAGGTTAGGGGTTACACTTGATTATAAGGATTCTTATCAACCGATAAAAAATTCGTTTATTGAAGGAGTTTGGTGGCTTGTTAAAAAGGCTCATGAGAAAGGAAGATTGTATCAGGGTTTGCGAACAATGCATTGGGATTATGCTACGCAAAGTTCTGTTGCTAAGCATGAATTAGAGTATAAATCTGTTAAAGATACGTCAATTTATGTAAAATTTCCTGTACTAGATGTCAGAAAAGCAAAGCTTTTCGACACTGAAAATTTTCAATTTTCATGTGAGGAAAATACATTTTTTGTTATTTGGACTACAACACCGTGGACAATACCTCTAAATTTAGCTGTAATGGTGAATCCTGAGATTGACTATGTAACAGTTAGGGTAGAATTAGATTCAGGAGAGAAGGAAAATTGGGTTTTGGCGAAGGCTTTAGTGGAATCTGTTGTAGAAAAAGCGAAAGTTAAAAATCATGTAGTGCTTAGTGAGTTTAAAGGAGCAGATTTAGAAGGAAAAAGGTATTTTCACCCACTTGGAACACATGAATTTTTGCCAGAGGAATTACAGCAAAATCCTAAATTGTTTAGTGTTTTATTGACTAAGGAGTATTGTGACGATAGTAGTGGGACAGGTCTTGTTCATTCAGCACCAGGTTGTGGGCCAGAGGATTATGAAGTAGGACATAAAAATGGAATTCCACCATTTAATCCAGTAGATGAAGCAGGTTTTTTTGCTAACTTTGGACCATTTACAGGTTTGAGAGCAAAACTAGATGATCAGAAATTTGTTGAAATGATTAAAGAGAAAGGAGTATTGTTGGCAAAGCAGTCTTATACGCATGATTATCCTCATGGAGAGCGAAGTCATGAACCTGTTATATTTCGTACAACAAAACAGTGGTTCTTTAAAATTGAAGATTTAAAGGAGAGATTGCTTAAGTGGAATGAAGATGTGCATTGGGTGCCAAAATCTGCTCAAAATGCATTTCGAGGTTGGCTTGAGAATCTGCGGGACAATTCTATTAGTAAACAAAGGTTTTGGGGAACAGCAGTACCAATTTGGAAATGGGAAGATTCTGAGACTGGAGAAGAAGATTACATTGTAGTTGGGTCACTTGCAGAATTAAAAGAGCTTAGTGGACGAGAAGATAAAGATCTTAAGGATTTACATGTACCAGCTATTGATTCTATTGTGATTTATAAAGGAGGTCGAGAGTATAAGCGTGTGCCTGATGTACTTGATGTATGGATTGATGCAGGAACTAGTGTATGGAACTGTTTAGATTTTCCAGCGCGAACAGATTTATTGAAAAAGTATTATCCAGCGGATTTTATTTTGGAAGGAAAAGATCAGATTCGTGGTTGGTTTAATCTTTTAATGATTGGAGCAGCACTTGGTTTTGATAGATTGCCTTTTAAATCATGTTTTATGCATGGTTTTGTAACAGATGTAGATGGAGTTAAGATGTCCAAAAGTTTAGGTAATATAATCTCGCCTTATGAAGTTATTGATAAGCATGGTGTTGATGTACTTCGAACTTATATGTGTCGAGCAACAGCAGGAGAAGATGTGAATTTTTCATGGGATGAACTTGCTTCACTTGATCGGAGACTGAAAATTTATTGGAACTTGCATAAGTTTGTGATGAATTTGTCTGTGGAAGTTGGACAAAATCCGTTTGAGATGGATGATACAGTAACAAAATCAATGATGGGTTATGAGGAGAAGTATATCATGTCACGTCTGCAAAGTACAATCTCAGAAGTAAGCTCACGGATGGAAAAATATGAATTAGATAAGGTGCCTTTGTTGATTGATGAGCTATTTTTAGATTTAAGTCGGAACTATTTACAGATGGTGCGTGAAAAATCTTCTGTTGGTAGTCAGGAAGATAAAGAAGTTGTACTTTATACATTGACTAAGGTTCTATTTGAAGGATTGAAGATGGCGCAGATTGTGATTCCATTTGTAACTGAAGCAATGTATTTGAATTTGCGTGAAGCTTTTGATTTAGAGGAAGAAAGTATTAGTCACTTTTTATGGCGGAAGGTTGATGAATCTTATTTGGATTTGACTGTTGAAAAGGAAATGGCAGTTGTGTTTTCAGTGATTCAAGCAGGTTTACATGCACGTGAGCAGGCAAAATTGGGACTTCGGTGGCCGATAAAGGAATTGGTTGTAGTTAGCTTAGATTCTGATACAATTTTGGCAGTTGAAAAAATGCGAGACTTGCTTAAAGAGCAGCTTAAAGTAAAAGATATATCTGTACTTGAGAGTTTGCCAGGTGTTGATCAACGTATTTTGCCAAATCCACGAAAAATTGGACCTAAATTTGCACAAAATAGTTCAGAAGTTATGACTAAGCTTGGACGTGTAGATTCTAATGAAGTACTTGAACAGTTAGCTAAGTTTGGTGTGTATAAATTTGTGCTTGATTCTGGTGAGCAAGTGTCTGTGGATCGATTGGATTTATTGTTTGAGCGAGATGTACCTAAAGGTTATACTGAAGGAGAGTTTGAAAGCGGTTTTGCTTATATGAATCTTGAGCGTAGTGATGAACTTTTGGCAGAAGGTTATGCACGTGAATTAATGCGTCATGTACAAAATGCTCGAAAAAAGGTAGGTTTTAGTAAGTCTGAAAGGATTTTACTTCATGTAACTTGTCCTGAAGATTTAGTTTCTGGGGTATCTTCATTTTCTGAGGCTATATCTGCTAAGGTAGGAGCTTCTAAGATTGCTGTTGTAGCTGCTGATTTTCCACGAAAGTTTGAACATCAAAAGGAAGTGAAAGTGCGTGAGCAAGTGTTCAAATTGGGTTTTGAGAAGGAAAAGAAGGAAGAAGTTTAGGTTTTAGAAAGATATTATTTTTGCTTTTTGCTTTATATTTCTTCATTTATCCAATCTTGATATTTTTCTTTGGAGTTTGCTTCCCAGCTTAAAATTGCTGGAATATCATATGGATGAAGAGATTTTAGAGCTTTGATGGCATTTTTTTTCATTTTTTTTGTGGTTTTGATGAGTAATTTGATTTCTTGGCTGTTTTCAATTTTGCCTTGCCAGAGATATTTGCTGTTGATTTTATTGCTGTTTGTGCAAATAATTAGCTTTTGTTCTAGGAGCTTAGTTGCAATGGTGTCTGCTGATTCTTGGTTAGGGAGAGTAGTGTAGATTATTGAAATAGTATTATTTGACATTTTATTGGAAAATAAGAACAAATGAGTTATTTAAATATAAGGGTCGTCGAATTGGATGGTATTTCTTCTAGCTTTAGCTATAGTTATCTTTTTACCTTCAATGTCTAAGGAACCTGTTTCTAATAGGCGCATAATTTCAGAATCACTTAATTTCTTGTGCAGACCTAATAATTTAGCATATTTACCATTCATCTGTTTTTAAAAGTGACCTTTCTATATAAATTTTTCCTGCTTTTGGCAAAATAAGGGCAAAATGGTGGTCTTTTAGGTAAATGCAGGTATATATGCCATATAATTTTTAGTATCATATGTTTTTTATAGTAATTTCACTTGTAAATAGATTATGGTTTATGCAGATATGAGGGAAAATCTTAGTTGGTACAAAAGGCTTACTTGGATTAGTAAAGTTAGGTGGCCAGTGAAGAGAGTTTTGTTTGTTGGAGTTAAGCATAGTCATGCTGTAGCAGTTTCAGAATATCTTTTTCGTAAATATCGTCATTGGTGGGACCAAATGCATGCTTTTTCTTGTGGAATAGAGATTAGTAGTGAAAGTATTGAAGAAAAGAGAGTAGTTGATTTGAAAGATTATGAAACTGTCAGGGCTTTTAGAAAAGTGCTTGATAAACAAGCTGTTAAATATTTGCGGGATTATAAGAAAAGAGTTTTTTCTGAGGATGTACTTGATGCTGTAGACATTATTTTGACATTTGATGAGAAGATTTGTAATGAATTAAAGAGGAAATATAAGGGTGTTAGATATAAAATATTTACTTTGAAAGGGTTTGTTGATAGAGTAGGTGTTAGTAATGCATGGGAGAATTTGGATATTGATGTTTGTAATAATTCTGTTCAAGGACAGGTTTTGGCGATTTCTGAGGTGAAAAGATATGTGCATGAGTTGGTTAATATATTGGGTTTCTTGGAAGATGAAGTAGCAGGTCACGGAGTTGTGTTTAATGGAGTGCCAATGCCAACAGTGCGTGGTGGGTAATTCTTTTCTGGAATAATAATTGTTATAAACAAATAGTTTTCTCATTATATTGTATGATTAAGAAAATTGGAAAGAAGTTAGAATCTGTGATTGAGTCTTATGGTTCAGAGGATGCTTTGCTTTATAAAGGGTCTGAGATTGTAGTTTCTTTGGATAGTTTTAGGTCTCTGGAGTCAATTGATGTTGAAAATGATGATTCTAAATTAGTTTATTTTGTTGATGGAGGTCAAGCACAGATACTTAATGGAGGGTCTTTTATGCTTAGTTTTATTCGAGTCGCTGCTGTAGGGTATAAAGGCGAAGTGAAGGTAGATATTCGTAAAAATGAGTTTTATGTGTTGACTTATTTGGTAGAGAGACAAGGTAGAAAATATTTTGAATCAAAGATATTTCCTATGGAAGGTTCTGAGAGGTTGATTCTTGAAGATTCTGCTGCTTTATTTGTAGCTTTGGATAATGATAATTTGACTGTAGGAAAACAAAATGTGCAAATAGGGTCTGTAGTAAATATGATACGTAGGTTTTCTGAACTTAAATATGTTTATAAACTTTCTTCTGAGATCGGTGAAAAAGGAATAGTTGTTATTGATGGTAGTTTGCAAGCAAGTTACACTGGAGAAGATAAAATAATTAATGAGTTTGGAGTTAATGTGTGTGCGCTTGCTAAAAGTAATAATTTATTTACTAGAAATGGAAATAATCCTTGTGTCTATTTAAATAGGCTTTGTTCTTTAAGAGTGTGGAGTTATTCTTTGGTACCTGGAGTTGCTTTTGTGAAGCTAGATTCAAGAGCTTTACATGTTTTTAGATTTGATGGGAATATTGAATTACTTGCTAATTTAGATGGTTTTTGTCATGATCCGTTGTTTTTGGGATATCCTTATGGTTTGATACTTGTTGACAAATTGGCTCGTGTGTCAAATGTAGAGAAACAGAGTCTTAGAGCACAATTTTTGTTACTTGATGAAGCAAAAATATTTAGAGATTATTTGACTACGAACAATGCTCATGAAATTTTAGATACTGTGTTTTGAAGAAGGAGAAATATTTATTAGGTTTAAGATTTCTTTCTTTTTTTAGCTTTTTTCTTTGATCTTTTTGATTTAGTTTTGTAATGTTTATCTAGTTCTTTCTTGTGTTTTTTGTGAATTTTTTTGTGGTGTTTTTTGAAGTGATCTAAAGTTTCATAGTGTGAGTCTTCATGTAATATTAATTTTTTTTCTTTTAATTTTAAGTTGTGTGAGAGAAAAACAATCTCAAATTTACCATTAAGCATGTGTTCTGGTCTTAGTGCTTTTCTAGCAGATATGATCTTTTTTTCTGCTTTTTCTATGAAGCTGTGAGCAGGTTTTACTGATCTTAAACCGGTTTTGTATCCAGCGTGATGAAAACAGGAATTCACTAGTTCTGAGCAAAAGAATTTTTCTTCGCTTTCTGTGAAAAAATAATCATAACTTTTACCAATTTGTTTGTGACCAAATTGAATAGCTTTTCTGATGATTTCGTTTTTGTTTTTTACATGTTTTGGTAGTCTGAGGATAGTAAAAGTGTCGTGATTTGAGAAAATATGGTGAAGAGTTGCGAAATGTACTCCTTTGCCTGTTGCTTGGATGAATGTTCTGTGTCCGATGTATAGGGCGGCGTGAGTAACAGCACCACCTATGATGATGCTAGTTAATTCGTGAAGGTTTCCAGTGAGAATGAAGTCGCCTTTTCTTAAGATTAAGTTTGCTTTGAACATGTCTTCTTTTGTGAGGAGGCTTTTTTCTTCATGAACAACTACTCCATGTAGGAGGTAGAAAAATTGAGAGATCCATTTTTTGTGAATAGGAAAGCCTTTTGGCCATTTTTTAATAAAATGTGTTTGATGAAATTTAGGTTTAATTTTGTGATGGATTTTTTTGTGATAGGGAGTTTTTGAAGTCATGATTGTTTTTTGAAAAGTGTTAGTTGTTTATATTATTTTTTGTTTTGAGGATTAATTTTCATATTGATTATATTTCCTAATAGTCGTTTTTATGGTCTTTAAAGGAAAAGGTTTTAAAGAGTGGTTGATTGTATTTTGTTTAGAGGTGTGATCTGGTTGAAAAGTAATTTAGAGAGAGGGTTTTTCTATTTGATAATCTTTATTATAGTTGCAACTTTGGCTTATGCAGTAACAGTAGGAATTACGGGTCAAATAGATTTTAATGCAGGTACATATACTAATACTGAATTTTTTAATGGGGCTTTGAGAATTAATGCAGATGCTGCAGGTAGTGGAAACTACACTAGTAAGGTGATTGATGCTATTTCAACGGTAGATTGGCAAAGAGTATATTGGTTTGAGAACAATTTTTGTTCACAATGTGCTTTACAGAATTTTTCACGTAATGAGAGTAGTATGTTTTATTATGATAGTGGTGTTGATATGGATGAAACGATTGTTTTGTATCATTTGGATGAATCAGCAGCTGATAGTTTGGCTACAAATGAAGATTTTTATGATGCTGGTGGGAATTTTTTGCATGGAAATGTAACTGGTACTGGATTAACATTTAATAATAATGGAGGGGTTTTTGCAGGAGCTATTGATTTTGATAATACAGAAGGAGGAATAAATGTAGGTTATTTTGATTTTTCAGCTTTATCAGATATTACAATGTCTGCTTGGTTCAAAACTAGTGTGACGTCTGGAACTAGGAGGCTTTGGACAAAAGATAGGAATGGAGTTCAAGGAAATTTTATCCAGTTTTTTATTGGTACAACATCTTATTTTAATGTTTATGACACTTCAATTGGAGGTTGGCAACAGGTTTCATATGACGCCAGTGCTTTTTTAGATGGTAATTGGCATAATAGAGTGGATGTTATTGATTCAGTAAATAATAAGATTTATACTTATTATGATGGTGTTCAAGTAGGAACAGATGCATTTAATGCTGCAACTTTAGATGATTCAGATAATGAACTTTTGGCTTTAGGAATAGATTCAGCTTTAGTAACTCAAAGTTGGGAAGGTTCTATTGATGAGGCAGCTGTTTGGGCAAGAGCGTTTACAGCTCAAGAGGTTCAGGCTTTGTATAATCGTTCTGCAGCTCATTTTAATGTAAGTGTTAAAGCACGTAGTTGTAATGATGTAAATTGTGCAGGAGAGAGTTTTACAGATTTTGGCGTTGGGACTGCTCCAATGGATATATCTACTTTACCTGATAATCAATTTATTCAATTTCAATTTAATTTAAGTAGTAATCAAAGTGGATATAGTCCTAAAATAACTTATGTGAATCTGACAAATGAAACAAATGAATTTGAAATTAATTATACAAAAGGAACACCTTGGACAATTAGTGCAGGTTCTAGAGCTGCTTCAGAAACAGGTGTTACAGCACCAACATTAGATTCTCCAGTTAATGTGACTGCTTCAACTGATACAACACCATCTCTTGTTTGGGACAATGGAAATAATACACTTGGAGAAGCTACAACTTATAGGTTACAAGTAGCTACAGATGAAGCTTTTACTGCACTTGTTGTAGATGTAGCAGATATAGCAGAAACTAATGATACTCAAACAAGTTATACAACATCAGCTCTTACAGAAGATGACATATATTATTGGAGAGTACGTACTGAAATAAATGGGTTTGAGAGTGATTGGAGTACAGTTTTTTGGCAATTTGAAGTACAAATTGGAACTTTATTACCTCATGTTGGAGTTTCAACAGAAGCAGAGTTTGATGAAGGAACTTATACAAATACTGAATATTCTAGTAATGCATTACAAATAACTAGTGATGTTGCAGGAAGTGGAAATTATACTAGTAAAGTGTTAGATGCAAATGCGAGTTCAGATTGGCAAAATATTTATTGGTATAATAATGAGATTGCAGGATTGGAGTTACCAAATTTATCTAGAACGGATGGACCTTACTATGATGGAATTGATATGAATCAAACAATTGCTTTGATGCATTTAGATGAGGCTGCTGCTGATAGTTTAGTAACAGGAGAAGATTTTTATGATATGGGAGGCAATTTTTTACATGCAAATGAAACTGGAAGTGGGACAGCGATAACTTATGGGACTGAAGGAGTTTTTGGTACAGCTATTACAGTTGATGGAGATACTAATGATAAAGTTGCAACTTTAGGATTTATTAATTTTTCAAGCGTGTCACATTTTACTGTGTCAGCGTGGATTAATTTAACTTTAGGGGGTAATAGGAGAATTGTGGCTAAAGATAGTAGTGCTGAAAATAGTTGTTTTATATTAAGAACAGATAATGGAGATCCTTATTTTTATGTTATGGATTCAACAGTCTCTACTAGTACATATAGGCAAGTACATAGTACAACAAATGTAAATAATGGTGTTTGGCATCATATGGTGGGTGTTGTAGATGCTACAGCTAATTTATTTATGTTATATGTTGATGGAGTTCAAGTTGCCAATGCTTCATTTAATGCTGATTTTATGTATGATCTTCCTGGAAGAGATATAACAATTGGAGGAAGTCATAATAATGTAGAAACTTTTGGAGGAACCATTGATGAAGTAGCAATGTGGGGTAGAGTTCTTAATGATACAGAAATAAAGGAATTGTATGATAGGGGAGCTGCAATGAATAATGTTAGTATTAAAGTACGTAGTTGTGATGATGATGCTTGTTCAGGGGAAAGTTTTACTGATTTTGGTGTAAAAAATTCTCCAGCAGATATATCTTCACTTGTAGATAATCGATATGTTCAGTTTCAGCTTAATTTAAGTTCAGATACAGCAGGATATAGTCCTAAAATAACATATGTTAATTTAACTAATGAAACTACTGAAGTTGTAATTAATAAAACAAAAGGCACTTCATGGACTTTAAGTGATGGAACTCGTGCTTCTTCAGAGAGTGGTGTTACAGCTCCGACACTTGATTTCCCAGCTAATGATACTAGTTCGACTAATACTACTCCTGTATTGGTTTGGAATAATGGTAATAATACAATGGGTGAAGCTAGTAAATATAGATTGCAAGTAGCTACTGATGAGGCTTTTACTGCTTTAGTAGTGAATGTAGCAGATATAGTGGAAACTAATGATACACAAACTGGTTATAAGGTTTCGGCTCTTACAGAAGATGATGTTTATTATTGGAAGGTTCGTACAGAGATTATTGGGTTTGAAAGTGCTTGGAGCTCTCCTTATTTTCAGTATGAAGCACTTTCGAGTACAGCGATAAGTTTGCCAATTAGTACTGTAAGTTTTGGAACAGTTGTAGAAGGAAATTCATATAATAGCACTGCTCTAGGAGTACAGCCACTTGTTGTTAGAAATGATGGAAGTAGTTTAGTAAACATTACAGTTAATGCAAGTGCGTTTTTTACTGGAACAGATCCAACTTATCAGTTTAGAGTGGTAGAGAATGAAAGTGGAGCTTATAGTTCAGCAGTGTTGATTTGGACAGATTTGACAACAAGTACAACAAATGCAATTACTAATTTAAAGTCAGATGATAGTCAAGATGAAGCAAATATTCATATTTTGATTGGAGTCCCTAGCGATGAATCTGCAGGAGATAAGACTTCGAATATAGAGGTGAGTACATAATGAGATTAAGAAAAGATTTTGTTTTTTTTGGAATTATTTGTTTAGTTTTGTTATTAAGTTCATCTTTAGCTTTTGCAGTAGGGATAGCTCCTAGTGTGAGGCAAGTAGATTATGTTGAAGGTGGTCAGGCTAAACATAATTTTTTACTTATAAATACAGGTACAGAAGAAATAATAGTTGAAGTATCAGAGTATGATCCTTATGATTTTGTGGAAATCTTTTTTGATGGTATAGGAGATAATTATTTAGGAGATGGTTTTGTGGTTTTGAACCCTAATGAAGAAAAACAGTTGTATCTTGTTGCTGATTTTAGTAATGGCTTATCTGAATTTGGAGAAATAGCTTCTATTTCAGTTAAAGAATCAGGAAAATTGAGTAAAATAAGTACTAGTGTGACAGTCAGTTCTAAAATAGTAGTTAATGAAGTAGTAAATGATGAGGAAAAAGGAAGTAAGAGTGGGGTTGAGAATAGTGAATCAGTAGGAGAAGTTTCAGAAAAAAATGCTGTTTCTGATGATGATGCTGGAAAAAAAGAATCAATAGCAACTAAGGCAGGAGGGTTTTTTGGTTTTGAAAATGATTCAATTTTAAATTATTTTGCCTTATTTTTATTTTTTGCTTTTTTTATAGGGATAGGAGTATTTTTTTATAGAATAGTAGGAGAATATTTTTAGTTCTTTTTTTAATATTTATTTTTTTAAATTAGAGATAAAAAATTAATTAAGGATTGATTTAATTGCTTGAATAACTTTATCTGCTTGCTCTTTAGTTATGCAAAGAGGAGGAAGTAGTCTAATTGTTAGTGGTCCAGCTAATAATGCAATAATTTTTTGTTCTGTCATTAATTTGTGGACATATTCACCTGCTCTTTGTTTTAATTGGATGCCAATCATGAGTCCTAAACCTCTAATTTCTCTGATTTTAGGGTGATTTAGCTGTTCTAACTGTTTTTTTAGATAGTTTCCAATATTGTTTGCGTTTTCAATTAGATTTTCTTCTTGGATAATTTTTATTGTTGTTAGTGCTGCTGCGCAAGATAAAGGATTTCCGCCAAAAGTAGTTGTGTGTGATTTTTTTGGAGCTGTGATTTTTTCTTGGCATATGGTTGCACCCATAGCTAGACCACCAGCTATTGCTTTAGCTGTACAAATCATGTCAGGTTCAATTTCATAATGTTCTGTGGTGAACATTTTTCCTGTTCTACCAAAACCAGTTTGAACTTCGTCTATGATTAGAAGAATATTGTGTTTTTTGGTGATTTGTCTTAATTCTTTTACATATTCTTTATTTAGTGGTCTTACGCCACTTTCACCTTGAACTAATTCAATAATAACTGCTGCTGTGTTATCATTAATTGATTCATTTAAGGCTTCAATGTTGTTTTTAGGGATGTGTTTGACTCCTTGCATGATTGGAGCAAATGGTTCTTGATACTTTTTGTTGTGAGTCAAAGCTAAAGAACCCATAGTTTTTCCATGGAAACATTGATTAAGTGCAATAATTTCTTTTTTTCCTGTTGTAGATCTTGCAAATTTGATAGCTGCTTCGACAGACTCTGTACCTGAGTTGCATAAAAATGCTTTTGTAAGTGGTTTTGGAGCTATTTTGATTAATTTTTCTAAAAGTTTGGCTCTTTGATCATTGTGAAAAATGCTGTAGCATGTGATTAGTTTTTGGCTTTGTTTGCTTATTGTTTTAGTTATTTTTGGGTGGCAATGACCAATGTTAGCTACTCCTACACCAGATGAACAGTCAATGTATTTGTTATCTTCTGAATCGTATACGAGTGTGCCTTTACCTTTGACTAATGTGATGTCTCTTTTTGGGTATGTTCCAAAATCGTATTTTTCTTCTAGTTGTTTGATAGTTTTGTGGTTTAATTGATTGTCCATATTTTTTCCTCTTAATTAATAGTAGTTCCTTCACCTTTTAGAGTTTTTGTGATAGGTTCTTTTATTCTTCCATCACTAAGATAAACTGTAGGATGATTATAAGCTTCTTTTTCTTGTTTTGGTTCGAAGAGTTTGGTTAAAGAGAGCATTTTTCGCTTCATTCTACCTTCAACTTGCTCAGTTTTTTGTTTTAATTCTTCTATTGAGATCTGTTTTATTAGTGAATCTGGATCTTTGAAATCTTCTAGGAAACCTTTTGCTTCTAGGAGCATAATTATTTTAGTGTTTTTTTCGTTCATTTGCCAGGTTAAAACTTTAACGATATCATCATTTTCTGAGTTGATTGCAGTGTTTTTCTCGTCTATAAGGGGTACACAAAGGATCGGTGTATAACCATTATTTAGGAGGAGGTTTAGAAGGTTTATGTTGATATTTGTTGGTTTTCCTGAAAGGTCTTTTATTAGCTTGAATTTGCCGTCTTCTTTGACTTTGATGCCTCTGTTTCTTTTTGCTTGGATCAATTTTCCGTCAATACCAGAAAGACCTATTGCATTTATATTGTTTTGTTGGCATAATTCTACTAATCTTTTGTTTTTAAGACCAGCGTAGGCCATCATTTGTAGATCAATTATGTCTTTGTTGGATAGAACACTGTCGTAGCCTGAGAATGAAGTGATTACTTCTTTTTTGATGTTTAGTTTTTTTGCTAAACTGTCTCTTAAATGGTTTGCACCTTGGATAATGATCACTTTTTCATTTGGATTGTTTTCTTTGAATTTGGCAAGATCTTCAATGATTGCTTTTGTGTTGATGTTTTTGCCGCCACCGATTTTTAAGATTAACATTTTTAAAACTCCATTACTTTGTCTGTTTTAATTTTAGACCAGTCTTCTTTTTTAAATAGATATGGGTCTGAACAGATGATTGTTTTGGTGATATTTTGGTTTTCTTTGTTTTGTTGTTTTATTTTTGTTGTTTTATAGTACATTTGGTAATAATCAGGCTCATTTTCGTTGTAAATGTTAGTTATAAATAGCTTTTGAGTACTTTTTTCTAATAAGATTATGTTCATACCTCTAACATATTCAGTTTTTAGTTTGATTAGTTTAATTGCTGTTTCGAATCCTTCTTTGATTTGGTTGTTTTTTTGTTTGATCATTTTTTTGATGAAATTGAAGATTTTTTCTGCACCAATTCTACCCTCAGCTCTTATTTTCACACCTCTAAGTTCACCGTTGAAGATAAATGAGTAATTTTTGTCTTCAAAAGGCATGTTGTTTTCTATAACAATTCCTTTATCTTCGAAAGCAGATCTAGTATGACTGATAAGGCAGTTAGTGTTTGGGAATATGGTTAATTTGTCTTCCCAGATTGGATTTATGTTTTTGTAGGTTTTGTAGCTGTAGCTTTTGTTGCTGTTAAATTCGTTTGTGTCTTTTGTTCCTTGATTTTCTGTTTCATTTGTCTCATTTGATTCGAATGTGATGCCCCAGCCGTGGCCTTGAAATTCTTTGCTATTTTGAGAAATGTTGGCAAATTGTTTGAGATCTTCAGTAGGGTTGAATGAAGAATTTGATTTTACTGCTAGAATACGACACATTTTGATACCTCAAACAGGGTGGAGACCAGGGAATTCTAAACCTAAATTTTCTTCGAATCCCAGCATAATGTTCATAGCTTGGACAGCTTGGCCAGATGCTCCTTTCATAAGGTTGTCTATGGCTGTGATGATCACAAGTCTATTGGATTTTGGGTCTTTTTGGAAACTAATGTCGCAAAAGTTGGTTCCCATAACAATTTTAGGTTCTGGCATACGGTAGATGCCTTTTTTGTCGTTTACAAACCTGATGAATGGTTGGTTTTGGTATGTTGATCTGAAGATTTTCCAAAGTTCCTTGTCTTCTATATCTTTATGTTCTTCTTTTAAGAAGACGTGTGTGGTTGCAAGAATTCCACGAATCATTTCTATCGATGTTGCACTGAAATGGATGTTTGGTGTTTGGTTCTTGTTTTCTTCTAATGTTAGTTCCTGAATCATTTCTGCTGTGTGTCTGTGTCTTGTTGGTTTATATGATCTAACACAACCGCTACGTTCAGCATGGTGTGAAGCTAAACTGAATTTGTTTCCACTCTGGCTTGAACCGCACTTTGCTTCAGTTACAATTGGTAGTTTTAAGTCTACTATGCCTGATTTGATGATTGGGTATAATCCTAAGATAGTTGCAGTTGCGTTACAACCTGCGCTTGAGATGTAATTTGCTGTTTTCATCTCTTCTTTATGTAATTCTGGGATTCCGTAGATGAATTGATTTAGAAGTTCTGGACTTGTATGGTCTTGTCCGTACCATTCTTGGTATACTTCTTTGCTGTTTAATCTGAAATCTCCACTTAGATCGATTATTTTTGGAGCAAATTCTTTTAATTCTTTGATTTTTTCCATAGTTGTTTTATGTGGAAGGCATAGGAACAAGAGATCACATGATTTTAGATCGTTTATTGAAGTGAATTTTATTGGCCTTAAGTGTTTTAAGTTAGGATGGACTGTTTTTATTAGTTTTCCAGCGTTTCTTTCGCTGGTTGCTTGGTTAATTTTTACTTTAGGATGCATTAGGAGGAGTCTTAGTAACTCGCCTCCAGTGTAGCCAGATGCTCCTACGATGCTTATGTTGATTTGTGTTTGGTCGTTGTTTTCCATTTTTGTTGTTTTCTCTTTTTTATCTTAGAAATTTAGTTGCTTGTATAGGTTCGTTAGAATTACATAGGTATCTTTTTGCAGCAAAAACAGGTCCAGTTTGTTGTTCTTCTTCTTCTTTTGTTGTTCTGTACATAAAACCGTTTGCTACTAAAAGGTCAGTTAATGTTGTTTGATTCTCTTCGATGCAAAAAGATAGGCCAAGTGCATATAGACTTGTAATAGATGAAAGTGGTCCTCCAATAAGCATTTTCAATGGATCTGCTTCAAGAAATCCTTCAATTCCTGTTGCAACACTTGCAGCGGTAGCAGCAGCAGATACTGCGATAAATGCATTTTGCCTTGTAAAATATTGTGTAATTGATTGATAATTCATTTTTTCACCTTTGATTAATGTTTATTACTTGTTATATTATTTCTTTTATACAAGAAAAACTCGAGCAGAGTAATTTCGAGCAGAGCTCTCTTGACTTAGTTCGCATGCTCACTAAGCTCTCCTGTCCTTGAATTAGTCAATTCAAGAAAATTAACACCATCAGACTTAGTGCAGGCGTGTCCACTTCGCTGTGATTTTTCCACTTCGTGAAAAAATGCTCGTTGTTAGTTTAAATTCTTTTGATGATATTGCCAGCGAGGGACGGTGCTAATCTTCTTTGTAGAGTATGTGTTTTTTGATTATTATGATATGTTGTTTTATTCTTTGGCTTTTTTTATTAAGTATTCTATCATTTTTAAAGGGATGTTAACTTTGCTCGTAGTGATTGAGTTCTTAAATTCCATAGTGTGGTTGATTTCGTTGATGATTAGTTTGTATTCTGTAGGTTTGTCTTGGTTGTTTGGGTCTTTTGGGATCTCGAAGATGTCTAGAGCTACGATTCCTGGGCCAATTGCTTCACTTGCTTTCTTACATAATTCTTGCATTTCAGGGGTGATTTCGCAAAAGCTTGCAGTTCCACCTCTAGCAGTGTTAGTAATCCAGTGCTTTGAATGTCTGTAGATAGCAGCAATGCATTCACCATCTATAGCAAAGGCTCTGATGTCACGTTCTGGTTTTTTGATATATTCTTGAATGTAAAAAATGCTGTGGTGATATGTACCTAATACAGATTTGTGTTCTAGGATTGCTTCAGCAGAGGTTTTGTTGTCAATTTTACTGATTAATCTGCCCCAAGAACCTACAGCTGGTTTAGTTACACAAGGATAGCCCATTTCTTCAATTGCTGCTAGAGCTGCTTTTTCACTGTATGCTGTTTTTACTTTCGCAGTAGGGACATTGTGCATTTCTAAGTATAGGCTAGTTAGAAGTTTGTCGCCGCAAATGTTGGTTAAGCTTGGGCCGTTGATGATTTTGATACCGTTTTCTTTTAAGATTTTGCTAATGTAAAGAGCAGTTGAATGGTTGATGCATCTATTAAGGATGATGTCGGGTTCGTAGAAGATTTCTGGTAGTTTTTCATTTAAAAGGTAAGGGTATTTTTCAGGGTTGATTTTGATCAGTTCACAATCAGGGTGATTTCTAATAGCTTCAAAAAGAAACTTTTCGTCTCCTCTGATTCTGGTACATAATACCCCTATTTTTATTTTTGTTGTCATTTTGTTTGATTGTTATGATTATTTTTGATATTTTCTTAAGGTTTTATTATTATTATTATTATTTATAATTGGATTTTGATTTGATTAATTCTACTAGTTTTTGCATGATTAATTCAATGTCTTCTTTGAAGTAATCATGGAACTCTACTGTATAGTCAATGTCAATAACGTAGTATTTGTTGTCTTTTTGAAGGATGTCCACAGCTACAATATCGCCTTTTATTGCTTTAGCTGTTTTTTTTGCAAGGTCTTTGATTTCTTGATTCGGTTCAACTTTGATTTTTTGATTTTCGCCTTCGTTACTGATCCAATTATCTGAAATCACTTCTACAGCGGTAACTATTTTGTTGTCCATTACAAGAACTTTGAATTCTTTATCTTTTTTGATGAATTCTTCGAAATAGAATACTGAGTGATGGTATGAACCTAGCATTTTTTTGTGGTCTAGGATTGCTTTAGCTGCATCTTCATCGTTTGCTTTAGCCAAAAGCCTTCCCCATGAACCTACTGCTGGTTTTAGAACAATTGGAAAGCCAATTTGTTTGATTGCTTGCATAGCAGTTTCTTTTGTGAATGCTAATCCTGATTTTGGTGTAGGAAGATTTGATTTAATTAGTTCTTGGGTTAGAAGGAATTTGTTACCGCAGTTATGTGCAGCTTTAGAGTTGTTGATTGTTGGTATATTGTGAGCTTCACATATTTCGATAGTGTAAAGGGCTCTTGCATGATGGATAGATCTTTCAATTAGAATATCGAAATTTGGCTTTTTTTCTAAGGAGAAATGGATTTCTTTGTCGTAGATTAGTTCATAATCAATATTATTGTCTTCTAGAGCTTTGATGATAGCTTTTTCATCTTTTCTAATCCTGGTTAATAGTAATCCGACTTTCATTTTGCTTTGTTTTATTTTAAAAAAAGAAGTAAAATTTTATTGGTTTTTAGGTTCTATTGACCCCAATCTTCTTGCGCTTCTGGAGCAAGTTCTAATTTTAATGGTTCAGTGGTTTTAACTTCTAATTCTGCTCCACATTCTTCACACATGCAAATTTCTCCTTCTTCTACATCAGCTGCGATGGTCATTTTTGCAGCACATTCTGGACATTCTATCATTATAAGCACCTCATTGAATAGTTTTGCAGAGTTTTCAGGCTTAGAGTATATATAATTAACGATATAAAATGGAAAGTTTAAGAAAAATTAGAATAAATAATTGGGAAAGGTCCCACCCAAGTTGGATTTAAAAGCACATAAGCACTTCAAGGGTGGGACCTTAAAGGTGATATAAACACCTCATTTCCTCTTTTTAGTGTGTGGTGGTTGACTAGATTTCAATGTTGTAATGAATTGAATTATCTGGAAACATAGCATATCGTCTCATAGTTGCAAATGTTATCGGGTCTACTTCAGTTGCCATAGTGTCTATTGAAACTTTTTGAGCATCAGTTAATCTTGATTCGTCTACATGTAAGACACCAGTTTCATTTAGAACATGAGGTTCAGTAACGATTGTTCCGACACCATCATAGAGACTTAATTCACCAGAATTAGGGTCTCCAGTTGCAATTCCAGTTGCAAGAGCTGCTGAGTATAATACTGTCATTCCGTTGTATACCATTGTAGAAATAAGAAAGGTATTGTTAGTATAATAACACTTTGTTACAATAATAACATTTTTAGGGCCATTTTGTTATAATAATAACATTTCGATCTGTTTTATGAGTAATTTGTGCTATTTGTTACTTGCTTTGCAGTTGTCATAGTTGCAACATAACCCATACGTAATTCACCTTCATTAGCTTTAACTAAAGCAACTAAAGTATCTATAGTTTCAAAAGTTGCTACTCTTGCTCCAATTCCAGCTTTATACATGTTGGAAGAAGTTACAGGTTCGCCACTAATGTTATGAGGATTATTAGGATCAATAGTGACTGGTTCAAGATTTTCGTTATCAGCAGTTTCGTTTGCAAAAGTGATATAACTATCGCCTGCTGCAATGCATTCATCTATTATTTTTTGTCTTGGATCTGTACCAGTTGTGCTTGTTGCTGTAGAAAGTTGTTGTTTATCACCTGCTCCAAATAAACAGTAAGCTAAAGTACCTTCTGGTCCAATAACGAATCTATTTGCTTGATCTTCTAAACCTGCTGTTGTTAGAGTAGTTGTGAGATAATCGTTTAGTTGTTGTGGTGTATATGTTTGTTCCATGGTTTAGTATATTTCATTCTTGTATAATAACAATTTGTTGCAATAATAACATTTTTAGGGCTATTTTGTTATAATGATAACATTTTGGGCAGAGTTTTTAAATAAAAAGGTGTTTTTTAGTGTTTTATATGGTAACTATTGCTAAGATTGTGGAGAAGAAGGTTGCAAATAGGCCGTTTTTGCAAGAAGCATTGGCTCGTGGGCTCTTGAATTATGGAGCAGTAGCTGAGGAATTTCATCAAGGAATTGAGCGTGAGCTTAGTGAAAAGGTTAAGCATTCTGCAATAGTAATGGCACTTCGAAGGTTTGAGGAGAAGCTAGATGCTAAATACACTGGGGATTTTGGTCTTTCAGCTGAAAGTGATATTGTGATCCATTCTCAATTGTTTGTAATTACATTTGCACGTAACCCTAAAAATGTTCTTGCACTTCAGAGTTTTTATCCTTTGGTTGATTTTGCAGCAGGAGATTTTTTTACAGCTACAACAGGAATACATGAAATAACAATTATAGCTAATGAGAAGTATAAAGAGACATTTATGAAATCTATTGTAGCTGAGGATGTAGTTGAACTTAAAATGGGTCTTGCTGCTATCACAATGAGAATGCCATGGGATACAACAAATCAAGTAGGTTTGTTTTATTCAATGACACGTGCACTTGCATGGAAGAATATTAGTATAGTTCGGGTTGCTTCTACATATACAGATGATACTTTTGTTGTAATGGATCAAGATGTAGGAAAAGCGTATTATGTTCTTAAGAATTTAATAAAAAAAGAATAAAAAAGTTATCTGCATTTAAAGCATGCAACTGAACTTACTAGGTATCCGCTGAAATCATTAATTTCTAAAACTTCATCTTCTAAATTTGTAGTAAGTGGAGATTTCATCAGTTCGTACAAAATTCCATCAATAAAAATAGCTGCTTTATAACCATCTTTTTCTAAAATTAAAGTATTATCAATTTTTGCAGTAAGTGGAGATTGTTTTAATTCATATGTAATTTTATCAATTACAATAGCAACTTTATAACCATTTTTATCTAAGATTAATAATTTATCATTATCAAGTAATTTAGCTTGATATGCTTGTGCTAGCCAATCAGTATCACCAGTTTGTGTAGCTATACTGTCTATTTGTATTGCTTGGCCTGCAATTGCTTCATCTGATGAGATTGAGTTACCTGAGAATGAGAGAACTAATCCTACAACAGCCACAATCCCTACAATAAGAATAATATAATTATTTGTTTTTTCCATCTTTTTTAAATCACCTCGATTTAATTAATAAGTAAGAATGTTTGTTTTTTGGTATATAAATGTGACGATTTTATTATTTTTTTATGGGTCTAATACTTGGAAATAATGTGGTATTTCCAGATCTGAAAACCTTAGCTTTTCAGTACAAAGTAAGCAAAGCTTACTTGTACAAGAAATTGTAAATTTCTTTGTACTGAAAATAATTCTATTTTCATGTACCCCGATGCTTTGCATCGACTAAAATAAAAAACTAATGAAAGAAAATTTTCATTCTAATTTAGATTCAACTTGCACCTTTTTAAACTCTTCTATGAAAAGTTCTGCAATCTCTTTGTTATGGATAATTAGAACATTTTCATCGTTTCTGTTGTCACCGTTGTTGCTTGGGTTCATGGAGCCAGTTATCACAATCTCTTCATCAATTATGAAAGTTTTATGATGCATGTTGTTGCCATTTCCATCTTTTCTAACATCAATATCTTGATGTTTGAATAATTCGTATTTGGAATATTTTGATACTTGGCTTGATTCGAAGATTCCTTGGACTTCTATGCCATCTAACTCCTTGAGAAGAATGTTATTTGCAATACTGTCATGGGTGAAGCTGAAAGTCATGAAGTGGATGCTTGATTTTGCTGCTTTAATTTTTTCAATGATCTGGTTAGCACAATTGTCATCTGGACAAAAGTAGTTTTCTATTTGGATACTTGTTTCGTTTAATGCTGCTGATTCTGAGGAACTAGTTGTATCTTCTGTTGATTCAGTAGACTCGGTTGTATCTTGATTATTTATTGTGCTTGTTTTAAGTGTGATGTGAGTGTTTGGTACAGGATCACCTTTTTTGAAGGTTCCTTCATAAAGTTCATCAAATTCTGCTTTGTAATTTGTTGAAAGAGTGTCTGAATTGATGATGATTAGGTTGTTATTGTTTTTGTAGGCACCGTTATCTGTTGGGTTCATAGAACCTGTGATGATTGTTTTGTCGTCTATAATACAAAATTTGTTGTGCATGTAGCCAGATCTGTCTTGAACTACGAATTCTTCATATGGGAATTTATGGTAGTAATCGTTGTCTGTAACAATTTTAGTTTCTACGTTTGGATCGTTGTATTTTTCTAGTAAGGTGTTTTGTAGTGATTCTAAAGCAATATCGTAGAAAGCACAGTAGAGTGACTCTTCTGCTTGATTAATTGTGTCAATTAGTTCTGTTTCACATTCAGTGCTTGGGCAAAAGTAGACTTGAATATCACCGTAGTTTTGGATAGTTGATGTGGTTGTTGATTGATCTGAGTCTAAATCAGCTATGATTGATCCTGTTAGGCCGCTGAATGAATCTAGGGAAAGGTCACCTGAGATGAAGTAGATGCCAAAGCTAAGAAGAAGGAGGATGAATGCTGCTATTTTTTTCATGTTGTTTTTTGTAGGAGATTGTACTTAAAGGTATTGGGTTTGAAAAAAATACTTTGATTTAGGTTGATTTTATAGAATTAAATATTATTAAAAAAGATAATAAAAAAAAGAAAAACTAATGTTTTCTATCATGAGCACGTCTTGAAGGTCTTGCTTTTTCGTAGCCTTTACCTTTTGAACGCATTCCTCTTGATTTCTTAGCTGCTGAAGTTTTTCCAGTGAAAGCACGGGATCTGCTGCTGCTGTTTTGAAGCCAAGCCATTTTAGGATCTTTTTTGATTACAGGATGGTCAGGATCTACAAGGATGTTTTCGTACCAATAATATTTACCATCTTGAGCTACCCAATATGAGTTTAGAAGTACTAAATTTTCATATTTCTTTTGACATCTCTCTTGAGCGATCACTTGGTATGATTTTCTAAGAGTTAATCTAGTTGTGTATCTTTTTGGTCTACGTCCACCTTTTAATTGAGGTTTTTTGTGACCACCACGAAGAACACGCTGTCTTACTACAACATAACCTTGTTTTGCTTTATAACCTAAGCTTCTAGCTCTATCGATTCTAGTAGGTTTTTCTATTCTTGTTGAAGAAGGTTCACGTCTCCATTGAATTAATCTTTCTTTGAAGAGTTCTGGCATATTTGCCTTTGGTTTTTTCCATAAATTTCGGACATGTTTGTACATTCCCATTTTTTTAGCCTCCATTGCTGCTATTTTGCCATTTTACTGGTTCTTTGCAGCTGGTTTTGTTAGTTTTTTGTATCTTAGAGGTTCAGGTAAGCTACTACCCACATTCCAACTGAGATATGGTCTTTTTTGGCTTTTTCTTTATAAATGTTACTTGTGAGAATGACCTCTTGTAATGTCATCTGGTTTAGTCCTTGGTTGTGCCAAATTTTTGTATATTTTTATATAATATTGAGACTGTTGATTAGGTATGAAGAGTAAAATATTTTTTGGAATAAGTATGGTTTTGATTCTGATGCTAAGTTTGAGCTTGGTTTTTGCTAAAGACTCTTATTCAGCTAGTACAGAAGATGTTGTGTCGGAGGAAGCTTTGGAGTGTAATGAACTTGAAGAGCTTGAAGATAGACTCTCATGTCGCTTTGAAAATGGGGCAACAGCTGAAGTGCCTGAAGCTTGTGAAGGGCTTGAATTGGAGTCCGAGTGTGTTAGTTTTTATGAAGAGGCAGATTTTTGTTATAGTGGAACAGCTGATCAAAAGGATGCTTGTTTTCAACAGTTGTCTGGATATGATCAAGACAATAGTGATATGAATACACGTTGGTATATTGTAGCTTTACTTTATGAGATACAAGAATATGTCGAAGATGACTATGACTCTGGTGTTTTGAAAACAAGGAAAGCAGCAGAATGGATAGCAGATATAATTGAAATGAAACGTGCTGTACTTTCTGGAGAGGATTTAGAACAAGTGGCAGTTGATTTGGAGGTGTATCGAAATGAAAGACAGATTTAGATTAGTTGGAATCTTGTTTTTGGTACTTGGTTTGAGTTTGATGTTAGTATCTTGTGGAGATCATGAAAATCAGGCAATATCAGATAATGAAGTGGTAAATCAAGGGAACGGTGAAGAAATTGAAGTAGTAATTCCTGAAACTGATGAAGGTGTTGATATGGAGAATGAGGAAGATTCAGAGATTTTAGTTGATTCTGCTGTTTCAAGTGAGGCTGATGAGCCTTTAGATCCAGTTGTGCTTGATAGTGAAACTGCAGTAGCAAATAGGTTAGATGAATTATTATCTTAAAAGCTATGAGCTCTAGTATAATTATCTTTATATAGTTCTTTTTTTCTTTTATTTTTGGTGAATATAAATATGGGACTCTCAAAACTGTTTTCTAAAGAATTTGTAAAATGTGACAAAGATATGACTGTTAGCTCAGTTATAGGTAAGTTGATTAACAAGAAATTGCGTTGTGCTCTTGTTTTTGATGGTAAGAAATTTTTAGGGATAGTCTCTCGTAGGAAAATGCTCACATTGTCATCAAATCCAGAAGAGACAAAGATTGACAAATGTTTGTGTAAAGTACCAATTTTGAATCAAGACCATAGTGTTGGAGAAGCAGTTAAGTTGCTGCTTGGAACAAGTGGATCAGCGCTTCCTTATGAAGAGAAAGGTAAGGTAGTAGGAATTATTGAAGGAGTTGTATTTGCACAATATTTTAGTGAGAAAATCCCATCAAATATGTTACTTGGGGATTTAGAGCTTGAGAAACCTAGTCCACTTTCTGGAGATGATAAAGTGTCTACTGCAATCAAAATTATGCTTGAAGAGCAAGTTTATCAAGCACTTTTGTTTGAAGGACGTGATTTGCAAGGTGTTGTAAGTGTTTCTGATTTATTGAAGTATGTACAATTACCGAAAAATAATGTTGGTCCTGAAAATGTGAAGTTGTCTTCATTACCTGTGTCTAACTTTGCTACACTTGAGAATTTGAAAGTAGTAGATAGAACTATGACAGTTAAAGAAGCAGCTGCTTTACTTCGTGAATATGGTATTCGTGATTTGATAGTTAAAGAAGATGATAAGGTCTATGGTTTGTTTACTGTACGTTCATTTTTACGTTTTGTAATGCGAGAAAATGATAGAGCGCTTTTAAATATTCATTATTCTGGGATTGGGAAGACTAGTTTAGAAAGAACTGAGGCTTTCAAATTGAGAGATTTTTGTTCTAATGAAGCTAAGAGGTTCAGTGAAAGATTTGGTGAAGTTGAATCTTTTAATTTTCGTTTCAAAGAGATGAAAAGTGGTGGGAAATCACACAAATATTCTGTACATCTACGAGTTATGATGGGTTCAAATGAGTTGCAAACAGAATCTAGTGGCTGGGATTTGCTTAAGGCAGTGAAAGATTGTTATAAAAGTTTGACAGTGCTTGTGAAGAAAGGGCAAGGAAGATAGTTTTTGTAGTTTGAGGGTATTAATAATGGGATGTGCATTTTGTGATGAAGGTGTTTTGAATCGGCAAGTTTTTTTTGAAACTGAAAAAGAGGTTGTGATAAAAAATATTATCCCTATTGTGCCAAGTCATTGTTTAGTTGTACCTAAGAGACATGTTGCATCTATTTCGGAGCTTGATTCAGAGGAGATTGAGAGTTTGTTTTCTTGTGTTAAAAGAGTTTCTTCAAAACTAAAGGAGCATTATGCTGGAACTGGGTTTAATGTGGCTTTTAATGATGGCTGGGACGCTGGACAAACTGTTCCACATTTACATGTACATATATTGATTAGAAAAGCAGATGATATGGATCCAGATCCGCGAAATTTGTATTATAGGATAGAAAAGGATAGAAAAAGGTTGTCTGAAGAGGAGATGTCTAATGTTGTTTCTGATCTGAAGAAGGTTTTTTAATTTTATTATTTTTTTATGGGTCTAATACCCCGATGCTTTGCATCGACTAAAATAAAAAACTAATGAAAGAAAATATCGGTGCGAAGCAAAAAATCAAGCAATACCCCGGAGCTCTGCTCCGATTGGGATGCTTGATTTTTAGATATTTTCATTTTATTTTAAAACATAGGCAGAAACATCCTTAATAATATAATTGTAGTTCCAGCTGTGAGTGGTACCAAGATGTTATCGTTCAAGATATTATTACCGAATTTGAGTTCTGCCAATTCTGCTGTCATGGCTAGAGTTGATGCTATAATTGCTTCATGGATTGGAACGAATAAAATTGCTCCAACAAAAGCAGTAATGGCTCCAAAGATGCTTCCTTCTATAAGTTTCTTGCTTTGAGTGTTTAAAGGGTTAGAGGTTTGGCCGATTGAGGCTCCAACTATGTGGCTTAATGAATCTCCTAGTGTTAAGATAATGATTGATGCTAAAGCAATGTCTAAAGGGAAGAGTTGGATGGTTAGAAGAACACCTAAGAAAAAATAAAATGCTCCTTTTCCAGGGAATTCTTGGTTTTCGTCTTCTCTTCCGAATATGTTTAGGATTTGAGTGATTAGTGGGAGTTTGATTTGTTTTTGAATGAATGAGAGAATGAAACCTGCTAGGGTGATTAGGAATATGCTTAAGGATGAGAGGATTCCTTTGTTAATTAGGAAGATGATGATTAGACCTAATGTGAGGTGGAAGAATTGACGTCTTAGTTCTTTTTTCTTTAGCATTTTTGACTTCTTTTAATGATTTTTGATCTTTTTTGTTTCGCACTGTCAGACTTATCGCAGGTACATTCCACTGAGCTTTGAATTTTTCTGATCGTTGTCAGAAAAATGCTCGTGGAAATGATCTAGTTGTGAATAAAATTGCCAGTGAGGAGACAGTGCTTTTTTTGGTGATGTTTTAGTTGTTGGTGTTCATGTCTTTTGAGCTTCTTGTGCTTGTTTTGATGGGGTTTTTGGCTTCTTTTTTAAGGGTTTTTCGTGTTTTTAGCATAAAGTATATAATTGAGCTTGTGATTTTTCTTATTTATATGGTACAAATGAGTAAATATAAAGTTAGTAAGATGACTAAAGAGACTCCAGATACAGTTAGTTTCGTGCTTTTTGGAGAGGCAATGGATTTTGTTTGTGGTCAATTTGTAATGGTACATTACCCAGCGGAGCTTGCAGAGAAGAAAAATGAAGATGGGAAACCAGTTAAGAGAGCTTATTCAATAGCGTCATCTGTAGCTAGAGGAAAGAAAGGCGAAATTGAGCTTTGTGTGAAGCAAATGCCAGGTGGGTGGATCTCAAAATTACTTCAGAATATTAATTTAGGGCAGGAGTTTGATGTTCAAGGTCCGTTTGGGAAGTTTTTGTTTAAGCCAGAAGAAGATAAGGATATTGTAATGCTGGCTGCAGGTTCTGGAATTGCACCTTTTAATAGTTTTATTGAAGAGATTGTGCTTGCTGGGCATAAGGATGTGAAGGCACAGTTGATTTTTTCTAACAAAACTGAATCTGATATCATCTATAAGGAAACTTTTGATAAGTATGCTGCTCAGAATGAGAATATTTCTGTGAATTATACTTTGACACGTTGTTCTGATGATTCTTGGAAGGGTTTATGTGGTAGGGTAGATGCTAAGATGCTTAAGGAGCAATGTGGGGCAGTTGAGTCTAAGCTGTTCTTTATTTGTGGACCCCTTACTTTTGTGAAGGCTATGAGAAGTTGTCTTGAAGAACTTGGTGTTTTAAAGGAGAATGTTAGGTTTGAGAGTTATGGGTAGGGTAGAGAAGTTATATTCTTAATTTGTTAAATTCTTAAATAGTTTAAGTTCAAATATTTTTGATAATGAACAAGCAGGAGTTACTTGAATTGATAGAACTGGGAGAAGGATATACTCTTGAGTTTAAAGAGACTTTTAGTAATTCTATTGGTAAAGAGATTTGTGCTTTTGCAAATGCGGAAGGAGGAAAGATTTTACTAGGTGTTTGTGATAATGGGTTAATTAAGGGCTTTTCTTGTTCTAACAAAATTAGTTCTCAAATACAAGATATTGGAAGGAATATGGATCCTTGCTTTAGTGTAGATTTTGAAATGGTAGAAAATGTTTGTGTTGTTGATGTTCCAGAAGGAAAGGATAAACCTTATTTAGTCTCAGGAGAGTTTTATCTAAGACAAGGAGCAAATTCTCAAAAATTGAAAAGAGATGAGATATTGGATCTTTTTTATATTTCTAATAAGATCGTTTTTGGGAAAAAAGTTAATTCTAAATTTAAATTTGAAGATGATTTTGATGAAAAGGCATTTAGTAGGTTTAGAGAAAAAGCAAATATTTCTGATTCTTTATCAAAAGAGCATATCTTGGAAAATTTGAATCTGTTTGTTGATAAAAAGGTGAATAATGCTGGTGTTTTACTTTTTCCTAAAAGAGTAACAAAATTCTTTTTTAGTGCAGATATTAGTTGTGTTCTTTATGCTGGGAATTCTAAATTAACTATGCTTGATAAGAAAGTGTTTGATGGGGATTTTATCTCTAATTTTGAGAATGCGCTTAGTTTTGTTTTGCGTAATATTCGAACTAAAGCTGAAATTGTTGGTGTTAGAAGAGTTGAAACGCCTGAGATCTCTGAAAAAGCACTTCGTGAGGCAATTTTGAATGCAATGATTCATAGAGATTATTTTATTGAAGGAAGAATTTTGATAAATATCTTTGCAGATAAAGTAGAGATTTTGAATCCAGGAAGGTTACTTTTTGAAAGAGAAAAATTAGGTAATATTAGTGTAATTAGAAATCCTAGGCTTGCTGATTGTATGCTTAGGGCAGGATTTGTAGAAAAGATTGGTTCAGGAATTAAGAAAATTTCTGAATTGGTAGCAAATGTGAAGTTTGATATTAGTTCTACTTGGTTTACTGTGGTTTTTGAAAGAGAAAGTGTGATTGAAGCAGAGAATGCCGGTTTTACCCCCCTAGTTACCCCCCTAGTTACCCCCCTAGTTAAGCTAACTGAATTAGAAATGAAGATTTTTTCATTAATTAAAGAAAATCCAAAAATTTCTAGAAGTCAAATAGTGGAGATTTTGGGGATAAAATTAGATACTGTGAAGGAATATTTGAATAAGTTGAGGAAAAAAGAAGCTATTAGAAGAGTTGGTGGAAGAACAAGCGCAGGTTATTGGGAAGTGTTGTTTTAGGCGTTAGGTTAGATTATATAGAGGAGTAAAGTCATTTTTCTTAAATTTACTTTATTTTTCATAAGAAGGTTTAAAAAGTAGTTTCTGAGATTTTAGTTTTGATTCGTTTTTATTGTTTTATTAAGAATTGTGACAAAAAGGTAATACAAAAAATGGTAGAAGAAAAGAAATTTACGCAAGAAGGACATTTGATTAAGGATAAGAAAAAGTCAGGTGATTCTTGCTGTAATGTAGCTGATACTGGTTCTCAAAGTGCAGTTCCTAAAGAATTAGTTCGAATATCTGAAAATGTATGGGAGTTGCCAGCTTCATACAAGAAAGGAATGAGAGTACCAGCTAGAATAGTTGCAAGTGAAGAACTTATCCAGTCAATGGATAAAGGAGTATTTGAACAAGTCACAAATGTAGCTTCCCTTCCAGGAATCCAGAAATATGCATATTGCATGCCCGATGGCCATATCTAATTTAGTACGTGCTATTTTAGAGGCAAGTGGGGCTATGGTTTCCCTATAGGAGGAGTTGCAGCGTTTGATCCGAAAGTTGGTGGAGTAATTTCACCAGGTGGGATTGGATTTGATATCAACTGCTTAGTAGCTGGTTCTAGAGTTTTAACTAGACATGGCTATACAAAAGCTATTGAAGATTTTGAGGATGATTTTGTAGATGTGGATCTAGGAAATAACGAATTTACTTTAAAGAAGAACACTGCAAGTAGTGGACTTTTGTCTTTAGAACAGAATCAGTTTAATTCTAAGGATATTTTGATGTTTATGAAAAAAGAGCACAAGGGAGATGTGTTTAAAGTAAAAACTAAGCTTGGCTATACTGTTGAATGTACTTCTGATCATCCATTATTGACAGATAAAGGTATGGTTGATGCTGGCAAACTTAGAAAAGGAGATGATTTAGTTGTTTATCCTTTTGAAGGTGTTGAGTTTACTGAGCATTATGAGTATGATTTACTTAGTGATGACATTTTACTTAGTGATGTACAGAAAAAGGAGCTTGAGAAGCGAGGACTTTATCCTTTAAGTTCAAAGAATAAGAATTTGCCAATTATAGCAAAGCTTTTTGGATTTTTGTTAGGTGATGGAAATATTCATGTAACTAATGAAGGAAAGGGAAGAGTTTGTGCTTATGGTAATAAAGAAGATCTTGAATTGATTCAAAAGGATTTTGAGGAACTTGGTTTTTCAGCACGAATCTATACACGTGAGCGAGATCATAAGATTCCAACACGTTATGGTGATGTTGAATTTACTGCTAAGAATAGTGAATTACAAGTTAGTAGTATTTCGCTTGCTAATTTGTTTTTTAGTTTAGGTTATCCAAAAGGAACTAAAACAAAAACTGCTTTTTTAGTGCCAGAATGGGTTATTAGATCTCCACTTTGGCTTAAAAGATTGTTTTTAGCAGGATTTTTTGGTGCAGAAATGAATAAATCTAGTACCTCAAGTAAGACTTGTTTTCAGTGTCCGACAATTTCATTTAATAAAAATGATTTTTTGCTTGATAATGCAAGGAAATTTTTGATTCAGATCATGCAAATGCTTGAGGAATTTGGTATTGAGTCACATAAGTTGCAAGTTAAGGAAGATTTTCATAACCAGCATGGTAATACTATGCGTTTGAAATTAATGATTTCAACTGAGGAAGAAAATTTGCTTAAATTGTATTCAAAAGTTGGCTTTGAGTATAATCCTGAACGTCAGTTTTTTTGTCATGCAGCAGTTTTATATCTGAAAGAGAAACAACTTTTGAAGCAGAAGCGTTCTGAGATTGCTTTTAAGGCTAAAGAGTATCGGGCTAAAGGTTTGAAGCTTGCTGAAGTGAAGGATCTTTTAGTTTGTGAATATGCTAATGAGAGATTTGTAACTAGATACTTTTACAATGACAAAGATCCACGTGTAACTCTTGATTTTATCTCTTTTGATGATTTTGTAGCTGAGAAAAGGTTAGTTTATGATGAAAAGGGTTATTTTGTTGATGCAATAGAATCTATTGAGATAAAGTCTTATGAAGGGTTTGTATATGATTTTAATGTTCCTGAGACACATAATTTTATTGCGGGAAGTGTAGTTGTATCAAATTGTGGTATGAGGCTGATTGTAACAAATTTGACTGAGTCTGAAGTTGCACCTAAAATTAAAGAATTAGTGCATAAACTCTATGAAAAAGTTCCAGTAGGAGTTGGAAAGAAAGGTACAGCGAGAGTTAATCGTGAAGAATTTGATCAAGTAATGATTAATGGAGCACAATGGTGTGTTGAAAATGGTTATGGTTGGAAAGAAGATGTAGATTTGATTGAAAGCAGAGGTAAAATTCCTGGAGCAGATCCATCAAAAGTTTCTGAAAAGGCTCGTAAACGTGGGTTTAATCAGTTAGGTACACTAGGGTCAGGTAACCATTATCTTGAAGTACAAGTAGCAGACAAAGAAGCTATTTGTGATGAAAAGGCAGCTAAGGCTTTTGGAATTACTAAAGACAAACAAGTTGTTGTTATGGTACACTGTGGATCACGTGGTTTTGGTCATCAAATTGGTACAGATTATTTACGTAAGTTTGTAGAAGAAACTATGCCAAAATATGGTATTCAGATTCTTGACAAAGAACTTGCTTGTGCCCCGTTTAATTCACCTGAAGGACAAGATTACTTTAAAGCAATGTCATGTGGAGCTAATATGGCTTTTGCAAATAGACAGGTAATTACTCACAGGATTCGTGAAGCTTTTTCAGAAGTTTTTGGCAAATCTGCAAAAGAAATGGAAATGAAAGTTGTGTATGATGTTGCGCATAATATTGCCAAACTTGAAAAGCATACTGTAGATGGCGTTGAGAAAGAGTTAGTTGTTCATCGTAAAGGATCAACTCGTGCTTTTGGACCAGGTAGAAAAGAAGATTTGCCTGAAGCTTATAAAGAAGTTGGACAGCCAGTAATTTTGGGTGGTTCAATGGAAACAGGATCATATCTATTAGTGGGTCAAGATGGAGCAGAAGATACATTTGGATCAACTGCGCATGGTGCTGGTAGGATCATGAGTCGTATGAAAGCTAAGAAATTATGGCGTGGAGATGAACTTCAGAAGAAAATGGAGAAAGAAGGTATCTATGTTAAAGGTGCTTCTCTTAAAGGTCTTGCTGAAGAAGCAGGTGGAGCGTATAAGGATGTCCATGCTGTTGTTAAGACTTTAGAGTCAGCTGGTATCACGAAGCGAGTTGTGGCTTTGCGTCCTATTGGGAACATTAAGGGGTGAGATTGTAAATCTTTTTGTTTTTTTAATATTTTTTTCTTAAATTTGTTATAATAATAACAAAACCATACGAAAAATGTTATTATTAT
>CAZGQD010000010.1:0-44559 GCA_964527395.1 uncultured Methanosarcinales archaeon
AACTAAAAAATAACTAGAAATTGTCTTTAAAAAACACTTACTGTCAAACTTGGGTCTCAAAGAAGGAAGTAAAGAGCTACAGGAATTATTAGAGAACCCATAAGATGGTTTTTTCCTATACCTAAAGAAGATGCAATGAGGCCGATTGAAGTGGCAGTTACTAGGATGATTAAGCCAACTGGGCCGTCGAATATGATAGTTAGGCAAGTAACTAGAAGGATAATTGAAATAATTAGGTTAGTGTAATTGATATTTTTGATTTTGTTTGCGAAGGTTTTTGAGAGAGTTATTGTTAAAAGAGTGGCGATTGAGCCTACAGTGACTGCTACGATTAAAAAAAGGATCATGATTTCTTTGGTGACTGTACCTAAAAGATCTTTGACTGCAACAATAGCGCCATTTCTGGCTTTGTCTAGCATGAAAATTGTGCCGATGCTAATAAGCATGTTTGCTGTATTGATGCCGCCAGTTAGGACTAGAAAAGATTCGCTGCTAGGTTCTTTGACTAATTCGTTTGCTAAAATTGCAGCTTGAGAGTTACCAAAACCAGGAAGAAAAGCAGCGATAAAACCTACAAATGAAGCTGCACTAATACTTTGGGCTGCGTTTTTTGCGTTCAGTTTTAATGGGATCTTTAGGTCTTGCTTGGGAACTGAGGCTTGTTGCTGCAATGAGACAATCATGATTGAAAAACCGAAAAGTCCTGAGAGGAGGGGGAATAATGGTTGTCTTAGAGTTGGGATTGAGAAAACTAAGATGCCTAAGGTGCCAGCTAGAAGGAATAAAAGGAGGCTGGATAGTTTTTTGCCTTTTTTTTCTCGAAGAATCATAACTGTGCTGGTCAAAATAAGAATGTGACCAATGAGATGGTCTATTTTTGGATAAATAAAATCCATGCCTTTGAGGAAAAGTGGGAATAAGAGGATGCCTAAAATGAGGCAGGAAAATGATCCAATAACCGTGCAAACTATGGCATTGTGACCTTCACCTGCGTTTAGTAATTTATGACCAGGAAGAACGCTTAAGGCCTGGGCTTCATCTGGAGCACCTAAGTAGATACTCGGTAGTGAGTCTAGAAAGGAGTGGGTGATTGCTAGACTGATTATGTAAATTGATAAAGTTAGTGGAGAGGTAAATAGTAAGAGAAGTGATGAGAAAGATACTACTAAAACAGATATTAAATTTACATGAATACCTGGGAAGAGGCCAGTTAATATTCCTGAAAATATTCCTAAGAATAATGCTAAGATGTACTGGAAATTTGATTGCAATGATATTAAGATATTTGAAAATATTGAGATTGTCACGTTGTGGAGCTGGAGATTTTGGAGTTTTTAAATGGAGCACGATATACCCATATATGCAAAAGTGTTTGGGTAAATGCAGGTATTTATCGGGATATACCCAAGAGACACTCATTTGAGATTTATTTAAATAGTAGAATATTTTTATTAGCTGTTATGATAGATTGTCCTAGTTGTAATATGGTTGAAATTGTTGATCACCTTGGGCCAAAGAAAGTTAAATTTGAAGCTTATTCTTGTAATAATTGTGGTGAAGAGATTATGGATATGAAGCAATTGAAAAATTTAGCTAATGCTTATTAGTCAAAAAGTAAGAAAAATAAAAATATTTAGTGTCTTAAAAGCCACTGAATTGCTAGCATTCTGAAGGGATTTGATACAGTTAAATCGTACCTTAAAGTATCTCCTGAATCTTCAGCAATGAAAACTGATTGGAAAACTCTGTTACCATCAGTGAAAGCAATACCTTCTTGGTTGCTACCAGGTACATCGTATTCTACTGTTTGGACCCAAGTTTCAACTGAGCCTGACCTATCTGCTTGCAGACCCACTAAAGCATCTCTTGAATCAGAGATAACAAACAAAGTTCTGAAGGTTCTGTGGTAATCCATACCTGAAATGTCTGAACTGATTGTTGAACCATCATATTCTAAGCTAATGCTGTCAATTAGGGAAACTGCTCCATTGGTACTTGTGTCAAGATCGAAAAAGTAAACTTTACCATCTGCTTGTAGACCAACTGCGAAAATTCCGCCTGATACACTAGAGTATGGGTGCTGACCTGCTGGAATGTAAGTTATTCCTTCTGCTCCTTGGTTGTCTGAACCAGTTAGCCAAGATGTTAAGTCCCATTCGTTACCAGTAAAATCCCCATCTGTGATAGAAAACTGTTTAATTGTGTCTGGGTGCTCTACAAGTACATATAAGTAATCGCTAGTTGGATCTTTTATTGTGATTCCTTCTAAGTCTCCACCAGGAAAATAATCTTGAACGTTTGAACCGTCACGATCCATAGAAGTCACATCACCGTCGTCGCCAACAATGAATAATTTGTTTAAATAGTGGTTCCAAACAGCGCCGCTTGGTTCATATCCGGAATTTAGGCCAGAACTGATGTCTGTTTCTGTTACTGTTAGATTGTTAATTACATCTTCGCTTGTAATTGATGCAGCTGCTGGCAAAGCAAAAGCTTGAGTAGCTGTTAACATCAATACGAAAATTGCAGTTAATATTGTGTATATCTTTTGTGTGTTTTTCATTTTTACCCCATGTTTGTTGTTGTGGTGATGGGATTTTCTTGATTGGTTATAGACATTGTATTCTTCCTTGGTGGTAGAACTAGTGCCAATAAGTGTCTCTAGAAGGTAATTTGAGGGTTTCTTTATAAATACTTTGGCTAATTTACTACTTTTTAGTAGTTTATCAAGGATTTATTTGTGGTTTTGTTTGTTTTAGAGTTTTTTCATCTTTAGAAGAAGGCTGTTTGTGATTACGCTTACGCTACTTAGAGCCATAGCTCCTCCGGCAATCATTGGGCTTAGAAGCCAACCTGTTAATGGATAAAGAAGACCAGCTGCGATAGGGATGCCTGCTGAATTGTATGCTAGGGCCCAAAACATGTTTTGTCTGATTTTAGTCATAGTCTGTTTACTTAGTTTTATTGCTTTTGGAACGTTTGTTAAGGAGTTGTTCATTAAGACAATTTGGCCAGTTTCCATAGCAACGTCAGTGCCACTTGCCATTGCGATTCCAATATCAGCTTGAGCTAAAGCAGGAGCGTCGTTGATACCATCGCCAACCATTGCAACTTTGTGTTTGTGCGTTAGTTTTGATTTTTTGATCTTGTTTTGTAGGCTTTTTACGTGTTTGGCTTTGTCTTCTGGCATAACTTCTGCGAAAACGTTTTGCTTTGGAATTCCTGCTTTTTTTGCTATTGCAATTGCAGTTTGCTGGTTGTCACCAGTGATCATGAAAGGGACGATTTTCATCTTTTTTAGTATTTGTATTGCTTGCTTGGAATCTTGCTTGATCTCGTCTGCTACAGCTATGATTGCTAGGGCTCGAGGCTTTGGCTTGATTTGTGCTAAAAGCATTGCAGTTTTACCTTGGTTTTCTAGCTTGGTTTTTGATTCCATTTGCTCTTTTGTTAGCTTGATTTTGTTTGATTTTAGTAGGTTTTCAGTTCCTAAGATGTATTTTGTTCTATTGATGCTTGCTTGGATGCCTTTACCAACTATTGCTTTGAAATCTTTTGTAGGTTTTAGTGTGATCTTTTGTTGTTTTGCTTTGTTTACAATTGCTTCTGCCAGCGGGTGCTCTGAAGTTTTTTCTATACTAGCTGCTATTTGTAGAAGTTGTTGTTTTTTGCTTCTTGAATCTAAAGAGATGATATCTGTAAGTTCAGGTTTTCCTTTTGTGATGGTTCCAGTTTTATCGAAGATGATGAATTTGATTTTGTGAGCAGTTTCTAAGGCTTCTCCACCTTTGATGAGAATTCCGTTATTTGCACCCTTACCTGTTCCCACCATGATTGCTGTTGGAGTAGCTAGACCTAAAGCGCATGGGCAGGCGATAACTAAAACGGCTACAGCAGCGATGATGGAGAACCCGACTTCTGCTTTGATGATGGAGAACCAAGTTGTAAATGTGATTAGTGAGATAAGGATGACTGCTGGGACGAAATAGCTAGAAATTTTGTCTGCATATCTTTGAATTGGGGCTTTACTCGTTTGAGCATCCTCTATTAGTTTGATTATTTTGTTTAGAGTTGTGTCTTTGCCAACTTTTGTTACTTTAAATTGGAAGGAACCTGTTTTGTTGATTGTTGCTGAGAGAACTTTGTCGCCTTTAGTTTTTGAAACTGGAATGCTTTCTCCTGTGACCATGGATTCGTCAATATTTGATCTTCCTTGGATTATTGTTCCGTCTACAGGAATCTTTTGGCCAGGTTTTACTAGAATTATGTCGCCTAGTTTTACTTCATCTATTGGGATTTTTAGTTCTATTTTTTGAATTTTGTTTGTTTTTTTGTTTTTTATTGATCTTATGACTGTAGCAGTTTTAGGTGCCAGTTCCATTAATTTTGTGATTGCTTGACTGGTTTTACCTTTGGCTATGGCTTCTAAGTATTTTCCTAAAACTACTAATGTGATTAGAACGGCACTGGTTTCGAAGTATTGATGTGCATGGTTTCCTTGTATTAAAACAATTATTGCTGAATAGAAATAGGCGGCGCTGGTACCCATTGCTATAAGTGTATCCATGTTACTTGTTTTGTTTTTTAGAGCAGCCCATGCTCCTTTGTAGAATTGTGCCCCTACATAGAACTGGACTGGAGTTGCTAAGGCCCAAAGGATGTAATTTTGAAAAGGGATTGGGTTATTCATGAAAAACATTCCTAGAATTAGAGCTGGAGTTGCTAGAATAATACCAATTAAGAGTTTGAATTTTAGTTTATTTAATTCTCTTTTTTGTAGCTGTTTGATCTTTTTTTGAGTGTTTTTTGCGTTTTGGTTTTCATTTATTTGGATTGCTTCGTAGCCTTTGTTTTCTATGGCGTTTATTAGTTTAGGGATTATATTTTGTTTATTTGTAGATTTTGGATTGAAAGCGACGTTGGCTTTTTCTGTTGCATAGTTTACAGTAGCATCAATTACTCCTGGGACTTTTTTTAGAGCCCTAGAAGTTACTTTAACACAGCTAGCGCAGTGCATACCTTGAATTTGTAATGTGATTTTGTTGGGATTTCTATTTGTTTTACTTTTTTTGGTTTTTTTTGCCATGTTAATTGTGATCCTATTAATTTTTTCATTTAGTTTAAAAAAAAGGAAAAAATGTGTTTTCTATGCCCACTTGTTGTATAGGTAGGCGAATAAATATGCTGCTACGAAACTCCAAATAGCTGCTTCTGCAATTCCAGCTATGATTCCAGTTATGCTTGGATTGAAGAAAATGTGCCAGTTAGCCATTGCTTGAGCCGCTGATTCGTAAATTCCTAAGTTCCAACCAATCCCTAGAAGAAGCATGCAAATTGATGAAAGTGCTGCTGCTGCATACCCTAAGGCTAATTCATTTAATTTTTGTATCTTTGCCATCTTTTATACCTCATTTAGACTAATTTATAGCCTTCACCGATAATAGAATCCTTTATTTGTGATAAAGTTAACTTTTTTTCATCAAAAGTTATGATAACTGTATTGGTAGTCATGTCTACATTGGCTTTTATTGTGCCTAAGTCTTCTAAAGCGTCTTCAATTAGCATCTTGCAGCTGTTACAATGCATTCCTTTGATAGTTATTGTTATGGTTTTCATATTATTATCTTCTCCAATGTTAATCTTCTTTTAGAGTTTTGATTATCTCTTTGAATTCTTTCTTTTTGATTTCGCCTTTAGCGTACCTTTCTTTAGCAATAGCTATTGGGCTCATTTGTGGCTTTTTTTGCCTAATTTGGCTGCCATTTAGTTGCAAACCAAGTGGATTTTGCTTAATTAAGTAAAATATTAGCCAAATCAATAGTCCTAAAAATAGTATCCAAAATATCATCATAAATCCCCCCATTAGTGGCCAAGACCAAAAATCTCCATAGTAGTACATCATTTTATTACCTTGCCTATTTTGTTTGATTAGGTTGTTGTGCTTTTTTGTTATAATTTATCTATTATTGTTGATTTTTTCTAATTATGTTTATTCTGTGATTGTAACAGCATATAAAGATTGGTTTGAAACTAGTTTCACGGTATTCTTATAAGCTGTTTCTTTTGCTTGTTTTTAGTATGAAACGTATAGAATGTAGTGTATCTGGGATGACTTGTAGTAGCTGCGAAGTTATTTTGGAGCGGAAATTGCTTAAAGTTGCAGGTGTTGAAAAAGTTGAAGTAGATCGTGGGTCTGAGAGAATGGTTGTTGAATGTTCTGAAGATGTGCCTTTTGAGAAACTTTGCCGTACTGTATCTGACAAAGGTTATACCTTGCATGAGCTTGATGAACAACATGATCTGGTACGAAAAAAAGGAAAGTTGTTTCATTTGCCTCCTGGGAAACTGCAAGCTATTGGATATTCATTTTTGATATTAGTTGGATTGTTTTTGTTTTTTAAGCAGACAAATCTGTTGCCTGAAGGATTGGCTGTTTCTGATTCAATGAGTTTGGGTTTTGTGTTTTTGATTGGGCTTGTAGCCGCTACATCTACATGTCTAGCTGTTGCAGGTGGGTTACTTTTGGCTGTTGCGCAGAAGTATAATGAACAAAATCCTGGGCTTAGTGGATGGCAGAAGTTTAAACCACATGTTTTTTTTAATATTGGTAGGGTATTTGCTTATACATTACTTGGAGGAGTGATTGGGCTGGTGGGGTCGTTTTTTACTATATCCTCTATTGTTTCAGGAATAATTACGCTCTTTGCTGCTTTGCTTATGATTATTATGGGTTTGCAGTTACTAGGAATATTTCCATGGCTTTCAGCTGTTCAACTTAAGATGCCTAAATTTATTGCAAGATGGCTTTACTCTAAAAGTGAAGATGAGAATGGAGATAAAAATTCTGGTGGAGTTATCTCTTCATTTTTATTTGGAGGATCTACCTTTTTTTTACCATGTGGGTTTACGCAGGCACTTCAATTGTATGTGCTTGGTTTAGGAGATTTTGTTAGTGGGGCTCTTGTGATGCTGATGTTTTCACTTGGAACTTTGCCTTCATTAGTGGGAATTGGGGCTTTTACTAGCTTTGTTAAAAGGGGTTCTTTGCAGAAAAATTTAATGACATTTTCAGCAGTTTTGGTTGTTTTATTAGGGATATTTAACATTATACCTGGACTTGTACTTGTTGGAGCAGCTGGAGGGAGCTTTGATTCAGTTGAAGTAGGAGATTCTGGGTTTGATGGTGAACTTATTGATGGAATTCAGGTAATTGAACTTGAAGTGCGTGGGCTTGATTATTATCCTGATTCGTTTGTGGTGGATGCTGGAATTCCTGTTGAGTTTCATGTTGATGGTAGTGAGGCTAGAGGTTGCGCACAGATATTTAGTGTGCCAGATCTTGGAATTATGGAGAGGTTGTCTGTTTCTGATATTCATGTATTTGAATTTGTGCCTGAAGAAACTGGAGAGATCATGTTTAGCTGTTCAATGGGAATGGCAGGACCTGGAGTGATTAAGGTTGTTTAGATAGCTATTTTTATTTTTTCTTGTGAAAATTTAAATATACAGGTTGGTTTTGAGGTATTTGGATAATGAAATTACAAAAAGAAATGCATAGGTTACTTGGACTGTTATTAGTTGTATTAGGGGTTGGTTTGATCATAGTGTTTAGTTCTATTGGGTCTAGCTTTAATGATCATGGTGTCTTTTTATGTGAGGCTGTAGGAGCTAATCCTTCTTTGGATATGGCAGAATGTCCAGCGCATACAAGCAATATTCCTTTTTTAGTTAGTATTGGATATGTATTTGGATCTTTTGTGGTTTTAGTTGGGCTTGTTTTAGTATTCCTTTTGCGTTTTGTAACTAGTGTTCAAAACAAGGAATTTGATGTATCTGATCTTGGACCTTTGAAGCTTGATTCTGATGAAAGAAAGGTTTGTGAGGTGCTGATTGGGGCTGGTGGGTCTATGTATCAAAGTGAGCTTATTACTAAGACTGAATTTAGCAAAGTTAAGATGACTCGAGTGCTTGATTCTCTTGAACATCAAAGGAGAGTTGTTGAGAGAAAACGACGTGGGATGACAAATCTGGTTGTTTTTAAAGAGAAGTGAAAGGTAAATGATTTGTTATTAGATTATAAGGGTGCTTAGAAATAACGTGGTATTTCTTGCACAGAAAAAGTGCTTAGGAGAAGCGAGCTATTAAGTTATGTATTCCTCGAAGGGCCGTGTAATGCAGCGTCTGCAACGACTGTTGAGGCAAAATGGTCACAAGGACCTGAGCTATGTTATCTCCTAAGCAATATGTGATTAGTTCTTTGGTTTTTAAGGTTTTCTTTGAGAAATGTGAAATATGAATATTTAAATGAAATAAGGGAAGAAAAAATATTTTAGGCACCAGATTCAAGTCTAGCTCTTAAGTCAACAATCTTGTGGTAATACTTCTCTTGTGTCTTAGCTGGAAGCTTTTGGTACTCTTTGTAGATCTTTAAGTAAGACTTCTTTTGACTTAATAAGTCTGGAGCATTTTGAGCACTTTCGAACTGCTTTTGAATCAGTCTTTCTGCCTTTAAACCTTCCTCAATGTGTTCACGTAACTTTGTCACATTAGCATAGAAGTTTTGCTTATTCTTCTCACTAGTTTTCATGTACAGTTTATAAATGCCTTTGTAGTGTTCCTTTAGTGCATCTGTAGATTCGTCACCAACAATTGATTGTGCCTTTCTTAGCCTTCTTCTTAGTCTAGCACTCGGTTTAATGAATTCCCAATATCCGAAGACTGTTCCTAGGCCTGCTAAAAGAGCAATACTGGTGATTGTGAAAGTTCTAGCTGGTGAGGGTAATGTAATGAAGTCAATTATAGGGTGTGATTCCTCAGGTGCTGGTTCTTCCACTGGTTCTGGAGCTGGCTCTTCACTTTCACATTCTCTTGTTTCATCTGGCCTGCTATTATATGTTCCACAGTCGTTTTCGTCTGCACAAGTTCTAGTTTGCTGACCGTTCTCACATTCTGTCCATGCTGGACAAATCCAACTTTCAGTACATGTTGTGTCTTCTGTGTCAGTTGTGTCACTGCTGGAGCTGCTACTAGATCCACCGCCCCCTCCTCCGCCGGAAGAGCCACCTGAACTTCCGCCACCACCGCCACCGCTAGAGCTGCTACCACTTGATCCACCACTACTGCTGGAACTACTTGAGCTGCTTGTGATTGTTAATAATGGCAAATAATCTCCAATGTGGTTAACTGAGATATTGTTTGAAGCGTTGAAAGGTAGTTCATTGTCACCAACACCATCGCCTGAAATGTTCCAAGGAGTTGCGTTGAAAGTGCCTGAACCATTACCATTGTCAGTTCCAACATAGTCTGCCCAGAAGTTTCCACCAGTACAATTGTGACCTAAGATATTTGTGTAGTTGTCACTGCAAGTTCTGGAGATATTATACCAATTAGTGCCATTATCCCAAACGCTTAGAGTTGTTGCGTTAATGAAATTGTTATGGATAGTGTTGTTTTCTGAGTTTGTTAAGTTTAAAGCTACACTGGTGTTTTTGATTGTGTTTGTAGTGATAGAGTTGTTTTGAGCAGTAATAGCATAAATAGCTTGAGTTGAGTTGGTAATAGTTAGGTTGGTGATGTTTGATATGTTTGTGTTTTCAGCGTAAATTGCGTATTCAAATCCATTAATATTACAGTCTTTGATAGTTACGTTCTGTCTGTTTGTAATATTGAAAGCAGAGCCTGAGCTGTTACCATTGATATTGTAACCTTGACAGTCTAGTGTGATGTTGTCAGTTGTTACTGTGAAACATGCATCATTTGTGTTGGTTCCTTCTGTGAAACTTTGTGGCAAAGTTAAGTCTGCTGTGATGTTGCCACATGAAATCTGTTTAAATGATGTTAAAGGCAAGTGATCTCCTTCTGATCTGTGAATGTTTGCAGTACTATTGTGAGGAGTTTGAGTGTCTCCAACACCATCTGGACTTGTGTCCCAACCAGTGTAATCTGAGTAAAAATTACCACCAGTACAATTTCCACCAATTATATTAACGAAGCTGTCTGAACATGTTTTTGATATGTTAAAATGGTTGATTTGAACTGGGGCTAAGTTTCTTTCTTCAATGTTAATTGTGTTATTGAAATAATTGTTGTGAATAGTGTTGTTGAATGATTCAGTTACATTTAAACCAACAGTATTATTTAGTAAAATGCTTTGGTATACTGTTGAGTGATTTGTTTCCCATAGAAGGATACCTGTTGTAGAGTTCACTACTTGAGCACCAGTGATATTGATGTTTTCTGAAGGATCTACAAAGATAGCTACTGTGAAATTAGTGAAATTAGCATTCTTTAAAGTAATTCCATCTCTGCCAGTTATGTTTATACCATAACCTGAACTGTTTCCAGTGATTAGGAAGCCTGCTAAATCTATTGTGATGTTGCTTGCTTGTACTTGGAGAGCTGCGTCACTGGTATTACATTCGAAAGCTTGTGTAAGAGTAACGTCATGGTAGATGTTTGATCCGCATAAACCGTCACCTTGTTTTGTTAAGATAGCTATGCTGGTGTTTGTAATGTTTTGGATTGTGAATTTTTCTGAATCTACTGTAACTCTATGTCCTTTGCTAGTTGTTTGAGGAAAGGTAGTTACATTTATTTGGTTTTGACATCCTGTAGTTGCGTTTGTGCTTGCAAGGTCGTTTGTTTCTGGACAAATGTGGATTCCCCCATTTAGAGTTGCATTGTGGTAAAGATAAACTGTGTAATTTGATTCTATGTTTGTTACACCTGAAGTGTTTACAAAAGTAGTGTTTGTGTTGTAGTTGATGATTAAAGTGCTGGTGTCAATATCTGATTCGTTGAAAAGTGCGATTAATGATGTGTAATCTTTTCCTGCTGTGCTGTAATTGATTAGTTGAGCTTCATTTGGTACTACAGTTCCGTTACTAAGGGTGCCAGTTTTGTTTGAAGTTGCGGTGATTGCAGCTGTTGTAGCATCGTTTGGTGAGTAGTAAGTTCTAGCTACGTAAAGAACTAATGGGTAAATATCGCTGCTTGATGCTGAAACTGTGTGGCTTGCTGGATTATCACCAATACCATCACCTTCTTCTCTACTGTTTGACCCATCATCCAAACCATAGTAGTCTGAATAGAAGTTTCCTGCCTGACATGGACCACCTACAATGTTTGGAGTTGTGCAAGAGTAAGTAGTATACCAAGTGTTTGCTCCATCTTCGTTGATGTTGTTTGTGTTTTTGATGTAGTTGTTGTAAAAAGTGTTACTTGTGCTGCTTGTTAGGTTAATACCATCAGTATTGGATTCTAACCAATTGTCGTAAAATGTGTTGGATGTGGATGTGCTGGTTAGTTTGATTCCTGCTAAGTTGTTTTTTAGTGTGTTGTCCCTGATTGTGCTACTAGTTATTGTTTCGAAATCAAAAGCAGTGTAGTTGCTTGATCCATTTATTGTGTTATCATTGATTGTGGATGAGCTTAGACTTTCAGCTCTGAAAGTTGTGTGGATTGTGTTGCTGCTAATTGTTGCTGAGCTGGTTGAGCTGATCTCTAGCTTTGTTAAAGTGTTTTGGTTTATTGTTATTGAGTTGCTGCTGATGTTCAAGAGTTCTGTTGCGTTGCTTTCTTCGACAGTTACACCAGTTGAACTAGTGATTGTAGCTTGACCGTGAAGCTGGGAACCTGTGATATTTGCGTTGTTGCTGCTAGTAATCTGAAGAGCTGCTGGGCTGCTTGAGTTGATTGTGAGGTTCATGATTTTAGCTGAACTTGCGTTATTTAGTTGCATCCCTGCTGCTGCGTCTTCTATTGTGTCATTGTAACTTGTTAGGCTGCTTGTGTTTGTGGTGTAAACATTTAGAACGTTATTTGTGATACTGTTGTGTTCTAATGAGGCGCTGCTTGTATCTTTTAAATAAACTCCAGTGATTGTGTTCTGAGTTATGTTGTTGTATGTAATGTTTGGACTGTTACTGTCCTCTTTTGTATAAATACCGTATTGTGCACCAGTTAAGGTATTGTTTCTGATTATTGCATTTGTCGAGCCGCTGTGGACGAATAAATTGTATTTGTCAGTAATGTTGATTGTGTTTGAGTCTATATTGCTATCGTCTGAGTTTACAAGGTAGATACCATGATAGTTGTTTATCATATTGTTGTTTCTAGCTGTTAATGATTCTGAGCCGTAAGAATAGATACCGTAGAATAGTTGTTGCAAGTTGATAGTATTGTTTTCTATGATTGTTCCAATTGCAGATATCTCATATACACCATTATTATCATTGATTATGTTGTTCCTAGTAATGTTAGTGTTGTTTGCGCTATGGATGTAGATACCATAAAAGTCATTGTTTGTAATGTTGTTGTCATCTACAATTTTAGTGTTTGCGGCGTTTTTAACTTGGATACCATATTCGAAGTTAGTAATTGTACAGTTTGTGATTTTGATGTTGTCATTACCATCTATGTAAACCCCTGAGTTTGAACCTGAACCAGTAATACTCTTACCTCTACAATCTAAAGTTATGCCATCTGCGTTGATAGTTACTCCATTATCAGTTGTACAACTGATGTCGGTAGTAAGAATAGTGTCTTCCGTAATTGTTTTACATTCTGTAGCTGAACCTTGATCTCTACCTAATGGCAAATGATCTCCACCATAAGCACCAGTTAGCTTATTTGAGTTATTATAAGGAATTTGAGTGTCACCTACACCATCTCCACTAGTAGTGTATGGGCTTGATGAACCACCACCATTGTCTTTTCCTGTGTAGTCTGACCAGTAGTTTCCACCACTAGATGTGCCGCCAACTATGCTGGTTCTAGATGTGTAGGAAAGGTTGAAGTGGTTTAGTGAACCGTCATCTTGAGCGTTGTTAGTGTTTACGAAGGCGTTGTCGTAAATAGTATTGTTTGTTCCGCTTTCTATGTTTAGCCCTAGATCATTACCAGTGATGTTGTTAATTTGGAGAGTGTTGTGGTGTGAGTCGTTGATTACAATAGCATTTTGGTTGTTTGAAAGATTGGTGTATTCTATACTTGTTGTGTTGGTTTCGTAGAGTTCTATAGCAGTTGTAGTGTTTGAGATCACTAGATTAGTGAAGTTTAGGTTCTCTGAAGGGTCTGCGTAGATACCAGTAGTGAAATTAGTGATGTTTCCAATACCTTTGATTGTTACCCCATCTTTGTTTGAGATATTTATTCCTATTCCTGAACCATTACCTGTGATTGTGTAGCCACCTAAGTCTAAAGTGATGTTACTTGTCCCGATTATTAGACAGTTACCTGTTGTGTCTGATGAAGCATTAGTGCTGATGTCCATTGTTAATAGCGATGATTTTGTGATTGTTTGACCACAATCTACTGTGATTTTCATTAATGGAAGTTCATCTCCTGTTGAACCATACGTATTGTTTGAACTATTATGTGGAACTATTGTGTCACCAATACCATCTGTTGATTCGTTGTAAGGGTAAGATCCTGAACCATCGTCAAGTCCAGTGTAGTCACTCCAGAAGTTTCCACCAATACAAGCTTCTTGTAGGATGTTTCCAGACCCAGTACAGTTTAAGGTTGTATTGTAACTGTTTGTTAAATTATCTTGAGCATTTAGAGTATTGTTGAAGTAGTTGTTGTACAAAAGGTTGCCAGCAGACGAGTTAAGTAAAATACCATAAGTACTGTTTGTGATGAAATTTGATGAGTAATTGTTGTAATCTGACTCATTTAGCCAGATTCCATGAAGGAAAGAATCAATTGTTGAATTATCAATTACTGATTGATTTACACCATCTAGATTTAAACCAATAGCAGCAGTCCCGTTTTTAATTGTAGTATTTGTGATGTTTAAGCCTAAGGAATTTGAAATTTTTGCTCCGTAAGCTGTTACATTGTGAATAGTTGTGTTTTTGATAGTAAGATTAGTTGCTGAACTTGCATTTATACCTATGCTGAAATTTTGAATCATACAATTTTGAATGATTACGTTGTTGCTCGATACTGAAATTGCATAATCTGCAATAGTATTGTTTCCAATAATGCTATATCCAGCACAATCTACAGTTATTGAATCTGATACAACATCAAAACAAGAGATTGGGGCCGTTAAGTTTTCAGATAAAGAAACTGTATGAGTTAGTTCTGAACAGCTTGCGTTACCTGGGCTTGTAACCAAAGGCCAGAAATCTCCAGAAGCTGCATTTATTTGGTTTGCCGCCCTAAATGGAGTTAGAGTATCACCAATAGAATCACCAGTTTGATCTGCTCCAGTATAATTATCCCAGAAGTTTCCAGCTATATTTGGGCCGTCAATGATGTTTGTTCCTGACACCTTAGTTAAATTGAATGAATTGAAATTTCCAATTGGGTCTTTTGCATCAATACCATTATTTGTGAAATTGTTGTCGAAGATAATATTAGTGCTTGAAGAGATTAGTCTCAAACCATACTCTGAGTCATATAACTCCCATCTTGAGATTGTGTTGTTACTAGAATTTGCTTGCAGAAGAAATCCATAAGTGTTATTATAAGCTCTATTAGGGCCAGGGAAACCAGCTGTTGGTTTATAAGTGAAATTTGAGTTGTTAGCATTAGCTAAGAAAAAACCATGAGTGTTGTTGTAAAGATATGATTCTACAGTACCATAATCTGGTCCGATCGTAGAATTTTGAATGTTTACTGCATAAAAGACTCTAGTAATATTAAGATAGCTTAAAGTTGTTTTTGATGTAGCGTTAAAAATTTGAATTCCAGATGTGCTACTTTTAATTAAATCACCACCATCAATTATGGTTTGGCCAAAAGCAGGGTTTGATGAGCCAGATAGTTGAATCGCAGCAATGTCAGGTTCATAGAATTCACCTAAAAGTTCGCCAGTGAAAGTTGTGTCTTCAGCCACAATACTAATGTTGTCTTCAGTGAATTTGTTGTGAGTTGACCCAAATGTACCGAAACTAGCTATGCTGCTTGCTGAAACTAGCCAAATACCTTTAGTGTTATTGTAAAATGTGTTGTTTTTGATTGTTGTAGCTGCTGAATCTCTGATAACAATACCGTTTGTATTATTGTAAATGAGGTTTCCTTCAATTGTGACATAATCAGAATTGCCTGAAAGATTGATTGCTGCATAAGTTAAATTGAAAAATGTGCTGTTTTGGACGTAGTTTCCTTTTTCTGAATTACTAGGATAAGAGGATAGAGTCATGATACCTGTGTTTTGTGTGTTTTCGTTATGATTATTTGTGAAAGTATTGTTTCTCATAGTTACATTGTAACTTAATGAATCTAAGTAGATCCCCGATTCATTGTTATCGTGAAAAATGCTGTTTTCAATTACTACATTGTAAGCGTTTTGGATGTAAATACCATATGTCCAGTTTAGGAAAGTACAGCCAGTAATTGTTACGTTATTTACTCCTACAACCTCTGCTCCACGTTGTGCATCAGCAGCGTCAGTAGAATCAATCATCCCTGCAAAAACACCTGTTCCCTGACAATCTATTTTAGTGTTACTAGTAACTATAGCTAAACCTTGACCAGTTGTAGAAGTACTTGTGTCTGGACAAGAAATGTCTTCGCTGGCTACTCCTGGAAGTGCACATGGACTTACTAAAGGATACTTGTCACCAATACCAACAGCTTGAATGTCACCATCAGTATAAGGGATGTTACTATCACCAAAACCATCACCAGTTACATCTGTTCCAGTGTAAGTACTCCAAAAGTTTCCCCCTAAACAAGGCCCACCGATGATGTTAGATTCTGCACAGTTCTTTTCTAAATACCAATAGTTGTAACTGCTAAGGTCGTTACATGCTTCGTATGAACTATCTGCAGTTGTAGTTCCATTAGTATGGAATTTATTGTTCCAAATATTGTTGAAGTTAGTTGTTTCAGTAGAAGCGTGATTCATACCACTTGCATTAAACCCACAGAAAGTATTGTTATTAAATTCATTTAGTGTGAAATTGTTTGCAGTAGAATTGTATAAGTCTACCCCATCTCTGTTTCTTTCAAAAATATTGTTTAAGAATTTGTTTTGGCTAGCATTGTTTGTTAACTTTGCACCATTCATAAAATCATAAACTTTACAATTTTGAATAGTTACACCAGTTTTACCATTTAAATTGAAACCTGATAAATCTGAGTCATTACAACCATTCATACATTTGATTGTGTGGTTCTGACAGTCTACAGTGATATTGTCTGTTCCTATTAGAAATCCATGCTCGTATGAACATTCATAATCATGACCAATGTTAATTACGTCTTCGTTTAAAGTAATGTTACAAGTAGTTATCTTTTGGGCGTCGATGTTTTCTCCTGGTCCTACTGCTGCACCAGTGATGCTATTTGAATCATCTGTAACTAAAAATACTCCTGCACTGATAGCTAAAACTGTGGCTACTAAAACTAATGCTAAAGAAACACTACCTTGCTTTTGATCAATAATTCCTCTCATCCAAACACCCATTTTGTGATCTAGCGGTAATACTAGATCGGAACACCAACTTTATACTGGAAACAAGGATGAATGAAGAGAAGAGTGTATTTAAAGGTTTGGATTGAATGATGGTTGTTTTAGCGTCTATAAAATTAACCAAATTTTTGTTTTTGTTTTTGTTTTGTTCCAAGAGAAATCGTGGTTTTGGGAAGATTTTAAATAGGTGTTTAATTTTGCTTTAGTGATGGTTTCTTTTGAGAAAAGAGAAAAGCGAGAAGTTTTGTTTATTGTACTAAGTGTTTTGCTAGTTGCAGTAGTAGGTTTGGTCCTTACAAAAACAGTGGAACATAAGACATCCAGTGGAGCATTAGTTGGTCAAGCAGTGACCCTTGATTCAGACTACCCTACAGACATAGGGATGTTTTATGTTTTAGAAAATTTGTGTTTTATTGAAGAATATGATGGAGTTACTAGTTGCGATGCAATATGTGATTCTTATGGAGCTTATTGTTTACCACTCGAACAAAACTGTGATGAGGTTTCAACTTTTGATTGCAGTTGCTGTACGTATGAAGAATAGAAAATTATATTGATATAAATTTTACTTATAAAGATGGCAAGAAAAAAAGTTAAGAAAGGAACTATTAAGACAAGGAATAGTTTTAAGCATGCTAAGAGTAGAAGTAGGAAGAATAATAATAATAATAATAATAAACATGACCTACAACACTATGCAATGGTGGTTTTTGTAGCTTCAGTAGGTGTTTCTATTTTGTTTATGCTCGGAGGATATACAAATGCTGTTGGAATGGCTAGTGCTAGTGGAGGATTAGAAACAGCTGGTGCGATAGAAAGTCTGTCATCTGCTCAAATTTATAAGGGAGAAGGGGATATGAATTGTGCTTCTTATTGTACTAGGCTTGGAGATTATGCCATTGTTTCTTCGTATGATGGAGAAGTAGTAGAAAATAATCAAGACAATTATGGGTCTGCAACTTGGACATGTTTATGCGTTGGAGAAGACTAATTTTGATTTTATATTCTTGAATCTTTTTCTTAGAGGATTTCCATAGAGTTGTTATTAAGATAACTCCTTGATTAAATCTTTAATTTTGATTCTTTTTTGTTTTGTAGTGACTCTGTCTCTAATAGTTACACTTTTGTCATCATTTGTTTCAAAATCTATTGTGATGCAATGTTTTATACCTATTTCATCTGCTCTGGCGTAACGTTTTCCAATACTTGAAGATTCATCGTAGAAGACATTGATATTATCATTTTTTAGAGATTCGTAGATCTTTATTGCTTTGTTTTTTATGATTTGTTTGTTTTTTACAAGCGGGAAAACTGCTGCAGTGAAAGGAATTAGATTATTTGGTAGATTTAAGACATCGTTGCCCCTCTTGTCTGCTTTTTGGTATGCATGATCAAGTAGAGTATAGACGTTTCTGTCAACACCAAAAGAGAGCTCTAGAACATGAGGAATGAATTTTTGTTTAGATTCTTCATCAAAGACTTCCATCTTTTGTTTTGATACTTTTTGGTGACCCTTGAGGTCGTGATCAGTTCTGTAATGAAGGCCGCCAATTTCAGTCCAACTGTGTCCTTGAAGATTTGCTTCAATATCAAAATGATATTTGTTGTAAAAGGCCTTTTCTTTATCGTTTAATTGGTAAAACCTTAGCTTGTCTTTAGGTAATCTTAGCGTATTTAGGTAAAATTCTTGGATTTTTGCTAAGTGATAGATGTAAAACTTTGGAAGATTGTGCTTTTTGTTTAGTTGATTTGCAGTTCTTGGCTTAATTTTAGAAGCTTTTCTGTCTTCTAACAAAAGAACTTGGAGTTTTGTGTTTTCTATAGTTTTCCAGCCGTCGTGTTCTTCAATTTTGTTTGGATTGAAAAAAATTTGAAGTTCTGCTTGAGTAAATTCTCTTTGTCTAAGCGTGAAGTTTCTTGGAGAGATCTCGTTTCTGTAGGCTCTTCCGATAAGGGCTAAACCTAATGGGAGCTTTTTTCTTTGTAACTCATACTGAGCTTTGAAATTAACATAAGGAGATTGGGCTGTTTCAGGTCTTAAGTAACCAACGTTTTTGGAGTTTTTTCCACCTGTTCCTAGCTTTATTGGAAACATCATATTCATAGTTTCTACGTCTGCTAGGTCTTTTTTACATGCTGGACATTTGATTTTAAGTTTGGTTAGTTGTTTAGTGAGTTCTTCGTTAGATAAGCCTTCTTGACGCTTGGTTGTGTGTTCTTCTAACAGATGGTCTGCTCTTGTGTTCCAATTACATTTATCGTTTTGGCAGGAGACTATTGGATCTGTAAAGTTTTTTAGGTGGCCAGAAGCTTCGAAAGTGTTCTTATGCATGATATTAGCAGTTTCAATCTCGTAGAAGTTTTGGTTCAGATTTAGGAAAAATTTTCTCCACTGGTTTTGGAAATTGTGTTTAAGTTTTGTTCCAAGATGGCCATAATCGTAAAAGCCTGCCAAACCACCATAAATGTCTGAAGAAGGATAAATGAAGCCTTTCTTTTTACAAAATGTGGTGAATTCTTCAATTGAGTGATTTGATTGCTGGGATCCTTTTGATACTGGAGACTTAGAAACTGGATTCTTGCTACTTTTTGGAGTTTTAGCCATTGTTATGTTTAAGATTGAGGGTTTTTTAATAAAGATTTTGTTTTGAGAAGGGCCAATTAGCCATTGTTACAAGATTCAATCACTTCAATATGCCTTAATTTACTTATTTAGCCAGACTATTTCGTCTTTTTCTAGCTTTAGATCCTTTGTGATGTTATCTTGGATGCTTTGGTCAGATTTTTTGAATGTTTGTTTAATATAAGGCATCATCTGGATAGCTCTTTTTTTTGAAGTATGAGTGTGTTTGGCTAACTTTGCTGCTATGTCGTTTCTTTTGCCCAGTTTCATTTTGGACATCCAGATTTTTAGGACACGTTTTGATTCTTCGTATTTGATAAAGTTTGGATTTCGTTCTTCTTTTGCTGTACTGATACCCGCACTTAATAAGTCGAAAATGTAAACCATGAAACGCCAGTGTTGCCAACGTCTGATCCTTCTTCTGAAAATGTCTGCTCGTGATAGGTGTTCGTAGGCTTTGAGGATTTCTTGTGGTTTTTGATATTCTTTAGAAATGTTTTTGTCCATCCACATAAAGAGTTTATCCATATCGATATCGACATCTCTAAAGGCTTCTTTTGCTGTTTTTGCGCTTGATGATTTAAATACTATTCTCAAGGCATGGATGATTGTTTGGGTTCTCTTTCTGTCGTCCAAGCTTGTTACTTTTTCTATTGTGATTGGCTGAGTTGGAGCTAAGGTTTGAAGGTCGATAAGAGCTGACCTTAAGTCTCCATCAGATTGCCTTGAAAGGGCTGAAATTGCACCTTGTTCGACATTTATGTTGTTTTCATTTGTGATTTTGTTAAGGAAATTAGTTAGGTCTTCATGAGGGACTTTTTGAAACTCTACATCCATGGCGATCTTTTTTAAGGGTTTTACTTTGGAATGAGTAATGTCATTAGCAGTGCAAACTATAGGGAATTTTGATGTTTTGATTACTTTTGCTAATTCGCCAATGCCACCACGGTCTTTTCTACCTGAGAAATTGTCAAGTTCGTCTATGAGGATGATTTTTGGTCTCATGAATAAGGATTGTTGATTTAGAGCTGCACTTAGGAATTCGTTGATGCTGGCTTTGTTTCTTGCATCTGAAGAGTTCAATTCTAGAATGTCATAGTTTAGTTCGTTTGCGATTGCGTGAACTGCTGAAGTTTTACCTGTACCAATTGGACCGTGGACTAAGGCAGCTGGGTACTTTTTTTTAAGATCTTTGTAGTTGAGTATGAAATGTTTTAGCTTATGAATAGCTGATTCTTGGCCAATGATTTCGTTTGAGCTTTTTGGATGGTACTTTTTAAGGAAGAATTCTATATTTGTCATGCTTGATTTTGGAGTTTTGGGCTTTTTATGTATTGTGGTTGTGTTTTGTAGTAAATTCTTAATTGTTAGTTTTTTTGATAGATAGTTGTTTTGATAGATAGTTGATTTGATAGCTAATTACTAAAGATTTTTTATTTTGGGTCTTTTGAAATGGTTTTTGTTGTAGTTGTTGTTTCTAGCTTACGCATGTCTACAACTTTGTCAAACTCATCTACAATCTCACCCACGATTTCTTCTAGAACATCTTCAAGAGTAATAATACCAGATATGCCACCAAAATTGTCTTTTACGATTAGGATGTGCATTCTTTGTTTTTTGAATCTGTTTAGAACTGAATCTAACCTATCATTTTCACTTATGAATTGGTGCTTTTTACGCATGATTTTTTCTATCTTTGTGTTTGAATCTGGATCTATTGGGATTAAATCTTTTGCGTAAAGAATACCTACAACGTGGTCGGTTGATTTGTCGAAAATAGGGATTCTAGAATGACCTTTTTTAGTGATTTTTTTTAGGTTGCTTTTGTTTAATATTTGGGATTTGTTTAGGAAAAAAGTGTTTACTCTTGGAGTCATTACATCCATTACTTTTTTATCTGAGTAAGATAGACCACCTTTGATAATGTTAAGTTCGTCAGCATCAATTTTGGAATCTTTGCTTTTTTTGTGGTCTTCTAGAAGGAGAGCTAGTTCTTTTTTGGAGTAAAGACTAGGTAATTCTCTTCCTAGAAATTTATCTAAGAGCTTTGCTAAAGGGAAGGTAATTGGGTAGAGAAGGTAGTGGAAAAAATAGACTAGTGGAACTGCTTTTGAACCGTACTTTAAGGCATGTCTGGAGAACAATGACTGAGGGATGATTTCTCCGAAAATCACAATTAGAGCTGTTGAAATTATTCCTGCTGTGACTCCTGCTGTGATGGAACCTAAGAAAACTGCTAAAGCTGAGTTTACTGCTACGTTTCCTATCAATAAGGTGCAAAGGAGTTGGTTGCCTTTTTTTCTTAAAGGATAGATTCTTTTTGCAGCAATATTGTTTAGTTTTGCTTTTCTTTGAAGTTCGTATGAATCTAAACCCATAAGACCCAAAGTAAGGCCTGAAAAAAGTGCTGAAAGTCCCAATAAGAGTAATATGATTAAGTAATTAAATATCATCTTTGGTTGTTGGAATTGAGCTTATTTTTAAGTTTTATCTTGAATTTAGGGGTTTTTGGCTATTTTTATGTTTTTTTGTTTATTGATTATGTTTGCAGATTATGGTTATTTTATGTTTGATTTGTGTTTATTTTATGTTTATCAAGTAGTTAATCTTATTTTTATCTTATTTTTATTTTGGGGTTATCTTAATTTTTTGTGTTTTGGTGTGTTTTGGTGTGTTTTTGTTTAGAGTTAGGGGTAACGGCAACTATTTATAGTAAATTTGTTCCTTTTTGTTAACTGTATGGCTTTAGAAAATGTACGGTTAGGATTAACCTATAATGATGTTCTGCTTGTGCCGAAAAGAACGCCTCTTGCATCACGTAGCGAGGCCAAAATTGCTTCTAAATTTACTAGAAACGTTAGTGTGAATTTGCCGTTTGTAGCTGCAAATATGGCTAGTGTATGTGAATCTAAAATGGCTATTGCGCTTGCTAGAGCTGGAGCGATTGGAATAATACACCAGTTTTGTACAATTGAAGAACAAGCAGCTGAAGTTCGTCGAGTTAAACGCAGCACATGTTATGTGATTGAAAAACCGCAATGTGTTTCACCAAATGTGACTATAGCTGAAGCAATTAGGCTGATGGAAGAAAAAAGCATTACAAGTTTAATTGTTACTTCAGGTGTTGGGGTTCATAGTGGTTCCAATGGATCTGAAGGGACTTGTGGAGATGTAGTAGGTATTTTTACCCATAAAGATTACCAATTTGAGAAGGACCATGAGAAACTTGTTTCTTCTGTAATGACACCACGTTCTCGGCTAGTTGTTGCAAAGCCGCGAATTAGTTTAGAGCATGCAAAAGAAATATTGCGTGAACATAGGATTGAAAAGTTGCCTTTGCTTGATGAATCAGGTAAACTTTGTGGATTAATAACAAGTAAAGATATTGTTAAATTAGAAACATGGAGTAATTCTAACCGTGATACCAAAGGTCGATTAGTTGTATGCGCTGCTGTTGGAGTTAAAGATGCTATTTCGCGTGCTACTGCACTTGTAGATGCTGGAGTAGATGTACTTTGTTTAGATATTGCACATTGCCATAGCGATTTTGCTATTTCTCGAATATGTGAATTGAAAGTAAAGTTTCCTAACATTGATTTGATGGCGGGGAATATAGCCACTGCAGCTGCAGCACAAGATTTGATTGATGCTGGAGTCGATGGTTTAAAAGTAGGGATTGGGCCGTCCCCAGTTTGTACCACTAGAATTATGGCAGGAGCAGGAGTTCCACAGCTAACGGCAGTGATGGATGTATGCTCTGTTGCTTCTAAGTTTGGTATTCCTGTATGTGCAGATGGAGGGATTAGTTTGTCAGGAGACATAGTTAAGGCTCTGGCTGCAGGAGCTAGTACAATTATGAATGGTTCCAAATTCAGTGGATGTCGTGAGAGTCCTGGACCTGTAATGTCTAAGAACGGTAAGAGATATAAGCGTTATATGGGGTCTGCTTCTTATGTGAATAACCATGAAAAAGCTGAAAAAATGAAAGGTAAGCGGATTCGTAATCAATTAAATGTGCATGTTGAAGGAGTTCCAATTTTGGTTGATTATTATGGGCCTGTATCTGGACTACTTGATGGATGGTCTAAGGGTTTACGTAGCGGAATTAGCTATTGTGGATCACGTGATATTTTAGGGATGCAAACGAATGCAGAGTTTATTCGAATCACAGCAGCTGGATGGTATGAAAGCGGTAGTCGTGGAGATAAGATTAGTGACTGAATTTGATCGAATGTGCTTTTTTGTTTTTCAGGTTATTTTTGGCTAATTTTGGTTTTATTTCTATTTTTGTCATTTGGTTGGAGTGACTTTATAAATAAGGGTCGTTTTGAGAGATTCATGCCATTTATAGACCCATTTTATATTCCAAGAGATCGGATTGGACTGGAAGAAGAAATTTCTTGCCCAGAATTAAATGCAATTTTAAGAATTTTGGGACATGACTTGAATAACACACTTCAAGTTGCAAGTATTTCACTTCAATCTGGAAGACAAGCACCATTTATAGGATACGAACTGTTACAAACATTGCTAGGGATGCAACAATTACATATTGGGAATGGAACCAAATATGAAGACATTGATGAATTAGTGCAAAATTTAATATCTAGAAGAAATATTAAATCTGGATCTGAAGTGGCTTGTTACCTACCTTCAGCAGAACCAGTTGATTTTTTTGCTAAAACCTATCCAGGGATTGTTTTTCTAGAAGTTTTACACTACATACAAAATGCAGAAGACCAACATATAGATTTAAAAGTTCAGAGACCAGTTGAGGTTTCATTAGGAACTTTGAAGCTAAGGGATTTAGAGTCAGGTCTGGGACCAAACCAACATTTGTATAAGCCAGATACAGATCTTATTAGAATTAGTGTTCTTGATTACGGGAATGGAATTAAAGATGAAGCATTGCCAAGAATTTTTGAATTAGGTTATTCCGGAAGAAAAAGTACAGGCATAGGTCTTGGACTTACTGACTTAAGTTTGCATAGGTTGCATGGAGTATCTAGAGTTGATACTGCAATTGGTGTTGGAAGTATGTTTAGTTTGTATTTTCCCAGAAAAAGAATTGTAGATACCATTTAGAAGAAAGTTTTATTTTTTAAGGAAATAACTCTCTCCATTCATCTTCTTTGAAACCAGTGATGTGGATTTGTTTGTTTTTTTCTGTTCCAATTAAGAAAGGACGTTTTACTAAGTTGCCGTTTTCTGTTAGTATGGTTAGAAGTTCTTTGGTGGTTTTTGTTTGTCTTTGCTCCTTAATGTTTAATTCTCGGTAAGTTTTACTGGAGCTGTTGAAGAGTCTGTTTAATCCAATCTTTTCTAGCATTTTTTTAAGTTCTGTTTTGTTTGGTGCTTGGTCCCTAATTGGGATCTCTTCGTAACTAATGCCTCTTGCATCTAGGAACTTTTTTGCTTTCCTGCAAGTATTGCAATTTTTGTATTCGTAGAGTTTTAGTACCATTGTTGTATGTTTTTTTGTTTGTTGTATTTGTTAATTAATTTTTTGTTTTTGTATTAGAGAAAGTAATATAAATAATGACTGCGTTATTTTTACTTAAATAGAGGTGTATTAATTATGGTTAAAGCAGTAAGTCAGTCTACTGAGAAAGTGGTGATTTTAGTAATTTCTGTTTTGTTATTATTAGTTTTGGCGTTTTTAGGACAAGAACGTGCAATAGTTGGAGAAGCAGTTTATGTTGTAGAAACAAGTTGTGACGAAGGCGATTTATGTATGCAGTTTGGTGGTACAACATTTACAGAAGCAGAGATTACTTCAGGAAGTACAGTTAATTTAGTATTGTCAGTAAATGCAGGAGAGTTTGAATTAGATGACATAAAGGTGTTTTTAGATTTTGATTCTTCAGAATTGAGTTATGTGAGTCATCAGTTTTTGTTTGAATCTGCTGAAGGAGACTATAGTGATGATTATAGCATAGACACAGGAATAGAGGCAGAGCTAGATAGTTCTATTGAATTTTATATCTCAAATCCAGGTGCTATTGCCACAGAAGAATTTGCATTAGTTGAAATTGAATTTTTTGTTTCAGAAGACTTTGCTATTGGAGATGAATTTTATGTTCAGTTTTCAGATAGCTCATCTGCTCAAAGTTCAGGAAGTGAAATTATTACTAACAAACCAGTAATTAATTTTGTTGTTGTTGAAGAAGCAGAAGAGTGTGAAGAGATTACTTGGTATGCTGATTCAGATGGAGATGGATATGGAGATGAAGCAGATACAGAGTTTGGATGTACACAACCAGAAGGATATGTAGTAGACTCTAGTGATTGTGACGATAATGAAGCCTCCGTTTATCAATTAAGCACATGGTACGTAGACGTTGATGGAGATCAATTTACAGCAGGAACAATTGAGGCTTGTTATCAACCAGAAGCAACTATCAGTTGGACAGATGGAGAAGATTGTGATGACAATAGTGAGTTAGTGCAAGGAACTGATACATGGTACGTAGACGTTGATGGAGATCAATTTACAGCAGGAACAATTGAGGCTTGTTATCAACCAGAAGCAACTATCAGTTGGACAGATGGAGAAGACTGTGATGACAGTGATTCTACTGTTGGAGTAGCAAGTAATTGGTACCCCGATCTAGATTTAGATGGATATGCAGACTATGATAATGTAGTTGAAGCTTGTTATCAGCCAGGAGCATTTTATTATTTAGCTGAAGATATTGCTGAAGAAAGCGATTGTGATGATAGTGACTCTTCAATGTACAAAGGTTGTCCATTAGATGAAGATGGAGATGGATACACAACAGTAGATGATTGTGCTGACCAAGATGCATCAAGTTACCCAGGAGCATTAGAAATCTGTGACTTACTAGATAATGATTGTAATCAAGTTGTAGATGATTCATGTATTGATGCTGATTCACTTGTTGACGCTGATGGAGATGGTTACTATAGTGAAGCTAGTGGAGGAAATGATTGTGCAGATGAAGATGCAGGGACTAATCCTGGCGCTACAGAAGTGTGTGACTTACTTGACAACGACTGTGATGGAGAAGTTGATGAAGATGATATCTGCTTAGCTGATGCAGCTGTTGATTTAGATTTAGATGGATATGATACTGACTCAGACTGTGATGACACAGATGCAACAGTGAACCCAGGAGCTACAGAGATTTGTAGTGATAGTATTGACAACGATTGTAGTGGAGAAGTAGATGATGGTTGTGAAGCTGAGAGCACAGGAGTAACTAGCATTGTGATCACAGATGGAAATGGTGACCAAATCATAGACATTAGTGCACTAGTTGCTGGAGAAGTTTACACCATTTCTGTTGAGGTTGAAGGATCAATTGTAGCAGACCATTTATTGATTGTTCAAGTGCTTGAAGATACAGATGGGACAGTGCAATCATTTACATCTCAAGAGATGGTGGCTATCGACGATGGTGGTAGTGAAAGTCTGAGTGTTAGCTTTACACCTACAGCAGATGGAGATTACTCTGTGGAAACATATGTGTGGTCAGATTGGCCAGAAAATGGAGGAGAATCACTTGTTGATTCAACAGAGGTGAACTAAAATGGGAAGAATGAAAATATTTTTTGTTTTTTTAGTTGTATTTTGTTTTTCTTTTGCTTTTGCTAGTGCAGCAACACTAGAACTAGACGATTCTGTGGATCCAGTTTCCATTAGTGGGACATGTTCTGGAGCAGACGAAGTACTCGTTCAAGTTGTTTTTTCAGGATTTACAGTAGGAGTTACAGAGATTTCTGTTGATTCTGAAACTTATTCATCTGAGTTGAACTATGATGATGAAGGAGACTATACAGTTTATGCTTCTTGTGCTGGAGAAAGTCTTTCAGGAACATTTTGTATAGGAGATTCTTGCGATTCTGATGGAACAGGAGATGATGGTAGTGGAGATTCAGGTGGTTCTAGTGGAGGATCATCTAGTAGTGGAGGTTCTTCTGGCGGAGGAGGATCTAGCAGTTCAACTTGTACAGAAAGTTGGATTTGTGGTGATTGGTCAGAATGTACAGACGATTCACAAAGCCGTGAGTGTAATGATGAAAACGATTGTGGAACAGACGATGATATTCCAGAATTAAGCCAAAGCTGTTCTGGTGAAGGAAGTGGAGAAACCCCATCTGAAGGAGAAACTCCAGCTCAAGGAGGAGAAGGAGGAGAAAACATCACTGGTAGAAATAAAGGCAGTGTAATTGGACCTGTTTTAGTTGGAATTGTGCTTTTGATAGTTGTTCTTGGAATCGTTGCAGCTGTGAAAGCTAGATTTGATGCTCCTAAAGGCAAAGCTAAGAAAAAAGGTAAAAAGTGATTGTTTTTTTTGTTTTTTTATTAATTTGTTATTTTTAGTTTTTTTGAGATTGGATGATTTTGTTCTAAAGCTTTTTAAAGAGAAGAGAGTATTTTGACATTACACGAAACATATTAAGTTGTTATTTGGATGATTTTCTATGCGTGTGGAGAAAAATATGGTGAAAAGTGAAAAAGACAGTATTAATAGTGAAGATTCTAGTAAAGCAAAGGAATCAGAAGTAGCCAAGGAAATTATAAAATCTACTGGCTCTTTGGAAAACGATACCAAAGCAATAGTTGTTGAAAATGACCTACTTCCAAGCAAAATTGGAGGAAGAGTTCTTGAACATGATCTAGATCCAATAGATGAAGCTACAAAACGTAAAGCAGAAAGAGAAGCTAACAGAAAAAGAGTTGTTAAAGCATTAGTAGCACGTGAGAGAGTTATTACTGAAAGTTCAGAGGCTGCACGTGAATTCTATAATCAATCCAGGTTTGGTAGTATTACTGAAGGTGGAAAAGTTGAACTTAGTTTACTTGAAGCTTTGTATTTGCATGAAAAAGGTCGTTTAGATATGCGAAGTGAAGCTGGACGTAAGATGACTTTTGAGACTTATGTTAGAAAAGCACGTAAAGTTGAACCTAACTTCTGGATACGCTATTGTGTATTCAAAGATATACGTAACAGAGGATACATTATCAAGACAGCACTTAAGTTTGGAGCTGACTTTCGTGTATATGATAGAGGTATTAAACCTGGAGAAGACCATGCTCGTTGGGTAGTTTATCCAGTTCATGAAGGAGAAACACTAACATGGCACGAGTTCAGTGCGAAAAATAGAGTAGCACATAGTACTAAGAAAAGGTTACTTATTGGAGTAGTAGATGACGAAGGAGATGTTACATACTACGAAGTGAGATGGATGAAACCATAGAGTAATTATTAGTTTTTTTCTTTCTTAATTTACCTCTGTTTTATGTTATTTAATATATATTTTCTAATACTTATACTTTGTAAGCTCAAAAAGTTAATAAAGCAAACTTAGCATGAACTGGATTATGCTGAAATCAGATATGATTCTTAATTTTTTGAAGTTTAATGGGCCTAGTTTGCCAACCGCAGTAGCTAGAAATATCAAAGAAGACCCACTTATTGCTTCAGCTTATCTTGGTGAATTGAAGAGTTCTGGTAAGGTTAAAATCAGTCGGATGAAAATTGGGACTTCACCACTTTATTATCTAGTAGGGCAAGAAGCACAGCTGGCTAACTTTGCAAACAAAGTGTTTAGTGGCAGAGATTTGCAAGTTTTTTCTAATTTAATGCAAGAAAAGGTTTTGAGAGAAAATAATATTGATTTGATACACAAAGTAGCTCTTCGGAAAATGAATGATTTTGCAATTCCATTACAAGTTGATATGGGTAATGGATCTGAAATATTCTGGAAATGGTACATGTCAAATGACAATGAAGTGGCAGAGAAAATTAGAACTATTGTATATGGAGTAGTCGTAGAAGTTGCTGCGCCTGTCCAAGAAGCAGTTCAGAATCAAGCTCAAGTTGCAGAGGAAGCTGTAGTAGAACAACAAGTAGAGGCCCCAGTTCAGGCAGAAGCACCAGCTCAAGCAGAAGTTGCAGTTCAAATAGAGCCAAAGGAAGCAGTAGTTCAGGAGCCTTTGAAACAAAAAAAAGTAGTGGAAGAAAAGGTTCAAGAGAAAAAAACGGAAGTTCCCCATGGTTTAAAGTTAGATTATCCACCAAATACAGCAGAGGGTCCTAGAGGAGATGCGAAAATTGAAGAAGTGCCCCAAGTAATTAATACTGCAGTAGAAAAAGTAGCTGAAGTTCCTGCTGCAGTAGTTGAAGAAGTAGAAAATAAAGTCGTCGTTGTTGAAGCAGAAGAAGTGCAAACAAAACTTGAAGCTGTGGCAGAAGCAGAGATTAATAGTGAAGAAAAGGCAAGAAAAGAGAAGGTTGCCTCTGTTAAAGAGGAGAAAGTAGAAACTAAGATTCAAGAACCTGTTGAAGCTGAACCCATAAGGGAAGAACAAAAGAAGAAACCTGTCCCTAAGAAAGAGCCAGCTAAAAAAGCTAAGAAAAAGGTTGAAAAAGTAGAAAGTAAGAAAGAAGAAAAGAAAGAAAATAAATCTGAACTAAAGGAAGTTAAAAAGAAAGAAAAAGTCCAGGAGACAGTAGAGACAACTGAAGTAATTGAGAAGAAAGAAACTATTGTTGATCAAAGTGACCTTGTACAGAAAATTAAAGAAAAGCTGATGAAAGGGAGCAAGAGGAAAATTGGAGATTTCTTGCCAGAAGTGATTGTTTATTTTGAAAAAGAAGGAGCAATAGTAGAATCACATGAAATTGTTCGGAAAAATGGAGAATTGAATTTGAAAGTTAGCATACCTAGCAAATTTGGAAGAATATCAGTATTTTGTAAAGCGAAAAACAAATCTAAATGTGATGAAAAAGATGTGAGTGCAGCCTACATGGAAGCACAAATGGATAAGATGCCACTGTTATTTTTATATACTGGAACTGTTAGCAAAAAGGCAGAAGAGTTCGCAGAGAGCGGAGAGTTTGTTAATTTGATGCTTTTGAAGATTGACTTTTAATTAAGTAGGTGTGACAGATGGGATTAAAAATTAAGGATATTGTGAAAAAGAGTACAATTACAATACCTTCACTACGTGACAAAGTTCTTGTTGTTGATTCAATGAACCTATTATATCAATTTCTTACAACAATTCGTGGGCCAGATGGAAGCCCGTTTACAAATGCATCAGGGAATGTGACATCACACCTAATTGGACTTTTTAACAGAGTTAGCAGTTTGATGGAGCAAGGATTGAAATTAGTCTTTGTTTTTGATGGAAAAGCACCTGACCTGAAGAGAGTTACATGGGAAAAGCGTGAAGCTGCTAAAAAGAAAGCATCTTTACTGGTTGAAGCTGCACGTGAAGATGGTGATGAAGAGGCAATGAGAAAGTATGCAGGACGTACAGCCAGATTGACCAAAGAGATGGTGGAAGATAGCAAAGAAGTGATCAAGTTGCTTGGTCTACCCATTGTACAAGCACCATCAGAAGGAGAAGCACAAGCATCATGGATGGTAGCAAATGGATCAGCATACGGTTGTGTGTCACAAGATTATGATAATATAGTATTTGGGTGCCCTTTGTTGATTAGGAATCTGTCAATCGCAGGAAGGCGTAAACGGGCAGGAAAGTTTGCAAATCAGAAAATTGAGACCGAAGTTATCTTGCTTGAAGAAAATTTAAATCTCTGGGGAATTGATAGAGAGCAGTTGATTGCGTTAGCTATGATGATAGGGACAGATTATAATCCGAATGGAATCAAAGGGATAGGACAAAAGAAAGGTCTGAAGTTGGTTAAAGAGTATGGGCATGACTTTGAGAAGTTGTTTGAAACTTTGAAATGGACAGAAGCATATCCAGATTTGGCTTGGAAAGAAGTGTTTGATGTGATTAAGGATATGCCAGTGAGTGATGATTACAACATTTCTTTTTCTGATGTTAATGAAGAAGAATTGATTAAGTGTTTAGTGGAAAAGCATGAATTTAGTGAAAGTAGAGTAAAGTCTAAGCTAGCTAGTTTGGCTGAAGCAAGTAAGGCTAAAGCACAGAAAGGTTTGGCTGATTTCTTTTGATTGATTGTTTTTTATTATTAGTAGTTGTATGATTATTTGTAGGTTTTGCTAGGCTTTTTTGTTTGAATAGATAGTTGTTCTGTAGAGATATTTCGTAGGAAAATTAAAGTTAAAACTGCTGAAACTTGAAAATTTTCGAGAATCTGGTTCCATCTGAAATTTGGTTGCTTTTCGTTGTTTTAAACTGTGAGTGGAATCAAGTGTTGCTTTTTAGAACTAATTTGTTGGCTTTTTTGATAACTTTTGTGAAATTTAAGTTTATTTTTAGTGTTCGTTTTTTGAACTAAGTATTATTTGAAGAAAAAATCACTTAAACTCAAGTATTTTTGAGAATCCAGTTCCATGAGAAATTAAGTTGTGGTTTTGAAGGCGAAGAAGAAGAAGAAGAAGAAGAAGAAGAAGATAGACATACACAACAGTGGAAAGAAAATTGGAGAAAGCACATAACTACTTAGAATATTTTTTTTGAGCATAGCCTTTGCTCACACAATCTGACCAGAACGAAGGCAAAGAATTAGTTACAAAACCACGAAATTTGTCTGAATAAACATAAAGAGCACCAAGAGTGTTTTTGTGTTTTTTGTACTCATCCCTAACACCTTCATAAATATCTTTAATTTTCTTTCTTTCAAAGTCATTTTGAAGCAAAGAAGAAGGTTTTAGTAGAAGATAATCAGCTTGCCTGATGGCATTGATTTCAATATTTGCAGAGGACTGAGAGATGAAAATTACACTTAAATCCTTGTGCCTAGCAATTAAGAGGATTTCAGTTAAAAGTTTGTTAGCATTAGTCATAGCAGAACGGCTGGAAAATTCAACCCCACCCTCATCAACTAGCAAGACAGAGTTGTTTTTAATATGAGAGATATCAGAAATTATGTTGATATAGCCAGGCAAATGATCCTTTTTAAAGCCAAGAGCATATATTTTCTTTTTTGATTTCGCTTTGAAATTTTCTAATAAGAACATACCAATTGCAGACTTGCCAGAACCCCTTGCACCCAAGATTATGCCAATAGTAGAAGATTTTGAGTATATCCAAGATTCGAATTTTGATAAATCACCATCAAGAGACTCTAATTCGTTTAAATTTGAGCGTTTTGCAGGAAATTCTGAACCCAGAAGACCTTTTTGAACTTTAGGCAAAGAAGATTCATCCCGATTTAAAGAATCAATTTCGAGAGCAAGATCTTCTTCATTTTGAGGTTTTTTTTTGACCCAAGAAATGAAAGAAGTGGTTGTCCAAGAAATGCAAGCCCAAATATTAGTAGCAGTCCAAGAAGACATACGCCAAGAAACCTTTAAGCATTTTAAAAGAAAAGGATCAGATTTATTATATAATTTCTTCGTTTTAGGCTTTTTTTTGGACATAGTAGAGGTTAGTATAGAGAATGTTTATATAAGTTATCTATTGAGAGAGAAGAAGTATGAAAGTAGCAGAAGTAGAGCTTAAAAATGCAGAGAAAGTTAAAAATAAACTAATAGAGATTGCTGCATTAAATACAGAATTTTTGCCAAAAAAAGAAGGAGAAAGATTGTATTTCCCACTATTAGAAGATGCAGATGTTTCCTTGGTTAAAGAAATCAAGATTGTTGAGAAAGACATGCCCAAGAAAAAGAAAAAGATAGACATTTTAGATGAATTTTCTGAGTTTTTGACAAGTAAAGAAATAGAAGATATGCCAAAGAGTCAAGAAATTGTAGGAGACATCATGATCCTAGAGATTCCAGAAAACTTGATTGGAAAAGAAAAGAAGATTGCTAAGACATACCTTGAAAATAACAAAAATGTCAAAGTAGTTGTGAAAAAAAGTGCAATCCATTCAGGACAATTTAGAACTAGAAAAGTAGAAGTCCTAGCAGGAGAAAACAGAAAAGACACAACACACCTAGAAAGTAAGATTAGACTTTATTTGGATCTGGAAAAGACCTATTTCTCAACAAGACTAGGAAATGAAAGATTAAGAATTGCTAAATTAGTATCTAAAGGAGAAAAAGTACTAATTATGTTCTCAGGAAGTGGACCATACCCATTGATTTTGGCAAAACATAGTGAAGCTAAGAAAATCATTGGAATTGAGTTGAATCCAGATGCACACCAATTTGCAATTGAAAATAGGAAGAAAAACAAGATTAATGAAGAGAGAGTAGAGTTGATTAATGGAGACGTAAAGAGTGAAGTTCCAAAATTGAAAGATGAGTTTGATAGGATTTTGATGCCACTCCCTAAAACATCAGAGGAATTTTTAGATGTTGCACTTCCAAAGATAAAGAAAAAAGGCACAATTCACATTTATGCATTTTTAAATGAAAAAGACATTGAAGAAGAGAGTAAAAGGATGGTTAAATTATGTAAAGAGATTGGATTTTCTATGAAATTAATGAATACAGTAAAGTGTGGGCAGCATGCACCATACACATTTAGAGTTTGTTTTGATTTAGTTAAGTTATGAATTCGTTCTCAAATTAGTTAAAACTTGAAAATTTTTGTGAATTCTGTTCTAAAAGAAGCTAGACCTATCTTTTTAAGAACAAATTGATTTTTTATCAATAAATACCAGCAGATTTTTCAAACAATTTTATTTTAGAAACGATTTTCATATTTTTTCTGATACGATTATAAGAAAATTAGTCATTTTTTGAAAATGTTCTTTTGATTTAAGAAGAAAACTTAATTTTCGAGTATTTTTGAGAATTGAGTTCCACCTGAAATAAGGGTTGTTTTGATGAAGAGAAGAAAGGAGTTTTTTGTTGTCCATCATTTGAGTCATTCGATCTTAACTCCACCGAGTGTTTTTGAGGCTTAGGTTTATAAATAAAAGAGAAATCAGATAAATTATGGGAAGAAATCAGAAAAAAGTCATTCCACAAGGCATTTTTGAAGTGTATACTGATCAAAAAAAGAGAAAGTTATTCACTAAATCATTATTATCAAGTCAAAAAGCAGAGTTTGGAGAGAGAATAGTACGTGAAAAAGACGGACCATACAGAGAATGGGACCCAAAGAGATCTAAGCTTGCAGCATTTATAAAGAATGGATGTACTAACACAGGAATTCGTCAAGGAAGCGTTGTTTTGTACCTTGGAGCATCACATGGACACACAGTTTCTTATGTTAGTGATATGATTGGAAAGGAAGGATTTGTTTTTGCATTAGATTTTGCAGCAAGAGTAGTGAGAGATCTTGTTTTTGTTTCTGAAAGACGAGAAAATATGGCAGTAATAATGGCTGATGCAATGCACCCAAAAGAATATGTTGATAGAGTTAGTGAAGTAGATGTAGTATTTCAAGATATAGCACAAAGAGAACAAGCAAAAATCTTTTTGAAAAATGTAAAGATTTTCTTGAAAGAAGGAGGCGTTGGACTAATTGCAGTTAAAGCGAGAAGCATAGACATCAAGAGAAGAAGTTCAGAAATTTTTGAAGAAGTCCAACAGCAAATTGAAAAAGAATTTATGATCACAGAGATTAGAAGTCTGGAGCCATTTGAGAAGGATCACCAGATGATTGTTATTAAGAAAGCTCCTCCAAAAGCAAGTTCAGCTCAGATTAAGAAAAAGGAGAGTCCTAGAAAGAAGAGAAACACAAGGAGAAGGAGAAAGTAGATTGATTAGTTGAAATATTATGCACAATTCTTTTAAATATGCTTTGAAAATAGTAATAGTAGTGATATAGAAGCTCATAGTATAAGAAATAGATTAAAAGATGGTAAAAGTAAAACATTTTAAAAAAGACTGCATTAGTTGTGGGGCATGTGCTGCTATTTCTCCCGAGCAATGGAAAATGGACGATGAAGGCATCGCACAATGTATCTCTGCTAGTGAGAATGGAGATTTCTGGGAAAAAGAGATAGTTAGTGATGGAGAGAAAGAAGCACATAAGGAAGCTGAAGAAGTTTGTCCCGTTCAAATAATACATGTTGAAGAATGAATTGAACGTGAAAAATACAGATTAATGATTTATTGAATTCTTGAAAATAATCGAATATTATGCTCTCTTTCTACAAAATTAGCCATTTTAGAAAAATTGTTACTCTCAAATAGTTAGCTATGTTTAAAAAGGAAAAGTATGTTATTGCTCTAGTGGTAGGTGGAAAAGAAAAAGATCTGTTTAGAATTGAGAATCTAACAAAGGTCTATGGTCGTCGTTATGTGTTTAATAATATCAGTTTTTCTATTAAGTCTGGAGAGATATTAGGAATTATTGGAAAGAGTGGATCAGGTAAGACTACTTTTCTGAATATGCTGATTGGAATTACAAAACCAGAAAAAGGAGAAATTTTGTTTCGTGATATGCATTTAATTAATAGTGTAGAAGATGGAGCAATGTGTTCTGTTTTTAGAAATCCACAATCATTGAAGAAAATGTTTGGGTTTGCATCACAAACACCTAGTTTTTATCCTAATTTAACTGCTTTAGAAAATTTATTATATTTTGGGTCCTTGTATAATGTTCCAAAAAAAGCACTTTTGCTTAATGCAGAAAGTTTACTTGATTTGGTTGATTTGAGTGCTTCCAAAAATTTAACGGCAAATCACATGTCAGGTGGAATGCAACGTAGACTTGATATTGCTTGTTCGTTAATTCATGACCCTAAAGTATTGATATTAGATGAGCCAACTTCTGATTTAGATCCTGTTTTGAGTAATAAGATCTGGGAAATTTTGAGAAAAGTTAATGCAAAAGGAACTAGTATTATAATTGTAAGTCATGATCTACCTGAGCTTGAATCGATCTGTGACAGATTTGTTATTTTTAAAGGTGGGAAAATTGTAGCACAAGGAAGTGCAGAAGATATTCAAAAGAGGACGCTTGCTGAAGAGACAATATATTTACATTCTTCACCAGGTAATTATTCTAAAGTCATGAGGTCATTTTCTAAAGAAGTTGCTAAAAGTGTGAAAAATATTAATATTAGTGGTAAGATGCTTAGCATCGACGCAGTTAATGCAGGGAAAGTTATTCGAGAATTAGTAGGAGTACTTGACCAGAAGAATGAGAGAATAATTGAGATTGAGTTGCGAAAACCTAGTTTAGACAAAATATTCGTGCAAATTGAACAACAAGGAAATAAGAAGATTGTTGCTCAAAGAGTTATGCAAGATAAAAAGGTTAAAGGCAAGATTAAGAAAAGTAAAAAAAAGTAATTTGTGAAAATTAAAAAAATAATAGTTTTTAATTTGGTAATGAAAAGATGTATTGAAGTTGACTTTGATACGTGAAATTAAAAGAGGTCAAGATGAAATTTTTAACTATACTAAAAAAAGATTTTAAACTTTTGCTTAGAGCAAAGTCTTCAGCATTTACTGTTTTTATTGGTCCAATGCTTATAATTGCATTGATTTTGTTTACTTTTTCTTCAAGTAGCGAAGAATTAAGTTTTTCTGTAGGAGTAGTTGATGCACAAGCAGAAGGTTTAGCACTTGATTTTACAACTGAACTGATAAATGATGGTTACACAGTTCTTGATTACAAAAATATAGATAGTTGTATTGAAGAGATGAAGTCGTCGAAGATTAATTTATGTATAGATTTTCCCGAAGATTTTGAAGTCTCAGGGATAGATTCCGAAAGTGGCGAAGTAAATAAAAAAGAAGTTAAGTTTTATGTTGATCAATCAAGATTAAATGTAGTTGAGTCAATAATGTATTCTGTTGGTTCAAGTATTGAAAGTAAGTCAGAAGAGGTTACACAAGATAGAATTGAAGAAATTTTAACAGGAATTGGAATTGAACTTGCCAATATTAAAGAAATGCAAGAAGATTCATCATCTTTAGTTGATTCATCTCAAAGTCGTGCAAGTTCAGTTTCTAATAATGTTGGAGACCTAGGATCTAGTGCTTCAAGTATTGAAGACGATTTATCATCAGCTAATGAAGATATTAGTTCAGGATCTAGTTCAGTTAGTTCACTTGATACATCTTACGAAGCACTTAAGGCACAAATTGAGACGCTTATTTCAGAAGCTAAGTCCGTTGAAGGTGCAAGTGAAGATTTGACAACAGCATATGAAGAAATGGAAAGTATTTTGTCAGGTGATGGAGCTACAGTTGAAAGTTCAATTGATGCTCTTGAGAGTACAATTAGTTCACTTCAAGGAAGCATCGGGGCTGCTAGTTCAAATGCAGGAGATGTTGCATCAGTTTCAGGAGACATAGAAGGAAGTATTGAAACTATTAGTGTTAGTTTGTCTTCTGTTGAAAATAATTTAGATTCTATTAAGGAAAGTTTGGCTAAAGCTTCAACTTTGTCTGGTCAGAGTGTTGAGAATGAGTTTTCTATTAGTGTTGAAGAGATTGTGTCTAGTTCAGACAAATCATTATTCATGTTCCCTTATTACTTAATCCTATTAATGTTATTTGTAGGTATGATTCTTGCTAGTAACTTAGTTGTAATTGAGAGGCAATCTAAAGCGTTTTTTCGTAACTACACTAGCCCAACTAGTAGTACATTACACCTGGTTTCTAGGTTTTTTACAAACTTTATTATTTTAGCTGTACAATCTGCTGTTGTGTTAGCTTCAGCTTATTATTATCTGGGCATACCTGTGCTTGAGAACTACAAGATAACTGCTTTGATACTTGTATTAAGTGCGTCACTGTTCATCTTTTTAGGATATTTGATTGGCTATGTGTTCAAAACTCAAGAAGGGATTACAATTGCACAGATCTCAATTGGAGGAGCTTTGGCTTTCTTATCTAATTTAGTTTTACCAGTTGAGAGTTTTTCTTATACCCTTAGAAGCATACTTATGTATAACCCCTACATGCTTAGTAGTGAATTGCTTAAAAAGGCAATCTTGTTCCAAAGTGACATTATTTCACTTGGACCTGAATTGTTATTGTTAGCTGGGTATTTAGTAGTTGTTGTGGTTGTGGTGTTATTATACCAAAAGTTTTCACTTGTTAGGTTTTCATTGAACATCATGAATAGTAAAGTGTTATCACGGCCACATATCACTGAAGAAGGTAATTTTAGGCTTGAAACTGGAGAAGTACTTGATAGTGTGTCTGATCTAGATATTGCGGTTCGTTCGATGAAACCAAGTGCATTTGAACTATATGGGATTGGACGTAAGAGCGAGATTGCAGTATGGGTTAAGGAGTTCTTAGGAGAGAAGAAATTGGCTCGGAAGATCCGTAGGGCTAAGTCTCGGAAAGAAACACTTGCTGTATTGGATGATTTCTTGGCTGCTAAAGAGTAGATTTGGTTTTTTCTTTTATTATTGTTTTATTATTTGTTTTTTTATATTGTTAGATATAAGTTATTGAGAAGTTTGTTCTGAATGTTTATTTGAAACAGTGGGTGCGTTATAAGAGAAGATTAAAAAAAAGAATATAAAGGGAGAAAGAAGAGAAAGAAAGAAGTACATGGTTTTTTAAGAGTGGAGTTGCCAGACGGTTAATTCATTGGTTTTTTTGTCTAGTTTGTCTACTCTTGTGAAGAATTTTCTTTCTAGTTGAATTAGGTTGTTTTGTTTTTCATTTAGGATTTCTTTTTCTGCTACTGCTTTGATTAATTTATGATTGGTTTTTCTGATGTTTAGAGTTGTTAGTTGGTCTTCGTTGTCTGGAAGGAAATGGATAATTTTACCTTTATTTTTAGCGTTTTTGTACTCTTTGAAGTCTTCTGAATGGAATATGAATTTGTTGCCATTTTTTGTGAAGTTACAGCAGTCAATTAATCTATGGATTTGATTTTCTTTTAGATCTTTTTTGTCTGATTTTTCTATCAAAATAGTATTTGTTATGTTTAGAGTTCTTTTTCCTTTCTTTTTATTGTCTGGATGTTTATCTAATGTGATCTTTTTAGGAGTTAGATCTTTGATTGTGATTTTTGTTGGGTCTTCTATAGCGAAGTATCTGTTTGCAATGGGTTCGATTATTTCTTTGTTGAAAGAATTGATGTTTTTCCAGAACTCTTCTTGAGAGACAGTTTTGTCTGTTAGGCTTAATCCTATCCCAGTTGCGAACTTTTTTAGTGCTTCTGGTTGATATCCTCTACGTTTTAGGGCTAATAAGGTTGCTAGTCTGATGTCGTCCCAACCAGTGTACTTTTTTTGTTCTATAGCTAACTTTGTTTTAGATGTGCTTAGTTTTAGACCTTCGAAATTTATTCTGCCCCAATGCTGATATATTGGCGCATGTTTGTTTAGTTTAGTTAGAATTAGGGCTTCTTTTTTGCCGTTGTCATGGTGGTCTTTTCCATTTAGAACGTGCGTGATTCCTAATTCGTGATCGTCAATTGCAACTGAGAAAACCATTAGAGGCCAAACACGGTTGTCTGATTTTGTTCTTGGATGAACTTGATCGTTGATTCTACAAAGACTAAAGTCTCGCATTGCTGGATTTTTGTGATTTATGTCTGTTTTAAGTTTAAGAACAGCTTCACCTTGAGCAAATCCGCCTTTTTCTTTTGTTTTGAAGAACTTTTTCCATAATGTTTGGTTTTTGTCTTTGCTTTGAGTTCTGCAACTACAGGCTGCTTTTTTGGCTTTCATTTCACGCCAAATGTCTGGGTCGCAAGTGCAGATGTAAGCATTGTTTTCTTTGATTAGTTGTTCTGCATATTTGAAGTATAATTTTAGTCTGTCGCTTTGGATGACTATTTCCGAGAGGTTGTTGTCTGTTAGCCAATTTACGTCTTTTTCTATTAACTTGTATGCGTCTTTGTAGATGTTGTCAGGATTAGTGTCTTCAATCCTTAAAATGAACTTGCCGTTGTACATTTTAGCATAAGTTGAGTTGATGATTGTTCCGTAAGCATGACCTATGTGTAAGGGGCCTGAGGGTGAAGGGGCGATTCTGGTTGTAACTTTGTTTCTTTTTGCTTCTTTTAGTGGTTTTAATGGGCCTTCTGGTTTTGCTTCTTTTTTTGGTTCTTTGAAATTTAAGGTTTTTAGTTTATGTTTAAGTTCTTGTATTGACATTGGTTCGATTTCAGTTTTGATTAGTTCGTTGATTGTATTTAGAACTTCTTTTGCGTTCTTTCTTAAGTCTGGGTTGTTTTTTAGAATGAAACCCATGGCAGCTTTAGGATTGACGCTTTTGTTGAAATCTATAGCGTTTTTGATTAGGAACGGGAGGATTTTAGCTTTCATGTGGCTTTTATTACTAGTTTGTTCTTAAAGGTTGTGCTTGGTTTGTTTGGGTTTTTTGCAGAAGTTGGAATTTGACTACTTTGAGTTTGGTTTGCTTTGTGATTGTTGTGTTGTAGTATCTTTTGTAAGTGTCAATCATCTCTTGCTGGTCTTTGAAGGGTTCGTGGCCTTCTTTGTCTTCTTTTGTGAGGTTTTCGAAGGTGGTTTCTTTGGTCCAGAGGATTTTGGCTGTTGCGAAAGGCTCTTTTGTTTCCTTTCTGATTAGAGTTAGGTTGTCGTTTGGGCTTAGGTTCTTGTCATCGTTTAGGCGCCAGGTTGTGTCTTTTTGACCTGTTAAGATGAGGTTTGGGAGATTATCTGCGAATTTTAGGGTTTTAGTTGACATGTAGAAAGGCAGGAAAAGAAGAATAAAAAGATTCCTATCAAGTGTCCGCGATATCAAAGATGTCCTAGGAAATTTGGAAATTTCCTGTCGCAAAATCTTTGGATTTTGCATTCTTGAAAATCAGAGAGATTTTCAGACGTAAATTCTTTGAATTTACATCTTGGGACTTGGTTTGCACCAAGCTTATTCTAATCTTCATGGATTTTGTAAGCATTTGCTTCCAAATTGTTTAAGCCATTCATGTTAAGGAAGTGACTACTCCTGCCACGATCGTGGTGATGATTGTTACGCTAATGAACATAACAATTGCGAAGACAATTATGCTGGAGAGCAAGACTAAAGCTAAGGATTTCCAAAATGTAGCTTTATCATATTCCATAACACCAGAGATCATTGCGTAAAAGGTGTGGATCGCCGCTGCAAGAGTGAGTAATCCGCTGATAATTACAATGGCGAAAAGAGCTGCAGTTGGTTGTATAGGAACTGTGCTACCAAAGGTTGGAATTGTGCCAGGACTTGCCAAACTGATGATTAAAACAAATAAAGCTGAAACAACACCATAAGGAACTGCAATTGTTCTTGAATAAGCAGCAATTTTGAAAACTTGCCAAAACTTTGGGTTCTTTGCATCTACAAATTTTATAAGATAGTATAAAATTGCAGTTAAAGCAAATACGAATACAATTGCTAGAACTGGTTGGATTAAGCTTTGAACTCCCTGAATTGTTAAATTTGCTGCTTTAGGAAGTGCATCACCAGTAGATGAAGAAGAGAGAACAGTAATAGAATTTACAAGGAAAAGGATAACTGTCTCTATTAATAGGAAGGCTAAAAGAAAAAGGAAAGGTTTATGCCAGTCATGTTCTTTTTTTACACTTTTAAAGAACTGTTTTGGGTTTGTGAAAAGCTGTTTGTAGCTTTCAATATGAGTTTTTAGTGTGGGTTTTTTTGTTTTTGCCATTTTGTTTCACCACAGCACCAGAGCCGCCACGAAGGCAAAATACGGCTTTTTGAATTTTTCAAGACTTTACTTGAAAAATAGCCGATTTTATAGAATGTGTGAGTGGAATTATCCCGCCCACCGTCCCCTGAGTTAGGTGCTGTTGTTTCTCGTGTTTCTTTTGAATTATTTTGAGCTGTTGATTCATTATGTTATGGTTTAGTGGTATTTGTAGATTATTTTTTTCATTCTGTTAACGAATTTGCCAGATTCTTTGAAAAGTTTTTCGTATTCTGGGCCTTCGATCTTTTGGATTTTTCTGTGAGTGATGTCTTTATTGAGTTTGTAGAACTTTTTCATGCTAATTATGTACTCCTTTTCTAGTTCGTTTTTTCTGGTGAAAGTTCTCTCTAAGTAATCTGCAACATGATCAGGGCTAGGAGGCATTACTTTTGCACTCATTAAAGCTGCGTGGGCACTGTCAATTACAGCCCAATAAAGGTCTAAAGTTGCTTGCATAACATGCCATCGGCTGTTTGCTAAGGTCTTAGGGGCTCTTGAGAAATATTTCCAAACTGCTTCATCACTTGGTTTGATTCTGCCGTTTTGTAAGAGGAATTGTAGGGGTTTGAAACTGCCAGTATCGTAAAGAGCTATTCCATCCCTAAGCATGTTAGTTACTATTGGGTCGCCTACTTTTGCATGTTCCCAGAATGAGGAGAGAGTCATTGAAGTTAAGTGGATCCTTGGTGAAGTTTTGATAACAGTTTTTTCTATGATTATTCTGTAGGTTTCTATGAATTCATTAGTTAGTTTGAAATCCATGTCGTTTCCGATTACAAGGACGTCGATATCACTGCTTTTTGTAGCTGTACCTTTAGCGTGGCTTCCGAAAACAACTACGGCTGATAAGAATTCTTGGAGCTCTTTTTTTAGTTTGTTTGTGAGAGTTTGAGCGATTCTTAAATCATCTGTAGGGATACGATGAAGTCTGTCGTCGTCCTTTGCTTGAATTCTGAATTTCATGGTTGTAGTGTGCTATCTTTGTAATAGCGTTGGTTTTTTTGGTTGTTAGTTTAGAGTGATTTGTTGGTTGGTTTTCTTTGTTTGCTTATTTTTGGTTAATTTTGAGTGACTTTTTGCTTAGTTTGTGTTTGCTGTTGGTTCAGAGTTAATTGTGAATTCATCATCTAAGGCCTTTAGATACTCTTTTGTTCTTGTTAAGATGCTTTTAAGGATGAAGCTTTCAATTTTATCTTTGAAAAGTTCTAAAAGGTCTGCACCTTCAGTGATTCTGTAAAGGTTAGCGTTGCTTTCAATCAAATGGATGTCTTTTAGCCTTTTTAACTGACGTCTGATGTTTGAAGAAGCTATTCCTAGCATAGGTAATTTTCTTTGCTTTCTTTCTTGCATAACTTTGTATTTGATTTCTTCAGAATGTAATTCTTCGCCAGTTTGTCTTGCTTTTAAAAGAGTGTAGAGAATGTCAACCATAACGTCTCTTGAGTCTCCTGGTTGTAAGAGTCCTAAAGTGAGGCAAACACGTCTAACTAGTTCTCTGTCTTTAAGGTTAGGCTTTTCGTACCTTCTTAAAGTCAATTCTGCTAGAGGTGTGTCAATGCTAATTTTTCCCATCCTTTTTTGCACCCGTCGTTAATTAGTATTAATTAGATTGTTTTATATTAATCTTATAAACTCTTATCATTGATAAAGGTAACTGTTTTTGCTTGGTTATTGAGGTAGAAAGAGTAGGTACAAATAGAGATTTTGTCTTTTTACCACCAACCGAACTGTCTTCCAATTATGTATAAGACGAAAAGGCCTACAATTATTACTAGAATCCATTCTACTCCACTGTCTTTACTTTTTGCCATTTATTCTCCTCCTTAAATAAAAAGTGTATATCAGGAAAAAAGAGATTAAAGTAAATAAAATGTTCGTAAATGCGCCATTTTCTAGGGCTTGTAAATACTCATTTGCTAATACTACAACAAGGATTGATACAAAAAGGCTTCTGAAAACAATAAACTGAAATGTTTCTTTTTTGAATAAGTCTTCTAATAGCCTCTCCATATAATTGTTTTTGTTAGTTTAATATTAACAATTTCTAGTATCTTATGCTTGTTTTGGAGTATATAATAATCATTTTTAGAAAAATAAAAAAATTATCCTTCGTAAGTGCAACCTGCCAAATTTGCTAGGGTTTCTGGTGTCTGTGCTCCAGTTGCAGCAGTGCCGTCAGCGAAAATCCAAGTGGGGTAGCCAGTGATTCCTGCATTGGTGCAAGTTTCTTGTTCTTCTGTACACTCAACGTAAGGAAGAGAGTCTTTTGATGCTCCGAAGATTTCTTTTTGTTCAATACAATGAGGACACCAGTAAGCACCATATAGTTTTGCTCCTGACTCTGTTAGGCATTCAGCTAAAGATTGTAAGGCTGGGTTTACTTCTTGTGGTTCTGGTTCTGCTGGAGTGCATGATGTTGTGACTAATAGAGTTATTATCCCTAGAATTATTAGTGAATTTATCTTTTTCATGGTTTTTTCCTCTTGGTTTTTGTTTTTGTTTGTATTCTATTGTTGTTTGAAGTAGTAGATGTAGCTTGCTATGAACATGATTGTTGTTGAAGCTTGAGAAACTAAGCAGCCTGGGCAAAAGAGTTTTACTACGACTTCTATTATGATTAAGTAGACTGTGAAAAGCATAGCTATGGAAATTACTGACAGTTGTAAGTATTTTAGTTTCTGCCTTAATGATTGGTCCTTAATCGTTAAGTGGAGGATTGCTAGGATTAGTAATAATGAGTATCCAGCTATTCCTATAATTGATACTGGAATTGGACCTATCATTGAATAACTTGATTGTGCCACCAATGTGCATGAGAATTTGTCGTTGATATCGCAGACTGTTGGACTTGATGATTCTTTTAAATGGATGCTAGTTAAATAAATGGATGTGAGAATACCTATGATGGAGAAAATTAAGAGGATTATTGGGATCAGTTTCTTTGATTTTTGTTTGGTTTCCATTGGTTTTGCTTATTGGAAAAAGTAAGAGAATAAAAATGTTTTCAAAAAAAGAAGAAAATCCTATTCATTTGCTTGGAGGAAGTGTTCTGCGTCTAAA
>CAZGQD010000011.1:0-40973 GCA_964527395.1 uncultured Methanosarcinales archaeon
ACTGACTTTCTCCCTTAAGATCCTTAACCGCAAATGCATCTCCTTGAAGCATAACTCCATAAGCAATCGCAGCAAAAAGCAATGCAATAATCACAAAAAAAAATGGAATAAGCCCAACTTTAGATTTAAACATCTTCATGATACCACTTCCAATCTAATCTTAAACTCTTCTTGTGTTGTAGGAATAAAAAACTCAAAATCTCTTTGAACTTTCTCAATACTACCAGAATAACTAATCAATTCTCCATAACTTCGACTTCCCCCTGATGCAGGAAACACTACCATTACCCAAAACCCATCACCAAATACATCATCCATAGACGATTCAAAAACCCCTTTATCTATCAAAGCACCTTGTGACTCTTCCATTCCTAATACATACCAAAGTGGATAAGACACTCCCTCAACCACATAAGAACTCTCTAAAACAGAATACATATCACGTTCAGATGAAAACTGAGCAGACTTGTCTTCAAAACCATCATCAATATTAGCCTTAGCAGATGAAATCGAATGTGACATAAACATTCCCCCTACAACAAGCAATATTATCAAGATAATCATATCTACTACTAACTCAAAAGATTCTGTTCCTTTCTTATCAGTAAACATCCTTTTAAATAACAAAACCATTATTCTTGCACCTGCACAATTACTCTTTCTAAACTTGAACCACCTTCAACATCAAACACTCGAACAACATATGAAAATGAATGATCTGCAACAGAATAATACTCTAAACTACGTACATTCACATCCAAATCAGGTATATGTATTCCAAATTGCAATTCATCAGTGGAAGCTGAAGTATAACAGGACTGCATTACTGAATCTGTAAATTTTTCTAAATTAATTGTCCAACCACCCTTGTCGTCTGCCGCAAAACAATCTTGACTTAAAAAAAATCTCTGTGCTATCATTTCTGCTTCAAATGATTCAGGAACATAACCAATATTTTCATTAGATGCAAATATGAATGTACTAAACCCAATAAAACCTACAAGAAGTAAAAAAGCTATCACTACAAATAAAGGTGCAAACTGCATTATATCAAATACTCCCTGTCCTTTCTTATTCATAAATTTCATATTTCCTACCTTATTTCTTCTAAAGCTAAACTACTTTGTTCAGTTTCAACTTCAACATAAGTTTCTTCAAATTCCCTTTCTGGAACACTATCAAAAAACTGATCTGATCTCTCAAGAATTATATCCTGACCATTATAATGAAGTGCAAGGTCAAAAGCATTATATATCGTACCAAAAGATAAAGAACTTGCAGGTAAATATATCTTTTTTCTTGCTTCAGAAACTACTGAATCATCTTCGCCTCTTACTGTTACGTATCCTTTTGTATCTTCAAAAGTATAAAGCACCGAACTGACCTCTCCGTCTAAACTTAATTCTTCTAGAGCATTTTTTGGGTCATACTCAATATAAATTGCACTTTCTCCTGGATAAGCAAGCATTAAATGAGTCATTTGACGAATATCTTCAGAAACTACTGCCTTCAAAGTATCTTCCATAGAGATCATCGATTTAAGTTTCATAAAAGGCAAAGCTACAATCATCAAAATTATCAACATCTGAATTACTTTAAGAAGCAGTGTCAGCCCCTTCTTGTTCTGGTACATATTCAACCCTCTTATTTTCCAAAACCCATTCATAACCTTCTTTATCACCTTCTTCAGGTTCATAAATGTGCGTATTTGTTGGCTCAATTAACACTTTAAAATCATCAGAAGACCTAAGTACAAAATGTTCACGCCGATTCTTCTGCAAAAAAAATCTTCTATGTGCATCATCATCTTCATAAAGTCCTTTATCAATAACAAAACCACCCTCACAACCATAAGTCATTTTTAAAGAATTGTCTTCACCTAGCTGACCAATTGAACAAGTATCTATACTCAAACGATAATCTACAGTTTTACAGATAGTATCTACTCCAGAAAATACGCTCACCTCATCAAATACTGTAAAATGTTCATTTTTTTCAACATTTGTAAAATCATTTCTTTTCTCATTAACAGATTTAAACAAACATAAACATCCCAAATCATCTTCACACTGTTCTGGTCGCTCAAAAAAACTATGCAAAACTATCGAAGATTCAAATATCTCATAATATGAAACTGCTCTAAAATAAACAGGATCATTTTCATCAAAATAAACTACAACTGTTTCAGAATCAAGAATCAAATTCAAACTCATCGATTCACCACTTGACATCTCAGACATCTGTTCAATGTAAGTTGCAAAATCTTCAAAACTATCTTCTGCTGAAGATTCTACCTTCAAAAGCTTAGAAAGAACACCTCCTACTAACAGAAGTACAACACCAACTATTATTAAAGACATAATTGTATGAACTGGAATCAAACTCTGTCCTTTCTTATCCTTATTTATCATCATCCTTTTCATCTTCACTTCCTTCACTATCAACACAAGTCCCGCTTTGATATCCAGCAAGCTGATCTTCACTTATAACTGAACTAGGACATCCCTTAAACTCTGCACCATCTACTCCATAGGTATAAGGACATTTATCATAAAAATTAGGGATTCCATCATTATCACAATCTCCAAGTGAATCAAGTCCAGCATCAACGCTACCAAGTCCCTTCTCACCTGCACCTTTAAACCATGAAAGCATTATAACCATAACTACAAAAGCTATTACAAAAGCCATAAGTATTGCCCAGATATGGCTTTGTCCCTTACGTCCATTAATCAAAAAAGATTTCCTTCCCATCCTAACCACCCAATCATGTTACATAATACCAATTTAAATCTAAATTACCAAATCAAGTTTCTATTACTGTTGCACACTGAGATTCAAAATTATTCTTCACTTCTTGATTAGTCACATCAACTACATAAATTGTATGCATATCTCTTTGCTCAAAAAATGTATCTGAAGCAATACCTGCAGTTCCTGCTCCTATAACTCCAAGACCACCAACTCCACTCGCTGCAGCAACTAATTTACCATAAAGCACCAAACTACCTCCTCCTGAAGGTGCAGCCGTAAGAAGAGCAACTATTCCTCCGCCTACTACAACTCCTGCAGTTCCTCCTGCTACAGCCCACCAACACCAATCACAATTTTCAGTCTTAGTAGCAAAAGCAATAGCATAATCTCTATTTGGTGAAATTCCTGCAGTATCTGGCAAGGGGTTTGAACTATCTTCTCCTACAAAAATTGGAATAATCAAACCTGGTCCTCCAGCCTTATATTGCACGTAATCTAAATAACTAACTCCTGTCTTTCCGTATTCCTCTTCTTCCAAAAAGTCGACAAACTGTTGAGGCATGATTAAACCATTTTCTTCTCCTTCTTTAAAATCCTTAGACTCTTGAATTAACATATGATAACAAGTAAAACATTTCCCTTCTCCTTCAAAAATCTGAAAGTTTTCAAACATGTTAGTGTCATATTGTCCTTTCCCAAACATCTCCCAACATCTGGCGACCTTATCTGACATAGTTTTCATGATCTCTTCATGATCTCCCTTAACTTTTATATCCAAAGTTTCACACTGCAAAGGCAAACTTTTCACATCTGTTCCTTTAACATTAAGCGTAAAAGTATTTTGTAAACCTACACTTGCTTCACATATAGCTTCTTTCTTAGAAATTTCATCACCATAAAAACCAACCATTACTTTAGTCACAAGCAAAAAACTTGCAATAGCTAAAATCAATTTTATTATTGTTACAACTGCAGCCATCTCTGCTTTCTTAGAAGAAAATAGTTTCATGAGCCAACTCCTGTGCAATATCTTGCAACTCCATTTTTACCAATTTTGTCATAGATTGACCCTTCCACATCAGAATCAAAACACCTATCTGATAACATTGGTTCTGCTGCTGAACGACACTCTAATGGAAAAGTGTCAACAAAGTAAGGAAAAATACACATAGACTTCCCATCTGGAGTAAAAATCCAAACATCTTGAAACGAAAGTTTCCCGCCATAACTAAGCCAATTTAATTCACCATCTCCATAAATAGTATAAGAAAAGGCATCAGTATAATAACTCTCTCCATCAGGCAATACTATCTTTCCATCTTCAAAAGTCACTTCTGCATCATAAAATATATCTTGAAAATTGTTAACTTCACTTGCTCCATAAATCAAACACGGTTTAATCCCATCTACAACAACACTTTCAACCAGTTGCTGACCGTTCTTACCGCCATAAAGTCTCAATTTGGTAGATTCTTCATACCCAGATCCACTTGTAGCATAACTACGTGACTCTAAACTAATTGAACTTCCTCCTGTTTCAAGCAAAGGAAAACCAGAAAATTTAGCAAAACAATTAGTCTCCCCACTTTTCTTAGTCTCATCACGTATCTCAGACAACTTAGAAACCAGCGCATCAAAAGCCTCTTGATCTGAAACTGTTGTAGAAACCACAGAAGCATCCTCTATATCTGTTCCAGTATACTCTTCAGCTGCCTCACTTAAAGTGTCTCCTGTTGTTTCAATTGCTTTAAAAAGCCCTTTATCATCAGAAAATAATCCTGACATGAGCAAAAATCCTGTAACTACAACCAGGACTATAGTCATAACCATTCTAAGTGCTGCCATCTTCTAAAACAGCCCTCCAAAATTACCTACTAACCCCTCTGCTTTATCACCAAGACTTCCATAAAAAACCAGCATAGCTAACAAGAATATAACTAAAATAATAATAGTCACAATTATCCACGTCTGTTGTCCTTTCTTATCTAACCATGCCAACATTAACCACCTACAAAATTAACCTAAACTACTTGAAAACTGTTGATACATCGTAAAAGAAAAGAAAAGAAAAAGCATCAATGACAAAATAATTATTATAATCTTCTCAAGTGGCATTCCAATGGCTCCTTTAGAATTCATCATCGGCCACCTCTAACTCCCTTCAGTATTACCAAACCCTATACAACAAACATAATTCTCTCCTTCATTTGCACAATCGAATGGAGCCTCTAAAGTCCCAGGAGTATCTTTACAATCAGTTTCAACACATTCTCCGCCTTTACCTTCACAACCTGAAACACCTTTCTCAAGCATATTAGTCTTCCCAGTAAAAAGCAAAAGCAAAACTATCATAACAACTAAAGCAATCACTGCTGCAATAATAATCCAAAACATATTTGATTGCCCACGTTTACCCATCATAACCACCTTCTAACAAAAATCATTAATCAAAATTAAATAATAAATAAAAATTCACGGATTCCACTTACATCCTGGAACACTTTCACATGCATTTTCATCAGAACCTGCTCTTTGACAATCGGATATCACATCTTCAAAATCTTCTGCTGCTTCTATTTGAGCAGTATCATCTTCTGACAAAGACATTGCACTTAAAAACGCAGCTTCAGACGACAAACTCGGCTGACAATCTCCATATGTTACTTTATACTTTGTTAACTGTGCTTGACCTTCTTCGCCAACACCTTCAGTAAAGACTGCCATTCGACCAGTGAAAATCAGAACTAACACCACCAGAACAATTAACGCTAGTGCAGCAACAATAATCACTGTAAGCGAAAGTCCTTGTCCCTTTTTTTGTTTTAATATATCCATCATACATCACCTCTTTTCCCCAGCCGAATGACAAATAAACTAGGAATTAATTATTATTCACTAACAAAACACACATAACAACTATATAAAGATAACTTTTAATTCATGTTTATTTACCTTCTTCTACACTTCTTTTAACAGAATCTAAGAAGGATTAAAAGTTCTCTTTGAAAATTTCTAAAGAATTTTCATAAGATTCCGAGATTCAGTCGAGGAAAAAAAACTACTGCCCTTCACTCAATAACCAATATCAAGCAAAGATTTCAAAAGTAACTAAGCTTCTCTTAGTAACCAAACTCAAGAAGAAAATTCTTTCGTAGATTATTTCGTTTCACTCAATAACCATTTCCAAAGTGGAACAAACTTCACTTTCCTTTTCTCACTAAACCATTCTATTTCTTCTTCAGCTTCATAATCTTTATTTATCACAAGCAAATCTTTACAATTTAAAGCACGACTCCCAGCAATCAATGCCCTTACTTCCCTTTTCTTAGTTTCTTCACTACCTAAATCATAAGACACTTGAATCAATTGCTTAACTTTCCTATTCTCAAACAAAACAAAATCAACTTCATATCCTTCTTGCCTACTTCTCCAATAAAATAAATCTGCCTTTGCTCTAAACCTTCTAGCTAAATCCATATAAACACAATTTTCATACAATCTTCCTAAGTTTTGACTAAATTTGCTAGACAAACTACTAATAAAAACATTATCAACAAAATACAACTTTCTTGGATATTGCAGTCCATCTATTGCTTTATACGAAAGAACTTGCAAACTAAACAAAAAAAACGCATTTTCAATATAACCAACATAATCATACAACGTATTTTTTCCTATTTTATACCCTAATGACTTAAGAGTATTGTAAAGTTTACTAAAACTATAAATTTTTGAATCAGATAAGAGCCTCAGTAATGCCTTCAAACATTCTTTATTTTTTACATCATATCTTTCAATAATATCTCTTTGAACAACAGTCGAAAAATAACTTTGAGCAACCTCTTTTTTTCGCATCTCAAAAAGCAAAACAATCTCTGGCAGCCCTCCATATTCAACATACTCCTTCAGCAATCTTCGCATCTGAGCCTTCTTTGAAACTGAATACTCAATCTCTTTAAAATTATACTCCTCCCCCTTGAAAGACAAAAATTCCTTAAAAGACAATGGGTCCAAATAACGCTCAATAAACCTTCCTCTAAGCTCAGTTGGAATCTCCTTACTTGTTAACTTAGAGTTCGAACCAGTAACTACAAAATATGTTTCTGCATTATTATCATAAACACGACGCAGCCACTTGCTCCATAATGGAATATTTTGAATCTCATCTAAAAACAAATACTTAGGAACCTTGCCGAACTCTTCTTCCATGACAGGCAAAAGTCGAGTTAAAATCTCTGTTTTCGCCAAAATCCTCTCATCTTCAAAATTGATATACACAACTTCTTCTTTACTATACTTTTCAAGCAAAGAAAGAATACTATCATAAGCCAAATAAGTCTTTCCAACTCTACGAAACCCAGTTAAAACCAATATTTTCTTTGGCTCAAGCACTAGATAATCGCCAATAGCTAAATCCCTTTTTCTTATTCCCTTAAGCGACTTTTCCTTCCATTCATAAAGCAAAGTTCTAATTATCTCATCTACTTCTATTGCCACAACAAAACAAAAAACACTTTCATTTATAAACTTACCTCAAAAAACACCAAAAATAATCTGATTCTATATAAAAATCAGATTAAAATAAGATTTAATCACAACATATATAAAGAAAATACTCCAAAAAATCCTCTTTCATACCCTTATAACTCTTAACTCTACCCATCATCAAATCCCATCACAAACCTCATCAATCACACAAATAAAGTACATTCTCTACAAGCCCCTCATTTGTTACAAATATCGGAAACAATCCACTACTATCCCTGTCAGAAGACCTTAAACACCCTTCTCCTCCTTCCACATTTATAAACGTCTCAGACCTATCGCTCATTAGTAAAGCCGACTGAAAGTTATACGACTTTTGCCAAGTACCAAGGGTAGATTCAAGTAATTCAGTAACCATCTCTTCCATGTAATCACAACTATGTAGCCCTCCACATGAGTTATAAGAACGAGTATCTCCTATATGTTTCACACAGTCATCAATCAGCTCCTTTCCCATACTCAAAACCTTCACAGTAGATTCACCAGGCTCCTCACACGTAACTTCAGTCTTAAGTAGCGAACTCATAGAAGAATAAGCAAGCCCCTTACGCGTAAAAACTTTCTTATCAGTATCCTCATCAATAGCAAATTTGGCCAAGAACAACATTCCAAGTGTAATCATTATCACAATTACCACTAGCCCAATCATCTCCGCTTGTCCTTTCTTAGTAAATTTTACCATATTTCTTCCTTATTTCAAAATTATTGGCTCTCTATCTGAATACCAATGTCGAATTATTAATTTCTTTACTTTCTCTCTGTTCCCATTAAGACCAAAACCACATTTTTTAGCCAATTCTCTAACTATACACCTCAACAGTCAAATAGCCATAACCATAAATTCCATCTTGCTGATACTCTCCCTCACTACGACCAGAGGTCTCATCTTTAGTAGACACCACAAAAAACGTAGGCTCCAATCGCTCCCAAGCCGAAACCACAGTTCCATCTTCAAGCGTCTCCACCTTTTCTTTGTCATAAATCACCCATGTCTTGCTACCAGGATACACCATAGTTACAGAAACCTTAGCAAATCCAAATACATTAAAATAATAGTCATTAATATGCTCATTCATCACCGACTCCAAAACACGAACCTTTGTCAAATCTACACAATTGTCTTCAGCTTCAGCCTCCCCTCGTGTACAAGTTATTTCTGGCATAAACAGTGCAAGTAATGTATTATCCATAGCCCGCTGTGCAAGTGCTTCTTCTTGAGCAGCTTCAAAACTAGCAGCTGAAAACTTAAAATAAAATATAGACCCAAAAAGTATCAACACAAAAAAGATGAAGATAACTCCAATAGTCTCCATCATCTGTGCTTGTCCTTTCTTACCAAAACCCATCTTAAACACCATCAATTAACAAAACAACTTAAGTTACTATTTTAACTTTGTCTTATACCTATTTTCTATATTCTTCATTTTTTCAAGAAAATCACTTACATCAGCAAAATAATTCTTATATCCATCCTTTATTTGCTTTATAGAATCCCCACTTACTAAAACAACATCATAATTCAACCTTCCTTTATTAGAACTTTCTACTAAATTATATTGCTCAAATGCACGTTTCTCTTGCTTTCTTGAAAAACCAGTTATAGTTATTTTCTTTACATCTGTATCAAATTCAAGTAAACAATAAAAAGGATTAATCTTCTTGTTCATAGTTTGAAATGGCCTTACTGAATCTGCCCACATCTGCATCCTATCTACAACTTTAAGTTTATCAAGCAAAAATACTACTTCTTCATACAACTTAGTTTCTTCTTCTGGTACACCTAAAGAAACTTTTCTATTCTCCCATTTTGCAAAAATCGCACTCACTAACAGAAAAAACCTTCTCCAATCTTTAGATCCTCCACCAAACTTTATTGCTTGATTTGTGAAAAAATCATGCATCTCAACTGTAGTAGCCCAAATATGTTGTAATTTTGTCCTTATTTGAATTTCAACTAACTTATCATTATATACTGACTTTTTTTCAGTATCACTTTGATATTTATACACTATATGAATTCCTCGATAACCATCTTCTTTCGGATTACTAATATAATCAATTACATTTACACAAATATGTCGTAATTTACTTTTTAGAAAAACATCTAACAATTGCTCACATTGATTTACTTTAGATAAAACTGATCTACATCCTCCAATATCTTGCATTCTTGATAACTTTATCCCACCGTTTCCTTGTCTTCTTGAATCTCGTAATTTCCTAATTATAGAAACTAAACGTTTTAACCGCTTAACTGTAATTGATTTTGGATCAATTTTCAAGGACTCTCTTCTTAATTTATTTCGTATACTTTGCAAAGGATAACTATGACTTGCCCTCCAATGAAATAAAGTATTTACTGCAAAATCTCTTTGCTTTTGTGTTGAATCTTCACTAACCAATACTTTTCCTGCTTTATCTGCCTTACTTTTAGAATACACAACCACTTCTCCCATATCATGAAAATAGACTAAATACAATATAAAACTATCGTTTTGCCATATTTCGGGAGTGATTTTAGCTATAAATCACCTACTCACCAGAAAAAAGGCCATATTTCGGGAAAATCCACTCCTAAATTAAACTTCCCATCACCACTCCAATCTGACTGTCCTTCTATCTGTATTCATATGACCAACTACTAAATTCTCAACATACCCTCTATAACCATTTATTCCAAATCCACATTTTTTAGCCAATTCTTTTACATAATCAGCAAAAAAACGGTCCAACTTCAAACTAGTAGCATAATATATCGGAAAATGAACAATATTTTTATTCTTATCTACAGCTATTAAAACCCTTCCAAGCACCTTTCCTTTAGAATTTTTAGCCCAAAGCACACGTTTGTTGATTTCAACTTCATGCAAGTCCTGTGCAAGCAAACCAGAATATTGCGAAGCATATTCAACCAATTTACCAGATTCAACAGAGATCTCAGAAACAATAGAGCGCAAACTATCAATTAATTCAGCCTTAAAAGTAACATCTATTCCTGAACCTTTTACTTCAACTAAAGCTTCACTCAAACTTATCTCAAATTTTTTCTCAAAAGAATCAACTTTCCTTTCACTACGAGCAATATATTTCAAAACCAAAACAGCCTTACGTATTTCTTTCCGACGCTTCCCAGCATTCTTCTCAGCACCAATAGCTCTAAGATCAGAAGCAAGATCAACTGCATATTTGTGCTCACTAGCAAGCCAATCTAACAAATGAAACAAATCTCCTTCTTTCTTTTTGGATCCCTTCGCCTTACCAAAAACACTTCTTTTCCAAAGCTTCTCAGCAGCTTGCTTATAACTCATCCTTTTAACCATCAATAAACCTCAAACACTAATCTTAAACTCTAAAATATAAACAACATTCCTTCATCTTCACTAAACACCTAAACAAACAATCACTCTTCCAACTCAACTACATCATCTGTATACCAATCTCCTACTAAAAGATGTTTAACTTTATCTGCATTTCCATTTATTCCAAATCCACATCTCTTAGCAAGCTCCTTAACATAAGCTTCAAAAAACCTATCCAATTTCATATTTGTTGCATAATATATCGGAAAATATACTATTCTTTTGGAACTATCAACTGCTATAAGCACTCTTCCAATAATTTTCCCAGAACCATCTTTAGCCCATAAAATCCGTTTGTTCACTTCAACAGCATTTACAATTGTGCTTCCATAATTTACTCCATCAAGCGCTAAACATGAGCCTTGAACATAATTTCCCATCTGTAAAACTTCTAAAGTATCAAATTCTGGAGATATTATAATTCTCCTGCCTAAAACTCCTGCTCTTGCCTTAACACCACCTTCTAAACTCTGTAAAGCATCCACTTGAGTTTTTAAATCAGACACAAGGCCCTTATCATACCTAGAACTAGAAGCAACTTTCTTATAAATTGCCTTAACATTAGCTACATTCACTTCATGAATGCTGCCACCAGCAGCGTCTGAAAATTCTTCTGAATTTTCATGAACACTCAAACCAATCTTCCCAATAATCCTAGCAGCATCATTCAAATGGTGCTCAATTCTACTTTCAGCATTTGAATCTTCTAAATCACTTTTCCGAACCCAATATGTTTTCCTAAAATCTTTAATCCAATATTTACCTTTTCCTCTTAAATTAATCTTCAACCAAGCTAAATTCTCCTTCAAATTCCAAGGAAAATACTTCAATTTTGCTTTTTTCAAAGGGTAAACCTTCCCAGATAAATAATTCTGAATCAACAAAAAAAGATATTTCACTAAAGAACTTTTCAAAGGATCAGTATATCTTTTAGTTTCTTCCAACTTTTTATACATCAAAAGTGCATTCATTAAGCTTGGATTTGCTATTTTATCAGCATAATCCTTTATCTCAACCTTAAAAAGCGCGGCCAAATACCCTTCAATTCTATCTTTAGAAACATCTTCATACATATATTTCACAGAATCAAAAAAAATCAAACTTACATTTCTCAAACTTTTAATCAAACCTTTTCTACGTATCTCACTCAAATCTTCCATACTTTCATTGCCTAAAGTATACATACGTGCCTTCTTCTCAAACTTCCTAATCTTCAACAGTCCATTCCCCAGCCTTTTGAACTTAATTTCAGGATCTTCAAGCAGCTTAAGATAAACATAAACCAGTTGCACAAAAGAATATGAATCAACATCTCTCAAACCCTTAAACTTTCCCTTCGCACTAGGCCCAAATTCATCCAAACTAAGTTTAAAAGACTTCATAAAAGAATAATTCATACCTTGAAACACTTGCAAACCTTCATCAAGCAACTTCAAAAAACGCCTTTTTCTACCTGCATCCAACTCAGCAATCGGCGTAGTAATCAAATTCAATTTAGCAAAATCATTTGAAACTAAATTTAAAGGTCCAGCTATCTTCAACAGCAAATCCATCTCTTTATCAAAATTAATTCCCAATCTATTTAAAAGCAAAAATCTATCAAGTACCTTTAAAGCTATTTTTGGCTTAGTTCTAATCAAATAAACAAAAAATATTCCTGATTTTTCATCAAAAAAACCCCTAAATTTAAGAAATTTTTCAGTTTTTTGCTTAGACTTAGCTACAACGCAAAGAAATTTTACAAGATCATCCCAATTTGAGCTATTCAAAAAAGGTTTCACTGTAACAATAAATTTATCAGAATTAAAATGATAATCTCCTAAAGCTTCTGAAATCTTTGGCAAACCTTCTACTACTTCCCCCCATTTTAATTTCCCTGAGATTATCAAAGGAGTACAATATTTTATTGAATATCCGTACATATAAGTTAAACCAGTTCCTCCAAACCTAGCCATCCTAACAAGTCCAGATATTCCTTCATCCCAACTTATTTTTTTAGCCTCAATTAATTTCAAAACTTCTCTTAGACCTCCAACATAAACATTTCTCACATAACCTCTTCCACTTTTTAAGATCAACTTTGGAAGATCTTCCACCAATTTGTTCCATGTCAATTTTCCTTCTAAAACAAATTCAAAAGCACTATTAAAACCAGAACCGAACATTTCTTCAGAGTCACCTTTGCACGAAGAAGCCATTTTAGGAAAATCTTTAACCACTTGTTCCCAACTTAAATTCCCTTTTAAGACATAAGGTACTGCATTACTAATCCCATGATTTATCATATTTGAAGAATTATCTCTTGCAGCCCTACACATTTTCAGAATATCAGATATCCCTTTATCAAAACTCAATATTTTTGCTTCAATCAAAGGCCTCAACCTATCAAACCCATAAATAAAAATCAAATTTACATCATGTCCTGACTCCTCAACCAAAGAAATCACTCTTTTCCAACTAACTTCGCCAGATTTCAAAAAAGGAAAAACTTGAATTAAGCCAAATTTAAATACAAGTCCTGTATAATTATCTAAAAGTCTAACTATTTCTCTCAACTCACTAGGGTATTGAGCTAAAAACAATGCTTCATCTGAATATTTATTAATCAAAAAACCATTCTTACTCAAAATAGCCATCCCTTCTTGAATTATTAAATTTCTATCTCCTTTTCGTTTTCCATGATATTTCTCAATCAAGCCCTTAGCCTTCTCCAAAGATACGACTAGCGCACTTATCCACTTATCAAAATCACTAATATCATGTAATATTTTATCAACCAAATCCTGAAATTTAACTTCTAACCTATCAATTTCTAGTTTTTTACCTTCTTCTTTCAAATTCGCCTTAACTTGCGCTTTAGCTTCAAGCACTGCGACAGCTTCAAAATCATGTAAATCCTGAGCAAGTAATCCAGAATATTGGGATGCATAAGAAATCAACTTATTAGACTCAACATTTATCTCTGAAATAACTTTGCGAAATTCTTCAATCCATTCAACTTTAGAAGAAATATTAATACCTTTACGCTCCAAAAATCCCAAAACATCACTCAACTTTTTCTTTACTCTTTCTTCATATCCATTTGCTCTTCTTTCACTACGTCCAATATAATTCAATACTAAAACTGCTCTACGTATCTCTTTCTTAAGTTTCCCAGCATTCTTCTCCTTACTAATAGCCTTAAGATCTTCTTTAAGTTCAACTGCATATTTGTGCTCACTAGCAAGCCAATCTAAAGCCAACAAGAACTCATCTTTCTCTCCTAATACTTTCTCTCTAAAAGACTTTTTTGCTCCACTAACAGCAGTACCAAAAAAATCCTCCTTAACAATATTTAAATTAAAAAAATTATCTTTCTTAACCATCAATAAACCTCAAACCACTCCATCTCAAACATCAAAACACCAAACACAATCAATACAAAGTAGTACATCCTTCATTATCCAATTCATCATTCAACTCTGCAAGTCTACCAGCATACGAAACAACATCTAAACACTTCTCATATCCAAGATTGGTACAACTACTCAACTGCGCATCCATAACTGCCAAATTCCCAACAACATCATCAGACGATAATTCATCATCTAAAAAATACAAACATTGAGAGTCATATGTAGGTGACCCAACATCATAATAATCCACTAACTGCGCAGCCTTCCCTTGATAAACTTCAGTCAAAATCCCCATTCTCATGAACCCTTTCATCATATTACACTGATAATTCCATCTCCCATCAGAAAAAAGTGCAGCAATTTGCGCAGCATCTCTATCTGATTGATATAAAGAAATTATCGGAATCCTTCCATCAAGATTCTTCAAAGTAAACACAGTACCTTCCTTAACATAATGATCATACCCACCTGAATGTAAAACAATCGCAGAGACATCAAAATCTTGCGCATCCATTAGTTCCACTGGAACAGGTGCCCCTTCTGCAACATAAGATCCATCCAAATCCAATATTCGAACATGTTGATTAGCCCCAATAGAACCAATTTCAGACGTACTTCTAACAAAATCAATATTCATAGCCACAGTCGCATTCTGCAACTCTGAACGCAACGTCCCTCCTTCTCCACCAAACACATAATACTGATAACTAGTCCCAGTCAAAATCAAAAAATCCATCACTTTAAACGGCATTTCATATGGCAAACTCCAAAGTATCAATTCCTTCGACTGAATCACATCTGGACTAAACATCACTTGTGTAGGTATTTCCTGGCTAGCGCTAGTACCCGACACACCATACCGTGCAAATATGTCTAAAAACCCTTCCCCAGATCCAAGATTACAATCAAAATAAAGTTCTCGATCAGAAATCCCGCTAGTATCAATAGAATTGATAGTTTTCTCACTAACTGTACTTCCCACAAGAATACTATCAAGAATGCCAACAACGTCATAATTAAGTTTTTGTTCAGAGCTACTTTTCTGTTTCATAACCAAACCAACAAAGAACAATAGTATGATTGTTCCAGCTATCAGAACAAATATCCAATTAAAACTAAGCGTAAGCTGCCCTGATCTACCAGAACCAAACACAGTCATCCTTCCCATATAAAAACAAAGACAAAACAGCTATATAAAATTACTTTAAAACAAACATACTAAAACACACTCACTCATCCAAAAAAAACTTATAATCTTCAGCTAAAGTCCTCTTTTTCACTCGAAAACTCTCAAAAACTTCTTTTTGTTTACCTTCTAATTTCTGCCCAAATTTAGCTTCAATTAAATTATCTTTATACCAAAAATCAATCTCAACAGCGCCCTTTTTAACAAAAAAAGGCTTCTCTTTTCTTATTTTTAAAAACACTAAATTCTCATAAATTGCACCTAAGTCTCTAAACCCTGTACTAACATTTTTTATTCCTACATCAGCACAATACAACTTTTTACTTCCTAAAAGCCTCTCATTCAACTTTCCTTTCTTTTGGGCGATATAAAATAGATAAGTATCAACAAAATAGCCCACATATTCTTTAACAGTATCTTTATGAATACCTAAAATTTTAGCCAATTTGTTATACGATATTTGCTTACCTACTCTTTCACACAAAAGTCTAAACAAATCATATATTACTTCTCTTTTCTTAACTCCTAAAAAAGAGATTATATCTTTACTAATTATCGTACTCAAAAGATCTATAACCACTTCAGCTTCTTCAGTAAGAACATATTCTGGTATCCCACCAAGCTCCATATACTTCAGAAAATACTTCTCTATCAAATACTTCTCTAAACCTCTAGGATTTAACCCTTTAAACAACAAAAATTCCTCAAAATCCAAAGCTTCAACTTCAACTGTTCTTGACCTCCCTGTTAAAAAACCTGTATCTCGTTTAAGCATAGTTGCGCTTGAAGAAGAAGCAAACACCTTAGCTGATCCAAAATCAAACAAATTTTTCATCTCTTGCATACAATGCTCTTTATATGTAACCTCATCTAAAAACAAAAACACTTCTTCATCAGCTCTAAGTTCATTAATTTGCCTAAACTTCTTTACTATATCTTGAATATAATACTCATTAAATGCAATAGCATCTAAACTAAGATAACAAATATATTTAGAATCAATCCCGCTTTCAATCAAATCAGAAATAAATTGTTTCATAATTGTTGTCTTTCCTATCCTTCTAAGTCCAGTAATCAAAACAACATTCTTATGATCCAAATGATTCTCAAGTAAACGAAGATACTTACTTCTTCTAATTCCCTTAGGATTATATTTCTTCTTCCACCAAGGATTCATTTTTATAATCAAATCTTCCATAAATACCTAAAAACAGAGTTCATTTATAAACGTTGCTATTACAAACCGCATGTTTCAGCAAAAACCTGCCATTACAAACCGCAAATCGAAAACCTACCGAATAGGCGAACTAAGTAGTGTACGTGACCCTTTCCCTTCCATTCTAAGCGTAAAACCACCACTATTGATGTCCATACAAAGTACTCCACCATCAATCTCAAGTGAATAAACCTTTATTGCAACTGTTCCTGGCGGCGTCAAAAACACATTTTCATCGGCAGCTTCATAGCCACCTTCTAAAGACGCAGTCTCCCACACATCACATGCAATCGGATTCGACAAACAAAGCTCCGAATTTGGATCAAATTCAGTATCTAAATCAATAAAACACACTTCTTCATACTTCCCAGGCAAACGAAACTCTGTTTGACGCACAGCTCCATAGTCTGAGTGTATCCTTTCGATGCTAGTTTCCAAGTCAGATGTAAACTGATAAAACTCAACTGTCTCTCCTTTATCCAAAAAATCTGAAACTGCACTATATCCAAATATCATTACAAACGCAAAAGTAAGCCCAGCTACAATAAACACAAACACTTGCCCTATACCCATTCCTTTTTTTCCTAAGAAAAAATTGTCTAAAAATCGCTTTTTTCTATTTTTATTACCTTTTTTTCCTTTCGGAAAAAAACTCAACAATTTCTTACCTAACTTACCCATCATAAACCACCTTCACAATTTAACTAAAACCTCTCTACTCAACTCTTCCTTTTGTCACTTAGACCCTTAAGCTTCTTAAAATTTTCCTAAGTCTACTCATTTAAGAGTACTTGAAATATTTTAAACTAAACCCTATATTCTTCAATCCACACAGGTCTACCTGTAAAACGATATTTCAACGCCAAAGCAGCAACTCTCCCCGAATCCTCACTAGTTCCAATGTACCAGCGCAAATCTTTAATCATTTTATCATTTCCTGCATAAGCTTCATCTACTTCCATTAGCAAACTTCTTCTTAAACGCCTCCAGTCATACTTAGTGATTTCTTCTCCTCTATCATAAAACTCCACAGCAAAATCATTTATCCTAAAATTGACATAATCAGTTGCAGCAAAGTAATCATCTTGTGGCCAAACGACATCCGTTCCACCAACTAGCTCAACTAATGATGCCTGATGATTCCTCTTTTCTTTTAATGCTGCTTGTGCCATTTTCTTAATCCACACTTTTCAAAGTGCTTGAAATATTTTAAACTTTCGTCATATTTTGATCAATTCCTCAACCAATCTTATCTTATGATTTTCACTCATCCTATCTCCTATTGCTTCAAATTTTAAATCAGTAAATATAGTCCTATCAAAATTATCACTATCATATCTACCAATTTCTATAGCTCCAATTTCATAATTAACCAAATTCCCTCTATCTCTAGTGATCCCATCTCTTATTTGCAATAAAGTTCTCTTAGAGGTAGTATTATCATCTAGTATTAATCCTTTTCTCATTGTAAATTTTCCTTTCGCTTTTCTTCTTATCATTTTTGGGAACCCAATTTCTACTAATTTTTCAAATCTTTCACTAAAACTATAACGTTCTAAATTATCATCATCTCCATGCATAGAAAACTTCAAAAGAAGTATATCATTCACAACATCTTTTCCTAAAACACTCATTATTGCCTTAAATGCATATCCAAGTTCCATCCCTCCTGAAAAAGGATTAACAACCAAATCTGCATTCCGCTTAATCTCAGAACTTGCATTAATAGTATAAAGTAGAATCTTACTTGGATCATCCATCTCTCTCCAAAAATCCTTCCAATCATAAAGATTGACTTTCTCACAAATACCTTCAACAAAACCACTTCTCTCATCAGATTGCACAATTTCTCCTGTAAGAATATACTTGTAAGAAGCAAAAACTGTTTCTTGACATAATTCAAACAATTCATTAAATTCACTCCTACTAACTACCTCTTCTTCTCTAAGCAAAGCACGATACACATTCTTCATTAAAAGTAATGCGTATTGCTTTTGGTGATCTAAAACACTAAATATTGGTATTTGCAAATCAATATCCCTAGGAATTTCTCCTTTTGAAGCTAATCTAGCGATCAAACCCTCATTTTCTTTAAATCTTAAAGCAATTTCACTAGCAATTTTTTCTCCTTCTTTTCTCAATTCCTCTCCACGTTTTCCATACAAAGTATGTCCTAAAAAATAATTATTTGATCTAAATACCACATCTCCAGCATGTCTTGCTGTATTTCTCTCAACAAGATCAGCCAAATCTCCTAATTTAGAAGCAGACACCTTCCATTCTTCTTCACTAATCCTTGGTCTTCCAACAGCATCAGTTCTATATGAAAAATACCTTACTCTTTCATATATTTGCGGATCAGAAATTGAACTCAAGTACTCTTCCCTTCCCCTAAATAGGTGTTGTCTAGGTAAAACTGGCAAAGTTTCACCCAAATCCTTAAATGTCATCCCAGTTGTTACTTTTGTCTGACTTTCCCTTCCTTTAGCATTTCTTAGAAAATCTTCAAGTAATAAATAATCCTTTCTCCACTTTCCTACTCCTGATTGTACATCTACTCCCATAACTCCTGTTTTTGATACTGCTTCTTGAACATTATGTCTATTCAGACCCTCTGCCAAAATTACTTGTCTTGAATTATTAGCGTCAGAACCATATCTATCAACAAACCTCTTACAATCATCCCAATCAAGAGTAACTCCTAATCCTCCTTGCAACAACTCCTGACCTTCACCACTAGAAACAGCATCCAGCAAAACATAATCAACATAAGGCAAGAATTTCCTCCCATATTCCATTGGACTAACTCCTGCCTCAACTTCATAATTAGTCACAATTCCCTTAACTATTTTCAAATCAGAAAAATTTTCTCTCAGCTTAACTAAATCTTCAATAGAAATATCTTCAATTTCTCCAGAACCTTTTCTAGCATCAACATTCAATTGAACTGCACTAAAACCAATTTCACTAATCAAATTAGACAAGGTATCATAATCAGTAAATGTAGTAACCAAATAAGTATCAATATGAGAGGAAATTTCAGCTACAATCTCTTGATAATCTTCTCTTCTGTCAGGATTATCTCTAGATCTAGTAAGCACAAATCCAAGTGCATCTGCTCCATACTCAATTGCAGTAAGAGCATCTTCCAAATGATCAATACCACATATTTTAACATATTTTTCCACTAATTCTCATCAAGAAAATATCACTATAAAAACATTATTCTACTAAAAAAGCCATTAAAAAACCTAAAAACCTTATTAATCACATCTCAAAAGTTTGCATCTTAGCAAACGTCAGAGAGCTCCGCTTGAAGTAAAACAAAACCAAAATCTTCTCTACTTATCTTCTCCACAAAATCACCTAACTCTTCCTTTTGTCACTTAGACCCTTAAGCTTCTTAAAAATATCATCTGCATCTTTTTTAGTTGCAGCATTTTCAATATGCCCAGTCTTTTCTTTAATTTTAACGATATGATCTAACTTATCAAACACTGACTTTTCATGCCCATGCAATCCACCATGTACATCATTTTTGTGTTCTTTATAAGTATCAGTCAACTTGTCAAGCCTTTTCAAACTATCTCCTTTAGCATTAATATGTTTCTCAAACGCAGCAAGATGCCCAGTTTCCTGAGTAAAAGAATCAAAGACTCCTCGTCGCCCAGTTGACCTTCTTTTCTTTTCATGCACAGAACGAAGCCCCATAACTTTGTCACGCAAATTAGACAACATCCCTGCTCCTGACAATGCAGCTTCCCTATTAACAGCTCCAGCAGAACTAGAAGGCTTAGAACCCCGAACTACAGAAGCTCCACGAGAACCACTAGGTCCACCAGCAGCACCAGAACTTAATCCACCTCCACGAACAGCCCCTCCAGCTCCAAACACTTTCTTCCCTGGCAAAGTTTGAGTATAATAATAAACGAGCCCACCAATTCCAAAAGCAAGCATCAAAACTCCTAGCACAAACAAAATCAGACCAACAAATCCTCTATCAGAAGATCCTCCACCACCACTAGAAGGTGGACTTACAGGCGATTCAGAACCAGACTCAGGATCAACTACATTTGATGGCGCATCAGACAAACAAGGATTATACCCATTTCTATACTCTTCATAATTACGTAGTCCATCTCCATCATAATCATCATCTCCATCTTGAACTCCATTACTATCAGAGTCTTGACTTAGATAATTAAATTCACAAGCTGTCTGATCAAACAATTTCTCCCATGTATCAGGAAGCCCATCACTATCTTTATCATCAGTCCCATCAGCATTATCGGAATCACTAAGCTGCCCATATGAACATCCATCACTATTCACAGCTGATCCAGCAGAAGTCCCACTACATAAATCACAATTATCAGCTACTCCATCTCCATCAGTATCATCAAATTCAATCATATAACTACCAGTAAGATTGTTACCACTATTATCTACAGCACTGTAACATATCCATCCACTAGAATCATAAGAAAGTGCACCACCATAATAAACAATATCAGCAACACAACTCTCTGAATCAGCAGATTTCCCATAATAAACCTCAGAACAACCAAGGTCATCATTACAATCTAAACTAACTGCAACAGCTGAACATGCAGCCCCAGTTGTAACCACAACTTCAGGTTCAGTATCATCAGAAACACAAATTTCATTATCTTCTGAGATAGCAATAAACCCATCACTACTAGTTCCAATCCCAACATTACCTGTTTCATCATACGCAGACACAACTACATAATAGCTAGTATTTTCCTCAAGTCCAACAGAAACACTCCCATTTTCTCCATAAGGTAACGTACCACTACTAACCATTGTAGACCCAGTCACATCAGTTTCATTAAAGTCCTCTCCTAACATATCACCCAAACTATCATCCATTATAGCTGAATCTCCCATATAAATTTCATAATAATATGACGCTATATCTGTATCGTTTGAAGCAGAAACAAAACTAATTGAATCAAGTGAACAAGTATAACTTCCATCATCCACTGAATCGATTACAGGTGCAGTAGCATCAACGCTAAACACAATTTCAGTCTCTCGAGTAACTTCCCCAATCTGACAACTTACATAATATTGATGTTCTCCTTCATCAAGCGAACCAAGATACTGACTATGATAAGTTCCTCCAGTACTTTCAAACACTCCTAAATCAGATGTACACTCAGCATTTTTGCTAGTCTCAACCTCAAGACTAAACTCTCCTGGCAAATGATACCCTGAAGGCTCAGCAGAAACAATATACCCTTCCACAGAATAATCAACACTAAACTCAACAGTTTCAGAAGATGACAAATCACCAGCTCCATTCATACATTGTACAGCAAGTTCAAAATCTTTAGAAGCTCCTGAAAAACTAAACTCAAAATCAGACGAATGAGAATAATCAAGTTCAGAATACTCATCTCCAGATGCATCATACCCAGGAAAACTATATTCCATAGTATCAAATTCATAAGACCCTCCATCTTCTGCGGTCAAATCACTAAATTTACATACAGTTTTATCATCAGTATCAACATACACAAAAGTTTCAATTCCTTCAGTGATATAATCAGGATCAACATAAGCAAAATCAATCAATGGAGCGCTAGGATCATACTCTAAATTCATAAGTGTAGCAGGCCCAACCTCTCCAGTATAATCTTCACATGTAACATACAAACTCTTCACATCACCTGAGTCAGGATATGCAGATAATACTTCTCCTGGAAAATCGCTATAAACATAATAATTGTCTACTGTATCTGATTCAAAAATAGTTTTATACTCTGGCTGACTATAAATATCAAATCCATCATTAAAATCAAACGCACACTGTCCAGTATCAACTTTGGTTGTAAAACTCCAATCAAACACAGCTAAATTACTAACTCCCCATATTTCTCCTTCATAATAATACTGTTCAGGTGAAACAAGTATCAAACCATACCCTTCAATCAAAATTTCACCACAGTCTGGATAACCATAAAATCCACCTTCATCAACAGAGTAATAACAAATAGAAGTACTTTCAACTATTTCCAAATCCCCAGCAAATTCAACATACCCTTCCGAACTTGCATACTCACACTCATCTCCTAAACAATAGTAAGTACTCAAACATTCAAACCCTTCAGACGAACATTCAAATCCAACACTAACACTTTCTACAAAATATTCTTCAAACCCATAAGATTCAGGCTCTTCAGTTCTATTCCCTTCAGTAAGCACAATTTGTGTATCAGGTCCAGTATAATCTACTGTAAAATAAAAATAATCTTCAAGCACTTCACCATCAAGTAAACTTTCACAAACAACTCCTACAGTTCCTGCATAATCTCCTTCATAAAACCCATCAACTGCGGCAGTCACATGCGATTTCCCCTCAGAATCTGCTTCAAACCCAGCAACTGTTGCTCCACTGGTGGTATCATAAAGTGTACAATAAGCTGAAACAGCTGTCTCAATTTGAAATGAAATTTCACTTTCAGCTACAACTCCATCGTATTCTGGATATACAAGTGTAATGTCTTGTTCTAAATCAAACACAATTTCCAAATCAGAAACGCCAACATTACCATAATCATCAATACAACTAACAACCAAACCATAAATCACTCCATAAAGTTCCAAAAACGCAGCCTCTTTATCTCCTTCACGATCCACAGATACAACTGACTCCCCACCTTCAGGCAAAACCTCACTAAGAGCAAAGTCACAACTCATTGGTTCATTCATATTACTTAAATAAACTGAAAAGTCACTAACATCTGCTTCAGTTGAAGCTTCATATTCAATATCAAAAGAAGGCTCTTCTGTATCAATAAACACATAAGTCTCTTTAACAGATTCTTGGTTATAATATTTATCCATTGCATAATAACGTAGCAAATAACTTTCTCCATCAATTACAGACCCATTTATAAAGCTACTATTGGTCAAGTTCACTACAACTTCTTCCAAATTAACAAGTCCATCAAACATAACTATTTCAAAATCATCACAACTACTAGCATCTGCTGAAGCTAAACAATACCCAAGTTCCAACAACGGACTTTTCTCATCCTCTGAACTAAAAGTTACATCTGTATCTGCTAAACTAACAACTTCAAAACTATCAGTCACTACATAAGTCTCAGGCGGATTCACATCACTTTGACATGAACTATACTCTCCTGAACTAAACGAGCTACAATCATCAACTCCATCACCGTTACCATCTTTGTAACAATACCCTGTATCTGCAAAAAATGAATGAACATAACTTGAAGCGTCAGCATCCCCCGTACTACTTTCTTGCCAAGCGCAAACATTCCATGAACACTGATCATTTGATCCTACAACAGCTCCTGATGAAACAGCCACATTTTGCCCACCGTTACATTCCAACTCAGAATTATACGTGTAACAATTAGCTTCAGAGTTAGCTGAATCATAACATTCTAAACATTCACTAGCATCACTGTCACTAAAACATGATCCAAGTGAGTTACACACTTCTGGCATACAATAATTGTTCTCAAAAAGCATTCCTTCAGACCCACATAATGAACAGAACTCATTTCCTGCAGCCTCAATCTCCTCCTCCTCAGAAGGAACACAATATCCATGCCCAGTCTCTTTAGTCACTGGAAAAATAGCACTATAATCAAGCAACTCATCATCTGCTGCTGTTGCATCAATCCATGAACAACTCTGCCCAAGACAATTATTAACTGAGCATGCATCTGAACTTGCATAATCAAAACAATTAGTCACAGCTTCACATGAATAACATGCATCTACTATAGACGAGCTATAATCATAATAACAAAAGTTGTCATACCCAGTATCAGCAAGACCACCATAACAACTACTAGATTCATAATAAAGCCCAAAAGGGTCTGCCGATTGCGACCAAACACTACATTCTCCTGCATCTTTACAAATTGCAGTTCCAGATGATGTTGCACTACAAAAATAGTTAGAATCCTCATCATCAAGCGCTGTACAATCAGTAGAAGCTACAATATTATTGGATGAATCACATGTATAAACATACTTTCTCTCATTTTCAGAACTAGAATCATCATCAACCAAACAAAATACATCCCCTGCTTCTCGCCCTTCACAAGCTTCAGACCCAATTGTAACACTAACATCTGCTGAAGATGAAGAATACCTAACTTCTTCTCCCTCAAGTGGCCCATCAGTATAAACTGCCCAAATTGAATATGTATAACTTTCTCCCCATTCTACATCAGTATCAGAATAAGATGTTGCAAGTGGCGATAAAGCTTCAGGACTCTCCCATCCATCTCTCTCAAGCAAATATCCACTAACTTCTGCACACGGTTTACTCCAAGATAAACTAACAATTGCTTCCCCAACACTCACTTCAGCATTGATCTCTTCAACTGGCTTTTGATCATTTTCTTGTCCATAACTACATTCACCAATTTCTTTAGTAAGCAGCAAAGTCAAATCAACAGTTTCACCAAGAGCAACATCAATTTCATACTCTTCAGAAGAATAATCCTGATAAGCAGCGAACACAGTATAAGTCCCTTCTTCTAAATAAACTAAATAATCTCCATCTGGATAAGATGAACTCCCCATTAAAACAGAATCAACATAAATGCTAGCACCATAAACAGTACTTTCATCAGAATCAACTTCTCCATTACCATTTTCATCAAGATATGTATACCCAACCACACCTTGAAAATCAATAGTTCCGATAACTAAATCAATTTCAGTATCCCCTGATACACTCACAACAGTTTCAGTACTTTCATACCCATAACGAGTTACAGTAAAGGTATAATCTCCTGAAACAAGCCCTTCAAAACTATAAGCCCCAGCTGAATCTGAACTACTACATCCTTCACTACCATCAGCAGCTACATAACAAATACTAGCAGACCCTACAACTTCTCCTGTATCAGTCACAACTGACCCACTTATTGTAAAACTCTCTCCTTCTAAACCTAGAACAATATCAAGTTCAGCAACTTCTCCAGAATTCAAACTAACTGTATGCGAACTACTTTCATACCCCTCAAGGCTAACTTCCATCAAATAACTTCCCACATCAACTGAAGAAAAAGAATAACTTCCATCACTTCCACTAACAGCACTATGCTCACTACTCAAAACCAAACTAGCCCCAGAAAGCACTTCTCCTTCAGAATCATAAACAACTCCAAACAAACTAGCAGCTTCAAGTTCAACTCCACATAAGTTTTGACAATAAGCTGAATCTACATCTGCTCCTGTAATCATTGTAATATCGTCTTCACCAAGCCCTCTTTGCTCAGCTTTCTCTACACATTCATATTGAAGTGTAACATATTCACAAAAGTCCGCTACCATACAACATCCTTCTGAACACCAAAGTTCTTCTTCAGATGCATCAAGCGCCCGACCGCCTTCAGCAACGCAAACAGTTTGCGAATGATAATCACAATCTACAGAACAAAGAACTTCATCACATTCAGAATAATCGCTACATTGTGCATTAGGAATAAACATAGCAGAAATATCACAATCAGAATGCCCTTCACAATCTGCTGTTGCTTCTGATTCAAGCACATTAGAGTTACAAACTAAACTACTATCTCCATTGCCATACAAATAACATCCTGTTTGATCAGCAAACACATTTCCAGAAAACAAACTAACAAAAAACAAACTAAAAACTAGGAAAATCAAAACACGTGAAACCAATTTATCACTAAACCCTCCAGCAACCAAATTAGTTGATCCATCACTCTTTAGAGCTAAACCTAAATTAAGCTCATTTCTACGTCGGAACATGGCCATAATTCCCAATAAAAAACAAAGCAAATTACTTTATAAAAGCACCGATTTAAAGAAAACAAAAACAAAGTAAAAAACACATTAAGAATCAACTAAAAAAAGAACTTCCACAACAACTAATCAAAAACCAACCAAAAAAGAGATCAACTCAAAAATCACCACAAAGAAAAAAGGCACCGTCTCCTACTGGCAATCTCATCTAAAACAAGACTATTTCCACGAGTATTTTTTGATTCTGTCTCAAAAAATCCAAAACTCAGTGGAATGTACCTGCACTAACCTCATAAGCAAAGCGTTGAGGGTTTGGAAATTGTCTTACAATTTCGAAAAGTCTGACCGTGCCTTTTTTCTACATAAAAAAATTAATTTACCCACTCTTTTCTAAGCCTATGGATCAAGTCTACAACATCTTCTTCTTTTATTTTCTTTTTAGCATCATGAAAAGGCTTAGCTATCTCTTCAAAAGTTCTAAAAACCATATTTAAACCCCAAAAATCTACCAGTTTATTCTCTTTGTCCAAACACATTAGGATCTAAGTTACTTGTAAGTTGCGGCCACCAGTACTCTTCATTCGCACTAGCCATAATCTTGTAAACCCCTTCTTCAGTCAACTGACAATCAACTATCTCTTCAGGTTCAGCCGGCCACTGATCCTTAAAAACGTACTCATAAGGTGCATTATTTATAAAGTCACACACAGAGATGTCAGACGAAAAATCATACTCTGCCGAAATTGTTTGGTTCCCACCCTGCTTCTCTCGTGCAACCCGTAAATCAATCCCATTCCCTGATGCCAAATACAACTGATTAAAGTTAGTAGCTTCATCAATAAACGAATCTGTATCTTCCTCAGAAGAACTAAACAAACCAACGATCCAATCAACAACTGTGTCTACAATTCCTCCACCAATACTAATTCCATTTTTGGCATATATCAACGAATTAATTTCACTAGCATACCATAATTGATCACTACACTCTACAAAAGTCCCCTCTTCATCACTAACACAAAATTCCTCAAGATCACTTTGACTAACTCCAAGCGGAATCAAAAACGACTGATCATCACTAGAGTTTATGTTCATACTAGCCCCAAATGCAGCTGTAAGCTCCCCTGAACTTTTATACTTCAGAACACAAACAGAATTGATACATGTGTTTTCTTCTTGATCAACAAGCCTACGCCCAGTCTCACTGTTCTCCAAAGCATCAAAACAAACTGTAGTAGTTTGCACTTCAGTACTATCACTAGTCAAAGTATCTCCAAGGTCTTCAGTACTATCAACACTAGCTGATACTTCTCCACCAACATAATTCATATAATTGTAATCGTCCTCATTATAATTCACAAAAGTGTCTGCATAATTGCTACAATACAATACATAATCTTCTGAATCTGCAAAATCAAGTAACTGTGAAGCCACAAATTTGGTCCGACTTGACCAATCACCAGCGTCACAATAATGATCTAGCAGATATTCTCCATCATTTATACATGTTGGATACGCTCCAGTATAAAAATCAGCCAATTCAGCTTCAGAATTAGCTCCTTCAGACAATGAACTTGTTACAAAACATTGACTTTCAGTCTCACAAAACCCAAAATACTCATCATTCCAATCATACTGCGGTTCCAGATACGACCAATCTCCATCAATACAGCGATACATTGATTCCTTGCCTGTATCTTCAACCATGTATGTATTGATAGCCATATCTCCTACACAAACATAACCATTCCAACACATTCCATCTGGACAACAAGCAGCTGCTGCTCTTTCAGGATAGTCAGGATCATATTCAAAGTCCAAAGCTGCTCCTAAATCATCCACTATTTGTAAATAAGGTTCACTATAATCACATTCTCCTGTAACTTCAATTCTAAAATAAACAGCATCATTTGCTGGAAAATACGCATATTCTGCCAAACTAACAACATCTTCATCCCCATCTTTAGTTACCTTAGTAATTGTTGTAGTTCCACATGAATTAGCTTCAGTATAAGCATAATATGCTTTTGATGCAACTTGAATCTTACCAGATCGTAAAGTGTATCCTGCTTCTACTTCAAACACATTCTCTCCACTCTCATCTTCAAGAAACCCATTTTCATCATCTACTGTAGCTCCACTGCTATCAAGCACTGACCAAAAGTCCAAATCACTCCCACTTTTAGCTTCAAAGTCAGCATTAGAAACCACATTCCTTCCAGGAGTAGCGTTAGTGCTATGATTCAACAAGCTAGCTTCATAACTAACCTCAAGCAATTCAAGCACAGTATCTTCAGTATACTCTTCCACTTCCGCATACCCAATATGCGTAATTCCTTCATCTGACCATGTTGTAATCAACGAATCCTCACTATAGGCACAGTAAAACTCTCCTTCAACTGAACAATAGCCATAGTTTTCTTCTAAAACTCCTAACTGATCAATATAATAAACTGCATTACACCCATAAAAGTTCCCAGTTTCATCTTCTTCATTGTAAATGTAAAGCACTTGCTGTGAGATGTCTCGAATAACTAAAGACCCTACTTCTTCAAACACTTGTGATTCATCATTAGTTATCAAAACTTCTTGTAAAACCTCATCAACATCCCCAACATAATACATATCATAAAGTTCCGGATGTGAATTAGTTATCTGATAAGGCGGAAGCCCTGGTAAAGCAAATCTACATTCTTCAGAAAGGCAAGGGTATGAGAAGGTCTCACTCTCTGGCTTCTCTGTCAACTCCAAACCTAATTGATTCTTCTCTGCCACAATTTGCAACTTTCCTTCACTTGGAACTTCTTTACTACTAATAGTGGTACTATCTCCTAAATGATCTTGACTATAAGAGCTAAAAAAGTATGCCTCAATTCCATACTTTTCTAAATAATCATTGCATAAAGGAACAGTTACTGCACTAGCACCTTCCATTTCTTCTGTTGGTTCAAAGTCCTTACAATAACCTAGCTCAAAATCTATATCTTCTAAAACATTCAAAATATTTCCTTGCTCTAAACTATATTCATAAAGCACTTTTGGTGACTCTTCATAACTCACTTTAAATGGTCCTCTTGCTCCATTCGACAATTCTTCTTCTACTTCACCTTCCCTTAATACATAATACTCTCCATTAAAATAAACTATCTGATTAAAACTGTTAAGCTCTTCTAAACTTTCTAAATTTGGATTATAACTATACCCACTCAAACTACTATCACTTGGATCCTCACAATAAAAATCCTCAGTCTCTGTCCCTTGACTAATCAACGTTTCTGTTACTCCTGAAGGAACACTTTGTTCAAGAACAGAGCCATCAATTCCTTGACTACTTAAACTATAACAATCATACTTATACTCTTCTTGACAAATTTGGTTACTATTCTTTGTTTGATCACAAACATATTCTATTGTAACATAACATTTATTATCTGCATGAGCTCCCCCTACTTTTGACAAGATAGTCTCTGATCTTATAGAACTATCAGGACAAATCCAAAAGAAATCCTCCAATAATTCTGTTTCATAATAATCATACTTCAATATCAAACGATCAAAAACAAAATCATCATCAGTCACCTCATTAATATTTAAATAATACTCCACTTCATACTCCACTGTCATAGCAGTATCTCCTGACAACAACGGTTCAGAATTAAAACAAGCAGCATGATCAGTTCTCTGTGATAAACCAGAATAATATTCCTCTTCTGTATTCCCACAACAGCTAGCTCCCACCCCCGATTCAACTTCATTTTTTTCATAGCCTTCACTACTACCAAGCCATGCATTATCTCCATAGCGTTGAGTACAAATATACTCTCCATTCGCATTAGTCTGCGAATCACTCACATCTAAATCATCTATCCATGAGCTGGTACGATCATTGTCCACTCCAGAACAGATATAATCATCAAAGCCTTCCACTGATAAAAACACATTACTAACTTCAATTTCATTATTCCCTTGAAATGTAGCAAAAGTAACAGAACTTACATCATACCAGTCTCCGACTGGAACTCGAACATGTATAATGCTCCCTTCTTCAAGTAGAGGTGCATTCACAGCATAACCAAGCACATTCCCTTCATAATAAACTATTTCTTCACTTGTACTAGAATCATACGGTTTTCCCTTAACAGTCATCTCAATGTTCGCTGGCAAAGCCACATCCCCCACATATTTCACAAAAAATTCAATATTGTCATAATCAACAAAATCTACTGTCTGTGGCAAAGTTTTATCAATAGTATAAATCAACTCATATTCACCTAGCTCTGCTTTAGCTGACCCAGCTGCCTGCTTTTCCACAGGGAGTGCAAACCCTCCATCACCAACCTCTCTTAGTTTGATAGTATCAGCGTTATAAATCAAAGCACTTTCTCCACTTTCAGCATCTTTGTCAAGCACACATTCCGACCAAGCGTAATGGTCTCCTTCTTTAGTACAATACAGTCTGTTTCCCCCAACTGGAACTAAATCATCTACATTATAATATCTTGGACCCAAATCAGCAGCATCATCACAAACAAGCCACTCTTCTTTGTCACTAACAATGTCATACGCACTCTGGCCAAAAACATTGATTGTAAAAATATCTAATTCACTAGTATCACTTTTGATCCAACACCAGTCATCTGGACAGTCACCAGCAACCATCTCATCTGTCTCGCCAAGTCCTTGCGCCACAAATTCATCATTCAAACATGCAAAATCACTCCCGCTCCAATCCTCAACAGCTCCAAGATATCCTCCCTCAGACTCTTTGTCAAAGAGTCCTGCTCCACAACACTGTCCTTCAATACCACTATCATATTCTGGCTCACCTGTGCAAGTAGAAGGATCAGCTGGGTCTTCACACTGTTCTTCAGTGTATCCAGAATAACTCAAATAATCACATTTCTCGTCTTTAAACAGACAGTTCTCTTCACATGCAATAGGATCTTTATGACAGGAGTCTCCCTCTAAAGTCCACTCTTCATCACTATTCATATTTACATCTAAACCTAGATTTGTCGTATAAGTATAAGTTTGGTCACAAGAGTTATCCTTCCCATCACCACAGATATTTGCTGGAGTATACTCATCAAACCCAGCATACATTGACATATCTCTATGAACAAAAGGATCTCCTTCATCACAATCAAAAAAGAATGCAGCTCCATCTCCATCATTATAATCTTCATCATAACTAATCATTTGATCAGCTGTATACCATCTATTATTATAACACAAATAAAAATATTCTTGCGGATTATCTTCATCATGATAATCTCCCATCTCCTGAGCAAGAATGATCCCTTCCTTATCAAACTGATCAGTCAAAGTACAATACGGCATCATCCCAGGAAGAGTAAAACTGTTATCAGAATCAATTTCAATAGTCTGAGTATAATCAGAAAAACACCCTTCACTATCAACCATCAATCCAATCTCAGTATAAAGCTCAGAATAAACAGCATCTTCATCCTGATCTCTAAGTCCAATATGTTCTGCCCAAAATCTTGCACTACCTGCAACCATCTTACTGATATCAGAACTACTACATTTTGATCCATCTGGTTGATAACAACATGTTTTAACATTAGATGTTCCTCCTGGATGTTGAAGACAAAGAACTGAATCACTATTGAAAGTTTTACCATTAACTGTACACTGACTTAAATAAGTGTCATCTATTTCAAATCCTCCTCCACAAGAAACTAATAAAAATAACGTTAAAACTAATCCAATCAACCTTAATTTTCTGTAAGAAAAATCTAACTTAACTCCTACAACCATCACAACTTAAAAACAAGCTTAAAAGCTATATAAAACTTAGCTTTTGTAGTCGTAGAAAAAAAAGAAAAAAATTAATCTTCTAAATTAGAACAAATTCCTGAATAGATATAAGCTTCAGAGTTCTTACATGCATCACTTCCTCCCCATGATCCAGTCATTCGAAAATATGGCCAAACTAGATCCGAAGAAGAATCAACAAGATCTGAACCAATCAGCACTCCATCATATTGATCTAATTTATCATTAATCACATCACCCCAAACTCTATCATCTCCACAAATTGGAACACACATTTGACTATCTTCACAATTTCCATGAAAACCTTCCTCAAAAAACTTATAATTATTCTCCTCAGTTAATCTCTCTCCAGGAAGCATTTCATAAGTCCCTATTCCTCCCCAATAATCATCCCCAATATCTTCATCTGCTAGAATTATAATAAATGGATCATCAAATTCTCCAATATCTTTATAATCAATCCTAAACTCCTCACTTTCTGCGTATGAGTTACTGTACCCTACTGGGTTTCCTTCTCCCTTCAATTCAAAAGAATCTCCACAATGTCCTGCTACCCAATAAACTGGTTCATCTGCACTTCCTGTTGGTATTCCTTCACTTCCATCAACTGTCACAGTCTTAGTAACTACTGTAGTCCCACCACTATTAGGCCCACATGCACCTAGAACCAAAGCTCCTAATCCACCAATCATTAATTGTTTTCTTGTCATTTTATATCACTCCTGTATATATTCATTTATAAATCACTAACCAAAACCAAAACCAAATTTGTCACTAACCTTCTATGACAACCTTTATTTAGAAATAACTCGAACTTTATAAAGATTAAGCACATAAAACCTATATCTAAGAATAAAAACTCTTCACTTCTCTGGCTTACAAAGCAAATATACTTGACTTCCAGGCACTAAAGCACTATCAGAGATACTATTAATTTCACTCTTCGGACATCTTTTTTCTCGAAGCAAATCAACCTGAACAAAGCTCCTATTGAAAATATGCATACATGAATTTCCATTAAAAGCAGCATCCCAGTCATTAAAACCTTGGTAAAGACCTAATACTGTATCAAATGAACTAACATTAGTACCAAAAACAGCATAATCTCCACAATCTTCTTGCCTTGAAAACCTATCCTGATCTATTCTATCTTCATCTCCTTGTTTTTGGTACAAAATAAACACTTTCTGACCTGTATTTAACCTCTCTTGCACTACTAAATTTCTACAACCTGAATCAACAACCTTTTTTGTTTGTATTTGATTCAAAACAACATAACTAAATGCATCCTGATTAAATTTAGCATCCCAATTGTTAAAATCCATTGCTACTCTACTTGCAGAATCTCCTCCTGCCAACAACTCCTCACTTCTCATTCTAAACGCATAAGCCAAGTAACCTTTACAAAAAACTGATTCAGTACCAAGTAAACCTCCAATATTCATAACTTCAGTAGCTTCCAAAGTGATATCATAACTTTTACTCTCTTCGCCCTCATCTATACTTACTTCAGAAATATTTCCTTCATTTAGAATACTACTTAAAGAATAAGCTAAGCCTGAACACAAACCTAAAGGTAAAAGACCTAATAATCCTCCTGCCAAAAGCTTCTGTCCTACTCCAAAAACTCTTTTCTTCCTAGAATCACCTAAATTCACATTATTACTATCTGAAAAATTACTCTCAGTCAAATCTAATTCCTTTCTCTCTAAAACCAAGTGAATTTGTTCAACTAATATTTGGGCACGACCTTCAACATCTTTTGGAACTTCTTCACTAATTCTTGAAAAATGCACATTAACTCTAGAATCAAAAGGTACTTCAACTTCTTCTATTCCTCCTTCAGTTAATGCTTTTAAACTTACTACTGAATCTAAATCTCCTCTTGAGTTATAAGCATCAATTACCTCATTTAAAGCAGTAAGGCTATCCCCTTCATAAGAAAGATTATTTTCATCCCCATTTGGATTCATCATGTAACTAAGTAAATCATCAAAAGAACCCCTTAAAAATCCTGAATCAACTTTTCTCTCTAAAGGATCTACTTGAGTCCTTTCTGTTTCCAATTTACAATAGAAACTTTTAATCATCTCCTCACCCTACTTCTAATTACACTAATTCTTCCTGGGTCGTCTGTATTATACTCTACTTTCAACTTCCCTTTTTGCTCATACTGTTGATTTATTATTTTTAATGCCTCTGCTACCATCATTCCTCCAACTATCGAATTTGACATTACTACACTTCCTGCAGGACTATCTAAACAACTATATCTTGCTGGAAATCTAAACAAACTCTTCGATTTCTTCACTCTATCATAAACATCTGGAACATAAACAGCTAAACTTCCAGCTTTCCAAGATGTACCTCCATCAATTAAGGGCACTTCACATCTAACTGCCATTTCATCAAGCCAAATTCTAGCAAACTTGTTATCCACACATCCTAAAATCAAATTATAATTGTTTCTTACCAAATCTCTTCTATCAAAAAGTGTTATACCACTCCTCTCTTCAGAGGGCCTAATTCCATACTTTGCCTTAATTGCCCTTGCCAAATCCCTTTTATTTCTAAAATCTGCAGTTGGCAAACCAATCCTTCTTTCTTCATAACTAAGCAACTCTTTTAACCAAGGCATATCACTTTTATCTATTTTCCCAATTTTCCCTTTAATACTTCTAATACTTGCTCTTGGATTATAATCAAGCAATCTTTGTTCTAGCACCTCAGCTTTATACTCACCTTCTCTCCCATAAAGAAAAATTTGCCTATTCAAATTATGAGCCTCAATTGTATCAAAATCAATTATATCAAAAGGAATACCTAAATCTGCAAGCCCTAAAGCCACAAAGTTTCCTAAAGCACCTGCCCCTACAACCAACGCTTTCTTACTTCCAAAATAATTCACTTGACTTGGCCTTATATCAAAAACTCTATTTCTTCTTTGAGATGAATAAGGATTAAAAAGCAGAGTTTGCAAATCACTTAAAGAGTTATCTCCATCTCCATATCTAAAGCAAAACTTCCTTAATTCTTCCAAAACAAGCCCTGAACTAACACAACTTGTATAAGCAAACTGTTGCTTTCCTGAAAAAAAAGTATTTTCCAACGGCCTTAATCTTTCACCTTGAATTATGTTTCCTCCTCCTACTAGATCGTGATTCAAAACTGTTAATGCCGCCAAAGATCTTGAACTACTTGCACTTACTAAAGGAATACTTCTTTTCCTACAAAATTCCACCACTCTTCCTTTTGAATACCTATCATTTGTAGCATCAATTACATAATCTATTCTAAAATAATCAAAAAGAGAACTTGAAAAAGGGCTAAAAATAGGTATATAATTACATTCTGGATTTATTTTTAAAACTGTCCCTTCAAATGTTTTTACTCTTTCTGTTCCTTGAATCACTATATCATCTAAATTCAAAATATCTCTTTTTTCGCTAGAAATTCTCTGATTATCAAAATTAACTACAGCTCCATTACTTCCTTTTTTTCCAACTCCTAAACCTGCCAAAGATGCTATTATTAATTGAGCTAAAATATCAGAACCAATTACTGCTACTCTTTTTTCAGCTAACTTCTGCTGATTTTCTTCTCCCCAAGCAAGAACATTTCTATCTGAACTAACCACCTAAAACCCTCCTAAATTCACCTATCTCTTTTCCAATTTCTTAAAGGGTCATCTTGGTAAAAAATTCTATTTATCCCATTGCTTCTTGCGTAAGCTATAACATCACTCCTTCTATTAGCTATTGCTTCATAATCTTCTCCTAAATAACCATTTGCAGGAACAAAATCCACTCTTGCTGTCCCTATATATGAACTTGTAAGTAACCTTCTTGCTTTTCTTAAAACATTTGCAATCTGCTTTGGAAGATATGGATTTGTCATTTCGATATCTCTATTCAATCTAAACACCTCACTCCACTCATATCTTCCTGGACAAATTCCCATAGCCTCTTGTTGAAAAACAAAAGGATGCCTGTATGGCCTTTGTAAAATATTAGGCTTTTCAGGAAAATTAACCATTCTTCCATCAACTTTGAAATCAAATTTAATATCTGTTGCAGAAAATGCATAAAACTCTCCTCTTTTTTCCATAATAAAAGAAGGAACATGTAACAAAATCCTATATCTATTTGGAGATAAACGTCTCAAAGAAATATCTCCTACTGACCCAGACCTTATCTGTGTCAACTTATTCTGTAAATCTCGCTGAATCAAACTTATCTCTCTAGCAAGCCCAGATTGATCTTCACTTCTCCTCCTTACTTCTATACTAATCCTATTACAAATTGCTTGTTTATATGCTTCCACAAACTCTCTAGTTGATGATAACCTATGAATTGAAAACCTATTATCTCCTAATTGACAAACGCCATTTTTACTTTCTCTCAAAGCATAAACACTTCCTGCCATTTTGAAAATATTTTTTCCAAAATAAACACTACCACTTTGATCAAACAAATCAGCAAAAAAAGATCTATTTGATATCAATCCCTCTAAATCAATATCTATCTGATCAGAAGTTTCAGCTAAAAATCTAGAAAATTCTTGAATTTCTCTTTCTTCTTGCCTACTTGAAGACCTATACCTCAATTGTAAATCTACATCAACCAAAATTAACTTTTCAATTCTACAAGCTTCTGCTTGTTGCAAATAATCATCAAATATCCTTTGAAAAGAACTATTACTGGAACTCATCTCTCTTCTCAAAGTACTTAAAGCCAAATCCTCTAAAACTTCACTATTATTCCTTAAATACCTTTTTTCTAATTCACAAAGCCTTTCTCCTTCTCTTAAAACATAACTTAACCCCCTACGATCTTGTTTTAGCCACCTATGATCTTGTTTTTTAACTATATACAATCTCCCATTATGCAAAGCAAAATGTTCTTTTCCTTTAACAAAAGCATCAATAAAAGTATTCGGTATTTCAGAAGTTCTAATCAAAGGTCTCTCTTCTCCTAAAGGCTCTCCTTCTTCAACATTATCCTCTTGAACTTGAACTCTCGTAGGTACTCCATAAAAAATCCCATCAGAATCATCAAAATAAACTGTTGAAAGATGAGGAGATTCACCTAAATGCATAAACATCCTACTATAAACATGATCTCTAAAACCATCTCTTTCTTCATCTCTATCTGTCATCTTAAAATATTATAAATATTTTTTCAAACAAAAATAAAAAATATATTTTTAACTAAGTCTTTCCATCAAAACAGCATAGTTTTGTTCCAAAACATCAATTCTATTTTTATAATCCTCATTCTCTCTCCTTAAATTCAAAACTTCTTCTTCAAGCCTACCACATCTTTCTTCAAGTTGCTGAAAATTACCAGTAAAAACTTCTGAATACATATTAAACCTTCTGTTAACACTTCTTACTAATAAAGGAAATCTACGTTCTAATTCTCCTAAACTTTCATTCAATCTATAAACATCTCCCCTAAGTCCTAAATCATCTGATATTCCTCTACCTCTGTCTCTTTGTCCTTCCTGACTTCCTTCATCCTTCATCCCTATTCCTTTCTTTACAGCAGATACTACTCTTTCTCCTATCGAAGGCTCAACTTCTACTGAAGAACTAGAATTCCTTAAATTTCTTGCAGAATACTCATTTAAAGTTAAATTTTCACCTTCAATTTCAAGATAAATTCCATTTAAAAGAATATCATCTATTTGTCTTTTTTCTACATCACTTAAAAATCTATCAACTTCAACTACTTCTTCATACAACCAATTGTTAACATTACCTTCAGGAGTATATTCAACTTCATAACTTCTAACTCCTTGAGAACCATCAAAATCTGTCCCTCCAGATCCTCCTTCAACATAACTCTCATCAACTATATTTCTATCTTCAAATACATATTCTACAATCTCAGTACGTCTTGTTCGTGTAGGTGAGCTTTCAAAATCTAGCTCTAAAAAGTCAACTTTCCACTCTTTTTCATCACCTTCTATTAAACTAAATTGTGGTACTTTAGCAAGCAATCTAAGAGCCCTTCTATCTTTCGCTTCATTAAAAACCATCCCATAAAAAACTTTTCCCATAACTATTTCATTATCATTATTATCATCTAAGTCAAACAAATCTACTTTATATCCTCTAGAATTAAAATAATTGACCATAGTATCGTCATCTGTTGGAGAAAAAAACACATTCATATCAGTATGTGAGTGTCCCCAACCATAAATCTCTTTTCCTAAACCTTCTATCAACCTTGAAGTTCTTCGAAATTCTGTCATCACACATCTAACATTATTTACTCTTTGATTTCTATCAATAAAAATATCATCAATCACTCCTGAACCTATATCTCCTATCAACTGAAAAGCTATTTCATAACCTCCAGTAATCCCTCTTTCTTCTCTAAGCTCTTTAAATCTTTGAACAATATATTCTCCTTTTTGGACAGCATAATCAGTAACATTAACTGTTTGACATTCTTGAGCAAAAGAATCTTTCACTTGTTTGTTGACTGCTTTCACATCTCCTTCTGTTGCAACATTAGGATCTACTAAAGAAACTATTGACTCCAAACCAATCTCTTCTGAACTCAAAGGCAAAAAAGAAGAAAGCTCCCTTACAAAAGTATCTGCACTTGCTTTTCTCTGCCTCTGAGACAAATCACTTGAAAAACGAATTGAACTTAAATGCTGATCTTCCAAACCCATAAATGTTCTTACTTCTCCTGCCATAATATTTCTCCATCAAAAACCATTCACCACTGGGCAATAACTACTTACTTATATATAACTTATGGGGAAATAATGTATATAAAACATATGTTTTAATGATAAAGTATATTCTACATCATATTACAAAACAGATGTATATTCTATATCCAAATTCTTATTTTACTTAAAGTAATCACTTCCTCCAGATTCATCTTTCTTAAGCACCAAATAAATTTGTTTAGATATTTTTTGAACACCAGATTCTTCGCCTTCCCCAATTTCTTGACTAATCCTTTCAAAATAATCACAAACTTTTCCTTCAAAAGACACTTCAACCTCTTCTAATCCATCTTCAACTATAGCGTTTAAAGTCACAGTTGAGTCTGAATCTAGTCTTGCATTATAAACTCCATTCACTTGACTTAAAACTGTAAGATCATCTCCTTCATAAGCAGGATTATTCTCATCTCCATTTGAATTCATCATATAAGTCAACAAATCATCAAAAGGTTTCTTTAGAAAACTTTTATCAATTTTCCTTTCCAACGGATTTACTTCAGTCCTCTCTGTTTCTAATTTACAATAAAAATATTCCATTTTCTTATCCTCCAAACTAAATATGTTTTACATTAGTAATAATCTAATCGTTATAAACATTTATCAACAATAGAATATATAACTTTAAATAGTTCTTTCTTAAAAAATCACATTATATTTCATAATAACTTTTTAAAGTTCTCAACTCCCTTTTCAAATAGGTTAATTTCATCCTACAACATATTTTTGAACTATTAAATAAATTTGTTTAAATATCTCTTGAGAGCCAGACCCATTATCTTTTGCAACATCTTCACTAATATCTGAAAAACTAGCTCCAACTCTTGCATCAAACGGAACTTCAATCTCATTTACTCCTCCATCTATTATTGCATTTAATGAAACATAAAAATCTGGATCCGCTCTAGCATTATAATCAAGGTTTAAGTCTTCTAATACTGTAACTTGATCACCTTCATAAGCAGGATTATTTTCATCACCAGCAGGATTCATCATATAAATCAATAAATCATCAAAAGAACGATCTAAGAAACTAGAATCAATTCTTCTCTCCAACGAGCTTACTTCAGTCCTCTCTGTTTCTAATTTACAATAAAAATATTCCATTTTCTTACATCCTCCAAACTAAATATATTTTACATTAGTAATAATCTGATCGTTATAAACATTTATTAACAATAGAATATATGAATTTAAATAATTCTTATTAAAAAAATAAGATTATAATTGTTGATAAGTCATTGATGAAGGAAACGCCTTCCCTAAATCATAATTTCCATTTGATATTTCTCTTAAATCATTCTTCATTCTCTCATATCTCTGACCAATATTTGCTGATAAAACAAAAAGCTGTTTTATAGAATTACCTATGGAATCATCTAATCCCATCATCTTAAAATAATTTTCAATTAAACCTAATATTTGCTTATATTCTCTTGCATTAGTAACAATATCTCTCGAATAAAGCATTATTGTTCCAAATAGATCTTCATACATACTAAAAACACCAATTTGATCTCCAGAAAAAAGTTCAGATTTTAAAACTCTTAACTCTCTTTTCACTCTCATTAACCTATCAAAAGAAGCATTATACTCAACTGCTTGTCCACTTGGCGAGATTATTTCCAAAGCAGCTCTCTCATTATCATACTGAGCTAATTTTTGCCTTACTTTTTCAGAAAAACCACTTTTATCTGACACTTTAGAAGATCTCATAATCACTGTCCTTCTTGCTCTTTGAAATTGTTTTAACGCATCACTATTTGTTCTTGTCGCTTCAGAAATCAAATTATCTGCATATACCTTTTGCTGTGCAACAAGCTCTTCAAAAGTTCCCAAAACTCTTTTTTTAATTAACTGTTCAAATTTATTAATAATATCCTGAACTAAAGCTGAGTTATTCCTTCTTTCAAAAGCCAATTCTAAAGAATCATGCCCTCCTCTAAATTGAACCACTCTACTCTCTAAATTCATTTCCATTTATTAATAGATACAACTTTCAATTATTTGAGCTTTTCTTTTCTGAAGTACACAATTAAAACAAAACAATAAAATATCTACCTCTTAAAACCAATCCCTTTCAATCTATGAAAAACATCTTTTTTCTTCTCTTCATGATCTATTTTAACCTTCAAATGACCTTTATGAATCTCAGACCCCTTACGCTTAGAGTGCCTTTT
>CAZGQD010000012.1:0-37615 GCA_964527395.1 uncultured Methanosarcinales archaeon
TCTAAAATTTTGACTTAGAACAGCTGAAACGCCAATCTTTTTAGCGAATGGCTCAGTAACAATAAGCTCTATTTCTTCATTATACTTTGGAAGTAGTGCAGCAAAACAATTTACAATGTCGCCAAGACCAATGCAATTAAGAGTTTCTGCTTCAACCGAAGTTATTTGAATTAATGGCTTTTTAGTTTTGTATGCTTGTCTGAAGTTTGGACTGAAGTTCATTTGTGCTTAGAAATAAGGTTTATTTATAAATACTATGCCTGGTTTACTACTGCGTGGAGGATACAATTAAGTGTATTGATTTGCAATTTTTTTGAATTTCAGAAAATTTATAATTTGTGGCCTTTAATAATGATATAAGTCCATAAAAGTCCTCTTTTTCTTTCTACAGTGATGTTGATTTTAGCTTGTTTGAATATATCTTTTAATTCAGCGTTGTTTTGTACCCATTCTACATTAGGAATGATATGGAAGAATTTGTCATAATCAATAATTCTGATTTTGGCACCCTTGTTTAGGTGTTTTGACATCTTTTTAATGATTTTTTGAGGATCTTGCATGTAGGAAAGCATACCTACACTGATTAAAATGTCAGCTCGCATTGGAAGGAATATGTTAAAATCATGTAAATCTTGATCATGGAAAGTTGTAACATTATTGTATTTTCTTGTTCGTTTGTTGGTCATCTTAATATTGTGTTTTAATGTGTCTACAGCGAATATTTTTCCGTGTTTTCCTACAGATTTAGCTAGTTCTTTTGTGATTGATCCAATGCCACAACCGTATTCTAGGATCTTTTTGTTTGTTAAGTTTGGAAGGTCTTTTTTTATTTCTTTGTGGATCTGTTTTGGAATGTGGAGTTTCTCTGTGATAACTGCTAAATGTGATAGAGCCTCGTTTACTTTGAGAATTGCGTCTTTGTCATAGTACATTTCAATTAAGAAGTAAATAGGGATTCCTAAGATTAGAAAGGAGACTGCTAGCCATATGGTTGATGTTGCTAAACTGCCTTCGATGTAGATCCAATTTGCTATTAAGAGGATTAGAAATGAGGTGATTAAGATTGGACCTGCTTTTGGTAATGGAGCTTTGAAAGGTCTTGCTATTTGGTTTATTGGGAATTTTTTTCTTAGGACTGGAACTGTGAAAAGGATAAGAGCTAGTGTAATTAATGTTAGGAGGATGTAAATGAGATATGTGGTTCGGTAAGGATCGCCCCAATTGATAAGGTAACCTTGGAAGATGAAGAAGGTGAAAAGAGTGATTGCAATTGTTTGAAAAATAACTGCTCGGTATGGTGTTTTATGAGTTTTGTGAGGTTTTGCAAAGTGGGTTGCGAAAAGTTTGTCTTTTGCCATTGCTTGAATCAATCTTGAAGAAGTAATTGGCCAAGCTGCAGCTGCACCAATAATAACTAAGTACATACCAAATACAATTACATTTTGTCCAGTTTGTCCGAAGATGTTTAAAGCTTGTACTGCCCAAGGCCTGCCATTGTTTACGTAGTCGTGGAGGCTGACCGTACCAAGGCTGGATAGAATGTATAATGTTACAATTACTCCACAGATGGCAAGTCCTGCAAAGAGAACTTTGTGTAAGGATTTTGGGTCTTTAGCATCGTTTGCTAGATATGTGATTGTTTCGAAACCGAAAAAGCTTTCTGATATTAGGAAAAATGAAAGTAAAAGGAATGAAACTATACTGAATGTGCCTGCGTGGGTGAAGAAAGGATGTAAGTTTCCAGCTTCCCAAGGTGATTGTAATGGTCCTGTTGTTAAAGTTGAGATGTCAATGAAGCTTGGGATGATTAGGATTGAGACTAGAATGACAGAGATGATACCGAAAGTAACTAGCATCGTTGCTCCTGCATCAATTCCTCTGAAAGCCATATAGTTTAGAGCTAGAATCCAAACTAGGGAAAAACCCATTTGGAGTATGAAAGCAGCCGAACCTGTTTCTGGAATAAAATATTGGGCGGCAGCCACTACGTTAAGAGCAAAACCTAAGTTACCTGTTAGCCAAATAAGCCAACCTGCTGTAAAACCTAAAGGTCGTCCGTAAGCTTTTTCACAATATTCGTAAGTTCCACCTGAGCTAGGAAAAGTTGTAACTAATTCAGCTATGTAAAGCATAATAATTAAAGCTAACATATATAGAGCTGGCCAAACAATTAGTGACGCTGGGCCTGAGGAAATAACTCCTAAGCTTGGAAGATAGAATAAAGATGAACCTAAAATTGCGTTTATGAGGATGAATAAGAGTACTCCTTTGCCAAGTTTGAATTTTGCTGTGGATGCTTCTAGATCTAGATTGTCGTAGTTTTCTGGTTCTTTTGTGTCTTTTTGTTTAGATTTTTGGGTTACTTGCGAGCGAAGCTGTCTGCGACCTTTAGTCTTGGTACTTGTTTGCAACAAGTCTTGGTACTTGGTTCGTTCCTTTCCAAGTTTAGTTGCTTTTGGTTCTGGGAATTTTTGTTTCTTAGGAATCTTTGATTTGTTTGGGTCTGTGATTAAATAAGTCCAGAAGTCTTTTAGTTTTCCCATAATAGCATCACTATTTTTTGTAATGCTTTTAGAATGTGTTTTGTCGTATATAAATTGTGGTGCTTTTTGTTATTTTTTTAGGAATTATTTATAAAAAGAGCAAAAACTGACTTTGAAATGGCTTTAGTTAAATTTTATCATCTTGAATCAGGGTCTTGGGATGATGTATCTGATTTAGAACGAAACCTTCAAAAATATCTTCTTTCAGAAAAAAATGTAAGGGGAGTTTTAGAATCTAAACCAGAAGATGATGTAAGAGTAAGATTAGGTGAAGGAGATCCTACTGCGATAGATAGATTAGTTTATGATTCAGGAGATTTTGATGTGTTGTATAGGGTTTCAAGGGAAATCAGAGCAGGAACTAAAAGATTTCTTAGAAAAGATATTCCTCCCGTAATTGGAACAGATTTAGTAGTTAGTGCTAACCCCTCAGAAATTTTACACCTTCAAGATTATTTAGGTAAATCAGGATTTGAAGTTGTAGAAGCCAGGACGGTTTCTAAAGCTACTTTGAGTTTTGGTACTGCTCCAACAAATGAAGGTTTTGTAAAAGCATATCAAGAAGCTATTAATTCTTTTATTTTGGCAAATTTAGAAGATGTAACAGTTAAGATGGATATAAGATATGTTAAAAAGTGGCGTAATGTGGAAGGACATTCTGGTTTTGGGTTAATATCAGGAGATGTATTAGAGGTTTTGCAAGTGCGTGATATTGTGAGAAATGGAGTTAGATCTTATGGAACGAGAATATTTGAAGAATCAGTAACATTTAGAAGGTAGTTTGTCGTTAACAATATGTGCTATAGGCTCCAAAAGTTTAAAAAGAGTTATTCTTGAAAAAATGAAGGTAAATGGTGGATAGGGAGATTAATTGGAGGAGTTTATAATGACATTATATTGGTTATATCAGTATGCTAACATTTGGTTTGCTTTGTTGATACTTATTGGTTTATGGGACCTGGCTTGGAAAGGTTTAGCGCTTTGGAGAGCAGCAAAACGTCGAGAAGGTTGGTGGTTCTTTGCATTACTTATTTTGAATACAGTTGGAATATTTCCAATGCTTTATTTGATATTTACTTCTGACCCTGATAAAAAGACAGGGATTGTGACAATTCAGCGTCCTAATGGTCAGGAGAATAATGTTAAGGCACAAAAGGCTGAACCTGTTGCAGTAGATTCATCTGAAGAAATAACTTCAGACGATTTGCTTTCTTCAACTCAGGAATCTGTTTCTAAAGCAAGATCTGCTGTGAAAAAGGCTTCAAAGAAAGCTAAAGAAGCTCGGAAGAAGAAAGGGAAGAAGTGATTTTTTTAGGTAGTTTTATTATTCTTTGTTTAGAAATTTGTTAATATAGTACATGATTTTTTCTTTTTTTTCGGTATTAATTGAGATCTCTTTACCATAAGAAGTTGGCTTGATGAATAATATCTTTTCTTTGATTAATTCATTTGCTTCTTTTTTAACCTTTCCAGCTAAATTTGATGGAAATCCCTTAGGGATATTATCTAATGAAGTATGACTATGTTTAAATTTGCCTAATCTAGTTAATTTATGTAGGATTTTACCCTTAATTTCATCATCTGACCACATCAAAGTTCACTAATTTGTACTTTGATTGATAAAATTTATATATATTTCTCTTTTTGAGTATCCATTATGGAAGAAAAATCATTGTTGTTGCAGTTAGTTGGAGAAATACCTTTATTCAAAATAATAGATTTTCTAATTGAAAATAAAGGTATGGATTTTGATAAAACAAATATTGCAAAAGGAGCTGGAATCTCACGAACTTCTTTGTTTAATTATTGGGCAGAGTTAGAGAGGCATGAAATTGTTAAAGTAACTAGACATTATGGTAAAACTAAGTTGTATACTTTGAATATGAAAAGTGTGATTACTCAGAAATTGTTGGAGTTAGAAAAAGCATTGATTATGGATGCTATGGAAAAGGATTCTAAAGAAAGTACTAATTTAGTCGTAAATGGATAAATTTTTATTTTTCTAGATTATTGGTTGATTATGGTAAGTGAATTTGCTGAATCTGTTTATAAACTAGTTTCTAAAGTGCCTGCTGGGTATGTAACTACGTATAAAGAGTTGGTTATTGGACTTGGAGGTTCTGGGTATCGGGCAGTAGGTAGGGTGCTTAATTCAAACCCTAATTTGGTATCTGTGCCTTGTCATCGTGTTGTTTGTTCTGATGCTTCTATTGGAGGGTATGTTGGTGGAGTTAGATCTAAAGAAACTTTGTTGCAGTCTGAGGGTGTTGAAGTGGTTTCAGGGAAGATTGTTGAGTTTGAAAAGAGGCTTTGGAAGTTTAAGAAGTGATTTGTCAAGCGTACATATAAATACTAAAACGTACGTAAATGTACATATGGGTACGCAAATAAGTCTAAAACTTTCAGATAAGATGATCAATCGTGCTAAAGTCTATGCTGATGAGCATGGATATGAAACAATTCAAGACTTGATTCGAGAGCTGCTTCGTGAGAAGTTATTTCCTGAAGATGTTGAGGGAGATCAGAACTGTGAGAGTAAAGTTGAATAGGTGTTTTTTAATGAGTGTTTTCTAGTGAATAAATTGATTTATAGTTTGGGTTTTCTTGAATGGTTTGTGGAATGGGAGATTAAGAGAACTAAAAGGTTTGAAAAAGGGTTTTCTAAATTGGCGAAGGATATTAGGAGTAGGTTTGAAGAGCAAATAAAAAAAGTCGAAGAAGACCCATATGGAATTGGGAAGCCTTTAGGGAATGTGAGATTGAGGGAGTTGAAAAATAAGGGTTTTAGAGTTTATTATGCTATCTTTAATGAAGAAATAGTAGTTCTTTTTGTAGGAGTTTCAGGAAAGAAAGATCAGCAAGAAACTATTGATTAGATTAGGTCTAATCTTGATATTTTTAAGGATTTTGTTTGTAAAGAGGAAAAAATTATAAAATATGGGGTTTTTATTGAGTGTATGGATGATGAATTAGAAGAATTGATCAAAAAGAGAGATTTGTTAGTTAAACAGTTTTGTATTAGTTTTCTTGAAATTGAAGAGAAAGGGATAGGATATAAGAAAAATGAAGGATAAAAAAATTATAGAGACTAAAGAAAGTCTTATTGAACAAATAGAGTTTTTGGAGTCTATGCTTGCTTCTTTAGAGGATGCTAAGTATGGAAGAGTAAGTAAGTTTGAATTTTCTAAGTATGAATAGATGGTTTTTTTAGTGTTATTGGTATTATTAATAAGAAAAAGTAACAAAATTGAGAAAAATATAGAAATAAATATTTTTTTGTTTCTAACTTACATCATAAAAGAAGTCAGGTAAGTTTTCATTTCCACCTAAATATTGTTCTTCTAGTTCCGGGTCTACTTCGAAACCTTCAGGGTAATTTATTTCCCAGATTTTTATCGGGCCGATGATTCTGTTGTGACCTAGCAATAAGCTAAGTGGTGCCCAAGTTGAACTTTGGTCGAATACGTTGACAAAAGCACTTGTATCATATCTAGGGTTATTTCCATCAAAGATGTATAGGTTTGTCCATAAAGCATTCACTCCTTCTTTTGAAACGTAAAGAGCTGCACCAATATCGTTAGCTACTTGACCATCTGTTGTTACAGTAGGAATAATTGTGACACAACCACCAAGGCCTGGTTCATCGTACCAATTCATTTGGCCGTTCATGTAAAGACATTCTATTGGAATTTCTATTTGTTGACCGTTGTATATGACTCCGGCGTAAGGTTGTTCTATTTGAACTTCAATAGTGTCTGAATTTTCTGTGTTTGCTGCTTGAGTGATTGGAACAAAAATAGCTCCGATACCAGCTGCACCTTGAGGGTATAATTTATTTTGGTAGACAAAGTCGTCGTCAAGTACATATGTTCCAGTATAAACTATGGTTGTTCCATCTCTTGTTTCTGTTGCTAAAGATTCGTCTAGACCAAAAGTAGTAATGTAACTGTATCTGTCGTAGTCTTCGTTTGAACCAATACTAGAGTAAGCAGTATATTTTCCAATTTCGTCTGAAATAACTAGGAAATGTGTTGCTTTGTGAACTTTTAACCATTCTAGAGCTTCTTCTTGATTTTGACCTGTCATTACGTGTCTTCCCATCAAATAGTTCCAATAAGTGATTTTGTTAGTACCATCAAGAATAGTGTCTCTGCCCCAACCAGTTTGGATCCAATATCCATAGTCCCACCAGTGTGAGAATACTGCATCTTCAGGAATATTTTCTTGAACCCATTGTCCTGCTGTTTGCCATTGTTGGTTGTAACCAGTACCAGTGTATCTTGCTTGATTGAATGAGTTTTCATAAAATGTTGGAATAACTCCTTTCATAGGTGCTGCAAATGGACTTGCAATGATGAAGATGATTGCAGCTATAGCAATTGCTTTGTAGTAAGTGTTATTGATTTTTGTAGCTTTTTGCCAAAGAGTGATTGTAGCATGAGCTGCCAAAACTGCTGTGATTGGAGCGAACATGAATAAAAGTCTGATTGCTCCACGAGCACCTACAACTAATAAGACGAACCAGATGATTACAGCTATATATTCTTTTTTTAGATCTTTGATTTTGTTCAGAGTATCTTGATCTTTGTAGAAAAGGTATATGTAGAATCCTGCAATGAATAGTGCAAAAGTGATTAGTGATCCAATATATGCTACTGTTGAGATAGTATTAACTCCGTTAAAAGTACTATTTGGAGAATATCTACTCATAGTAAAAGCAATAATGAACATTGTGTAGGCAGTTGTTAAGACCCATTTTTGTTTAAGATTGTTTACTAGTTTGTGGAAAAGCATAACTGAACCTGTCATGAATAATGTTAAATAGATAGGAAGTGTGCTAATGTTGAATAAACGTGGACCAAATTCGCCCATCCATTGAGTAAAGTATGGTTGGTGTTGCTCAGCTACTGTTAATTCCCATCTGTTTTTACCTAAAGGTCTTAGAAGACTTTCCCAAATTTCTCCTGTTTGTCCTAGAACTTCAGCTAAGTTTCCAGTGATTAGAAGAAAGATTCCCCCAAGGCCAGTTGCGATGATGAAAATTAAGATACTGTGAGGTATTTTTTGTTCTAATGGTTTGATTAGGTTTTTTAGGTAGTCTGTTTGGAACAAAAGTTCGATGATTAATACTCCTAAGGTTAAAAAGGCAATACCTGTAGTGAAAGATCTAATTAATTCTCCAATGGTGTAGACTGGAATCCAGAAGCTAACAATTGCTATTGTAGAGATAATCCAGATAATATATGCATAAATATCTTGTTTTGTTGTGGTATTTAAGAAGAATTGGATTAAAGTGTAACCACTGATTATTAAAATAAGGAATTTCCAACCACCCCAAGATTGACCCATTAAACCAGTTGAGATTCCTGTTCCTAAGGCGTAAAGGAGCTTTGATTTGTTGATTTTGTTTGATTCTGAGTTTTTAGTGGATTTAATGGTTTTTATGAAGAACCACATTGCTATGAAGAAAAACATGATCCCTAAAGCTTCGTGGTCTGAAAAACCTGCCATGGTTCTTTGAAGAAAGGCAGGAACTACTGCTAGAAATGCTGTTGCCAATAATGCTGTTTTTGTGTCAAACAATTCTTTGTTAAGCATGTAAAAGAAGATTAGAGCTATTGCGAAACAAATTACTGGATAAATTACGATTGCAAAATCAAGGCCAGTGTTTGGTGCGAATATACTGATTATTTTGTGTAAATAAACCATGAAAGTTGTTTTAAAGATGTGTTCAATTGTACTAATTCCTTCAGGTATGAATCTACCAGCATCATGAACGAAAAGAGATCCGTTTTCTTGAATGTAATGTGCGTAACGATAGAAAAGGTAAGGGTCTAATGCGAGCGGGATCCATTTGCCTGTTACTGCGTCTTTTAATTGTGCTAAACTTTGAACTCTGATGAATGATCCTAGATATACAATTATTGCTAGAAGAAGGTATGGGAAAAAAGGTTTTGCTTTTGTGATTAGTTCTTGGCGTTTTTTCTCTTCTTTTGAAAGATTAGTGTTATTTTCTTTGTTTTCTGAAGAGTTTGTTTTAGATGCGAATATTGATTTAATACTGTTGATTAATTGATCTCTTTTTTGGTCTTCTTGGCTTTTTGTTGTTTTAGTTTCATCTTTAACTTTAGAATCAATTGGAGCATGGGTTTTATGATGACTAGACTCATGATTTTTGTGTTGATTTTGATGTGCTTGTTCTGATTTTTTTTCAGTTTGGTTTTTTTCTGAGTGATTTTTTTGATGTTCAGATTTGGTTTCGTTTGTTTTTTCGTGTTTATTCATTGTTGATAACTCCTAATAATTCGTATGCTAGACGTTCTGCTAGTCTAACCCTAGTAATATCATTTTGTGCTTCTAAGTAGATGCAATTGTCTTTTGCTGTGATTTGTGTAGTTTCTGATTGAATTGCAACAATTGCAGCAGTATCTTCGCAAGAAATGATTGGTAAATCACCACAGTTTTCTTCAGTTAGGCATGCTTCAAAACTTTGGATACCTTTGGTATAAAATAAGGATCTGTAGAAAAATACTAAACCTGAAATGTCTACTTCTTCAGTAATTGTGTTTTCTGAAAGGATAGTTTCTTCTTCATTTGTAGTTTCTTGAGTAGTTTTTATATGTTCTTTTGATACGTATATTTTTTGATGATTTAAAAGATTTTTTGCTTCAGTAGGAATTTGAATTGTTTCTAAAGCTGTTGGAGGTGCTGAGAAGTAGAATTCTGTACCTTGAATGTTTAGTTTCCATAAACCATTGTAGTTTTCGAAAGTAAAACCGTTGTATTCAATTGTTTGAGTGTTAGTAGCTTGACCACTGCTTTGGATGCCACCAACACCAATGAAACCTACGATACTTAGACCCATAACAAGAGCAATGAAAATAGCCATGCCTTGTTTGTAAGTTTTATCACTAATCTTTGGTTTTTTCATATCAAATACACCTTTGCTGTTTTGGAGTTTAAGAGTTTTTAAGGGTTATGGTCGTAGTCGAATAAAAGATTTTGATTAGTTTAGTAGAAATATTTATATACATACACATACATACACAGGTTATGGGAACAAAAACGATTTCAATTAGTGATGAAGCTTATTCTATTTTGAAAAACCTTAAAGGAGAAAGTGAGAGTTTTAGTAAAGCTATTGTTAGGATGTCTGGTAAGAGACCACTTTCTTCTTTTTATGGGATTTTGAGTGAAAGTGAAGGAGATGAACTTGCAAGAAATATAGAAAATAGTAGGTTAGTTCATAGAAAAATGAGAAAAAGACGTATGGAGAAATACAATGATCTTTGATACTTCTTTTTTAGTTGATTTGCTTAGAGGAAAAGATTCTGAAGCTCTTTTGAAATCTAAAGAAATAGAGAGTTCCTTTGAAGAAGCTTTAGTTCCTACAATAGTTTTGTTGGAACTTTGGAGAGGAGTGTTTTTATCTCAAAATGTTTCTCGGAAGACTGATGAAATTAGAAATTTGATAAAATCTTGTACGTTAATTCAATTTACAGAAGAGGATGCTTTTTATGCTGCAAAAATTGAAAGTGAATTGAGATTGTCTGGGAAAATAATTGATTTAGAAGATATTATGATTGCAGGGATGGCAAGAGCAAGAAAACAAAAAATACTTACTCGTAATGTGGAGCATTTTGAAAGGATTTCTGGAATAGAGATAGAGATGTATTAATTATTATTTAGCTGCATAAGGCTTATAATCTGACATTTTGCTTTCTATTTTAAATGGAAATTTGGCAAGCTATTGTTTTAGGAGCTGTACAAGGAATAACAGAATGGTTACCAGTATCAAGTTCAGGGCATTTAGCTATATTTCAGACACTTTTTGGGCTTTCTGTTCCAATTTCGTTTGATATTTTGCTGCATTTTGCTACCCTTTTAGTATTATTAGTGCATTATAGCTCTGATTTGCTTAAAATTGTTAAATCTTGGTTGACTTTTGATTATTCTAGTAGTGATTTTAAGCTTGGTTTGTTCTTGATTGTGGGAACTTTTGTAACAGGAGTGATTGGACTTTATTTTAAGGATTTATTTGCATCATTTTTTCATAATCTATTTGCGGTTGGGATGGCACTTATCTTTACAGGAGTGGTGTTGCTTTTGAGTCGATTGGTTTCTGTTGGATCTGAGGGTGCAGAAGGTGCTTTAGGTTCTAGAGCTGCTCGGTTTAAAAAGGGGTTTGGACTCGATGTTCCTAGGTCTATTTTGATTGGGATGGCACAAGGATTAGCAGTGATTCCAGGAGTGAGTAGAAGTGGGATGACTATTTGTGTTGGGCAATTTTTGGGAATTGATCGTGAGAAAGCTGCTCGTTTTAGTTTTTTGCTTGCGATTCCAGCTATTTTGGGTGCAACTGTACTTGAAATAGGAGGCTTATTTGGGTCTGGACTAGCATTTTGGCCAGTATTTATTGGGTTTATAGTGACTTTTTTGGTAGGATATTTGAGTTTAAAGTGGCTACTTTCTGTTATTTCTAAAGGGGGTTTTTGGAAATTTGGGTTTTATTGTCTGACAATTGGGTTTTTGTTGGTATTTGCCTTTTGAGAGTGGCAGTTTCGTTGTTACTATTTCGTTGTGAAATTTGTCAAAAGATTTATATATACAACATATGTTTGAAGAAAATATGGAAGATTATGGTTATTCAGTTGAAGGAAATATGTTTAGTCAAGTAGGTCCAGATCTTAGTTTGTATTTTCAAAGGCGTCCTAAACATGTTTATCTTTGCTTGCAATCAAGAAGAGCTGTTGATGATTCACCTTTTGTAGAAATTTTTGATGGAAATTTAGTTACTTCTGAAGGGAAAGAAGCACATGAAGAGTTTTTGATCAGTGCAAAACCAGGAGTTGAGGAAGTAGGATTAAGGAGAATTTTATCTGGTTTAGGATATGAATTGCTTAGGTTTCCAAATTGTGATCCAGCTTATACTTGGGGATGGGATGATTGTTCTGTTAGAAGTGATAGACTTCTTTTGAGAGATCCAGAATTTGTTGAGAAAGATGGTGAATTAGTTCAAACAGGAGAAAGTATAGTTCATCACTTTTTCTATAGGGGAGATATTAGAAGAAGACCAAAAATGTTAAGAGATCTTTCAAGGTTGGTTAACCCAGGATTAGTTAATTTTGGACAGAATTCATTGACTTTTCCTTTATATTCAATGATCAGAAGGGTTTCAGATAAATTAGGACCAAGAGATGCAGCAAATATGTTTGTGGAAATGGTTGATGAAAATAGAGAAATTGATTATTTTTAGCTCCTGCGAGAAGTTACACATTATCCATAGTTTGATACCAGTTAGGCATTAGTTTGAAGATTTCTACTTGGCGTTTTACTCCCTCTTGCATAGTTGTTTTTGGTTCGTAGCCTAAGTTCTCTTTTGCTTTTGTAATATCTGCGCTGCTGGAAACGTCAGCTTTGTCAGCTTCAATAATGTTGATGTTGAGTTTCTTTTCTGCTGCTTGTTCTATGCAGTCTAGCCAATGTTTTATTGGTAAAGGGTTTGATGTTCCGATATTGTAAATTTCGTATTTGAAAGCGCTGTTAAGGATCTTTAGGAAACCTTGGACTTCGTCATCGATGTAAGTTGAATCTTTGGCTGTTTCTAGACCTTTATAACCGTAGATTTGTAGGGTTTTATTGTTGAAGATGTAATTGATTGCTCTTTGATGAAGCATACCGTAAGGTCTTTGTAGAGGTCCGTAGATTGGACCGAAGATTCTAACAATTGCAACGTTTAAATTGAAAGTTGAGTGGAAACTGTGGCAAAGAATTTCTCCAGCTGCTTTAGTTGCACCGTAGACTGACCTTGCTTTGGTAATGTCGTCTGTTTCTTTGACTTTTTGTGTTTCTCTATGACCGTAAACTGATGAAGATGAAGCGAAAAGGAATTTTTGTATTTTGTTTGTGTTTGCTAGAGTCAAAAGATTCATAGTTCCTTCAATATTGACTTTTGTGTAAAGAAGAGGCTGCTTTGTTGATTTAGGGACACCAGCCATAGCAGCTAAGTGGATGATGCTTGTTATATTGTGTTGTTGGAAGATTTTTGTTAGTTGGTTTAAGTTTGTGATGTCTGCTTCATAGAAATGGAAAGTTCCTGGAGTAGAAACAAGAGAGTCTGGGTAGCTTTGGAGTTTGTTTAGGATTGGGAGAAGTTTTTCTTTTGGGATTGTTGTTGGTTCTTGCTTTGATTGGAGCCTTAAGAGGTCTACATTGAATTCTTTACATTTTCTAGGATAATAATCGTTGAAGTTGTCTATTCCTATTACTTTTTCTCCTTGGTTTATAAGGGCTCTAGCTAGAAAAGATCCAATGAAACCTGCTGCTCCAGTGATTAGAATAGTCATTTATATATGAGTTTTAGGTTTTTGTAGATAAATGTTATGGAAAAAAGAGTTTTTCATAACTTATTGATGTAATCTTGCTTGTAGAGTTGTTGTATTTTGTGCTTGAGGGATATTATTGTGCTTTAGAACGTCATCAATATGGCCAATATCAACTCTTTTTCCAACAATTTCTACTTTGAAACCTTGCCAAACAGCTTGAAGAGGGTTTTTTAATTCTGCTAATTCTACTTCTCTTCGTATCATCTCCTGAAGTTTTGTTGGATCTAGGAAATAAATTGAAGCGTTGCAAAGATTAGATCTTGGTTGTTTTGGTTTTTCTTCGAATCCAATAACATTTCCCTGAGCATCTGCTTGAACAATACCATGTCTATGAAGATCATGATCTTTTTGGTATACAGCAACTCTGGACATTTGGTCTGTTTGATAGGAATCTAGCATCTCTTTGAAGCAATAGAGGCCGCCCTTAGTTTTGTGAACTAATGTGTCGTAAGCTAGAAGGAATAATGGTCTGTTCGTCCCTACGTTTTTGATTGCTAAAAGCATGTCTTTTACTTGTTCTAGTCTTTTTTCGTTTGTTCTTATTCCATTTGAAAATACGTTGCTTGTTGGAATGCCTTGTCTTTGAGCCCATGCTTGATATTGTTCAAAATGTAGTGCATTTGAGTGAACATAAATGTCTTTTCTTCTGACTCCACAACCTAAGAGTTGATCTAGTTGATAAGAAACTATTTCTCTTCCTTGGATGGGAACTAAACCTTTAGATTTGCCAATAATCCATTCTCTTACTTGATCTTGCATTGGACCTTGGTATTTACGTGCTCCTTTTTCAAGACGTGTACCAAAACCACCTGCTAATAGAATTGCTCTAACCATATAACCACCATCTACTATTTTTTACTTTTTTTTGTTAGTTTGTTAAGATCTGCCAATACCAATATAATCAAAACCTTCTTCTTGGATTAATTCAGGTTCATAAATATTTCTACCATCGAAAATAATATTGTTTTTTGTTAATTGTTTGATTAGTTGAAGATTGAGGGTTCGGAATTCGTCCCACTCTGTTACTATTACGATTGCATCTGAAGATTGGCAGGCTTCTAGGATGTTTGTTTTGAAACTTATTTTGTTAAGTTCATTTTCTGTGAAACATTTCCTGGCTTCGTTTGTTGCAATTGGGTCGTAAGCTTGGATATTTGCTTCTAGTTTGATTAATTCTTTGATGATGTCAATAGATGGTGCTTCACGCATATCGCTAGTTTTTGGTTTGAAACTTAAGCCTAGAATTGTGATAGTTTTGCCTTCTAATGTTTGGTCTAATTTTTCTTTGAAGTAGTTTTTTATTTTGTCTACTATGATGGTTTTTTGTTTTTTATTGGTGTTATCAACTTGGTATAATAATTTTGAAGATATGTTGTTTTGTGTTGCTATAGTTTCTAGGGCTCTGACATCTTTTCCGAAACAAGATCCGCCGTAACCGATGCCTGCACCTAGAAACTTTGGACTAATTCGGTAATCCATACCCATAGCTTGAGCGATAACTTTGATATCTGCATTTACTTTGTCAGAAATATTTGCAATTTCGTTGATGAAACTTATTTTGGTAGCTAGAAATGCGTTGCTAGCATATTTGATCATTTCGGAAGTCTCCCAATTTGTTTCAATAAAAGGGATGTAAAGTCTTGTTCTACCTAAATAGATCTTTTTTACAGTTTGGATTGCTTGGTTGATATTGGATTGCTTTTGTTCAAATGAATCTAGGTTGTTAGAATCTAGTTTCTGTGTACCAATAACAATTCTGTCAGGGTGAGTAAAGTCGTATACAGCTGCACCTTCTTTTAAGAATTCTGGATTTGAGATAACCGTGATGTTGGCGTTAGGGTTTGTTTGACTGATTAGATCTTGACACTGTTTAGCTGTTCCAGGCGGGACAGTACTTTTGTTGATTAGGGTGATGTGCTTGTTTTCTAGGATATGTTCTGCTACTGTTTTTGTAACTGTGAAAATGTATGTCAAGTTAGCTGTTCCATCTTCTTTGCCAGGTGTTCCAACACAATTGAATATGGCTGTTGCAGATTCAACTGCTGCTTTTGCATCTGTTGTGAACAAGAGTCTTTGTTTTTCTATGTTTTTTTTAACTAATTCTGGCAAATTTGGTTCGAAGAAAGGGATACTGCCTTGTTTGATTTGATTGATTTTGTTTTGGTCAATGTCTACGCAGGTTACAATGTGTCCAAGATTTGCTAAGCAGGCGCCTGTTACAAGACCGACGTAGCCAGTTCCGAATATAGAGATTTTCATATTGTGCTGGTTTTTTGGTTTTTGCTTTAAAAGTGTTGTGAATTGTGAGGCACATATATTGCTATTATGTTCTTCATGTTTACTAATATATGGAAAATATATGAAAATATTAAGTAGTAGTGTGGTATATACTCATCCGTAACTATTTTCTATAACTTGGTTACGGATTCGAGACACAGTTCCGTAAGAAAAGTTCCACTTTCTACTTACGGACCAGTATATTTTTAGATAATAATAAATAGTCAGGTGATATTATGTATTTAATGAAAAAAGAAACTTTTGATAAAGTAATGGACTTTTTAGGAATGGTTGGAATAATTTCAGGAATAATTGCTGCAATTTTAGCAATTTTAAGTTTATTTGGAGTTCTTTGAATAATGAAATTAAGGAGAAAAGATTATTTGCATGTGGTTTCTTTTTTGTTAACAATTGTAATGACAATAATGGCACTTCGTGAAGGTATGAGCAATTTAAACCTGTTTTTGAATATCTCTTATTTTACTACATTGAATGCGACTTTTTTGATTTATCTTGGAGAGAAGTTCAAAGATAAATTTGAAGATTAAGTAAACTTAAACAATTTTGCTGGTCTATGAGAAACGTTGGTTTCTAGCTGATTAGTTTCATTAACAGTCTTGCTGCTGATCATTTTCTTTCTGAAATTTCTATTATCATAAATAGATTCTTCTAGAATTTGATAGATTTTTTGAAGCTTGTTTAAAGGAAAGAACTCTGGCATGAAATGTTTTACTAATTTTGGATTTGTGTTGGATTTTAGATGATCTCTAGCAGATGTGATGATATGTTTGTGATCAAAAGCAAGGTTGTTTATTTCTTTGTAACTATGCCAATCTTGGAAATTTGTGATATGATTTTCGTTGATTAAAGAAATAAAACCAATAGAAATAGTTCTTTGTCTTGGATCTCTGTTGGGGCTAGTGAAAGTGTGGAACTGTTTTAGAAAAATATTTTGTTTGATACCAGTTAGGAGTTTTAGTTTTCTTTTGAGAGTTTGAGTTGCTGTTTCATTTGGCAGCAGAAGTCCTCCTGGAAGTTCTAATTTGTCTTTGAAAGGTTGTTTTTCACGTTTTTGTAAGAGAATTTTGAGTTCATTTTGATGAATTGTAAAAATTATTGGATCTATAGCAATTTTAGCTGTAGCATGGTTGCTTGTTGTTGAAGATGCTTTTGAGGACCTTTTTGAAGGCGTTTTTCTTGGTTTTTTGTCAAATATAGGGTTCTGAAGCTTCATTTGTCTTGTTTTGAAGATGTTTTTCTTTATATGTTTTACGTAGTTCTTACAATATCTTTACGTATTAATTACGTAAAGTTTATAAAGTACAAGATTCTGAGCGTAGTACTTAGCGTGGAAATGACGTTAAATGGAGGAAAAGTAAAATGGAAAGAATAAATAATTTGTTAGATGTGGTAGGAGGGATTGAGAGTAGTTTTTATGAACCAGTAATTAAGTTGCATACAAATTTGCGATTGAGAGGATTTGCTGAACGAAATGGAGATTTAAGCGTGTATAAGTTAAATCCAAGAGATTCTACAGTTTTGGTTTTTGGAGATAGTGGTTTTGTTTTGCAACAAGAAAGAATTAGAGGTAGTTATGGTGAAGCTGGTTATAAGGAGTCCTGTAAGAATCCTTATGATACACAAAATGGAAGGTTAATTGCAGTAAGTATTAATGGAAGAGTAAATGATATGTTGAATCATTTTCCGGGAATTACTGTAGGAGATATTGAATCAGGGCTTGAAAGTGCAATAAAGGGAAGTAAATTGTATCAAAGAGGGGTGGTTTGAATGCAATTTGAGTATTGTGCGGATGCAATAGCACTTTATGATGGAAAGTTGCTTTTGGTTGAACGTTTGAGTTTCCCACAAGGGTATGCACTTCCAGGAGGACGTCGGGATTATATTGATGGTGTCCTGGAGGATGCTTTTTCTTGTGCCACTCGTGAGACTTTTGAAGAAACTGGGCTTGATTTAATTGTTGAAAGAGTTGTGGGAACTTATAATGCTGTTGGAAGAGATCCGCGTGGACCAAAAGAATCTACTGTGGTGTATGGAACTGTAAGTGGGGATTTGCGAAGTGAAGAAGGAAAAACAAGAGCGTTTTTGATGGATCTATGTGATTTGGATGAGAATAAAGATAGGTTTGCGTTTGATCATTACGATATCATTAGAGAATGGAGAAATGATTTAGGCAGCGTCTCTTAGAAGTGCTGTTGTGTACTCTTGTGCTGCTCTTTGGACCCTTGCTAGATGTTGTTTTGGTGCTAGAACCATGAAGTGCCTTGAGTGTCTAGAACCTGAGAAAGTATTGAAGAGGCCTTCCAATCTAGCATTGTGGTAGTCATTTTCACCTGCACTGGAAAGTCTATCTGGAGCATGATAAACATCTCCACTTCTGTTGAAAACATGTAATTTGAATTTGTTTCTTTGTTCTTCTCTTGTTGGGATTCTTTTTGTATTAGGAAAGTAGACAATAACTTCATGTTCTTCTAGATAAGGTTTACCTGAGCCTGCATTTGCTCTATCTAAAATTTGTTGTTTGATATGTTGTTCATTGTTTGCGTATCTAGTTCTATCTTGTTCACTTCCTATTCCTCTGAGGTCTAGTAGTTTATGGTACAGAAGTTGAGATTCTGTAGCAGATCTTCCTTCAGCTGGATTAGGTATTTTGTTAGCATCAATTTCAAAGGCAATACCATATTTATTTTCTCTATTGTACCTTAAAGTTAAGAAAAAATTTGAGGCGATTGGATCTGCATTGTCATAGCTAGTAAAGAAATTTTCTAGTTGTCTATCAGTTAATAAATAAAGGGATTCTGCAATAGGTCCCATTTCTGGTCCTAAGGCTCTTAAAAATCTTTTACAGGCTTCGTTGAACATTGCTTCGAATTTTAAAACAGCTTTATTTGTGTAAACTTCATTGTACATATGTTGTTTGCCATTTTGAAGATGAGTTAAAGGGAGGAGACCTCTTTCGTCTATTGCTAAATGGACTCCACCTTCTGTTTGAACAAGACCAAGGCAGTTGATAATTCTACCTGGGTCAAGAGTAATTCCAGGAAGTCCAGCATTGCTTGGATCTCTTTGAAGATAATCAATACTGTCAGCATCAAAAAGTTTTCCATCTACAAATTCTCTTAGAAAATGATTTCTTCCAATATGGTCTGGATCTGATGGTTTTCTATGAATTAATTGAGAAACTATTCTGGGATCTATTCCGAATTCTTCTAACCTATTAGGTATTGTGGGAATGTCTTTTAAAAATTTATAAGTTCTTTCTCTTTGTGTTTTTCCAATTATTTTGTCAAGAGTTTCGTTTCCAAAAAATTGATGTAAACTATCTCTACCAGAAATTAGATCTGCAGATATTTCTTCATGGGATCTTCTAGAATATGGTTCAATTACACTTTCAAGATTATGAGAAAATGGGTAGTGTCCAATGTCATGAAGAAAAGCAGCAGCTAAAATAACAGGAAGAAGGTGGTCGTAATTTGTTTTGTGAGGTCCCCCTACTCTTGCTGCTTGCCACATTTGTTCTGCTCTTCTAGCAGTTCCAATCATATGGCCTTTTCTAGTATGGTTTAAATTTGAGTAAGCTGCAGATCCAAAACCATTTTGAACAACTCTACCAGCTCTTTGCATTGCTGGAGAATCAAGTAATCTAACTATAAAGGGAGGATATCTATATGATGAATCAAGTCCATCATTGATTGCTGTTCTTCCTGAAATATGTGGCATTTTGAAAGGTAGTTTTTGTTTAATATTTAAAGTATTGGGTTTAGTTTAAAAGATAGCTAAAATAAAGGTATTTATACTCTTTTATACCGGTATATTTATAAAGAGTTAGAGTGCTGAAATGCTGTTAAAATGAGCTTCTTTTAGCTTAGTTTTATCGTCTAAAAAAGGTGAAAAATCAATGTCAGAAGAGATGAATTCTAATCAAGAAAATCAAGTAGTTGAAAGTAGTGAAAAAGAGGCTGTAGTCGCTGCTGAATCTAGTGTTGCTAATGAATCTAATGGTTCAGAAGTGGCAAGTGGGGCTGAAGAAGCTAATGTGGCTACTGAAACAAAAGAAGCTGTTAAATCAGTTGAAACTGCTGCTCCTAAAAAAGAATATGGGGCTTCTAATATCAGTGTTTTAGAAGGTTTACAGGCGGTGAGGCTCAGGCCGGGCATGTATATTGGAGATGTTGGTGTTAAAGGGCTTCATCACCTTGTTTATGAAGTTGTAGATAACTCTATTGATGAGGCTATGGCAGGGCATTGTTCCAAAATCATAGTTATTTTACATACAGATGGCTCATGTTCAGTAAAGGATGATGGAAGAGGTATTCCAGTTGATATACATCCGAAATTAGGTATTCCAGCAGTAGAAGTAGTAATGACAAAACTGCATGCTGGTGGGAAGTTTGATAAGGATACTTATAAGGTGAGTGGAGGGCTGCATGGAGTAGGAATTAGTGTTGTGAATGCACTTTCTGAGTTACTTGTAGTTAATATTCGTCGTAGTGGAAGTATTCATAGGCAAGAGTATAGTCGTGGGAAGAAACAAACAGATTTAGAAGTTACTGGAGTTTCTGAAACAAGTGGGACTACAGTGCTTTTTAAACCAGATCCAGATATGTTTCCTGAGACTCGGTTTCAGTTTGGGATTTTAGCTAATAGACTTCGTGAACTTGCCTTTTTAAACAAAGGTATTGATATTACAATTATTGATGAACGTGAAGAAGTTGCAGTTGAAGTTAGTGAAGGTTCTGAAGGATTAGTTGGATCAGAAGTAGCTGGAGTAGATGTTGCTGAAGGTTCAAGTGATTCTGGAGAAGTTAAGTTTAGACAAGAACATTTCTCTTATGAAAAAGGAATTACTGAGTTTGTAGAATATGTTGATCGTGAAAAACAAGAAATACATAATCCAATTTATTTTGTAGGAGAAAAAGATAATGTGCAAGTTGAAATAGCATTTGCGTATAACCAAAGCTATAACTCTCAAGTTCATGCTTTTGTGAATAATATCAATACTCGTGAAGGTGGGACACATCTGTCTGGGTTTCAGGCTGCACTTACTCGGTGTTTAAATAATGCCGCTAAGGAAGTTTCTAAGAAAGGAGCAGAAGTGAAATTAACTGGAGAAGATGTAAAGGAAGGTCTTACTGCTGTTATATCAGTGAAAGTTCCAGAACCACTGTTTGAAGGGCAGACAAAAACAAAGTTAGGAAATTCTGAAGTTTATGGAATTGTTTCATCATTGACAAATTTACATTTAGATACTTATTTTGGAGAAAATCCAAATGTGATCAAGTTGATTGTACAAAAGTCTCTTGATGCTGCTAGGGCTCGTGAAGCTGCACGTAAGGCACGTGAATTAACTAGACGTAAGAATGCACTTGATGGAGCAGGACTACCTGGGAAGCTTGCTGATTGTTCAAGTAAAGATCCTAGCGTCTGTGAAATATACATTGTAGAAGGAGATTCAGCTGGGGGCTCAGGCAAACAAGGACGTAACCGTGAGTTTCAAGCAATATTGCCATTACGAGGTAAAATTTTGAATGTTGAGAAAGCTAGACTTGCTAAGGCACTCTCAAACAAAGAAATACGTGCTTTAATTACAGCACTTGGTGTTGGAATTGGAGATGATTTTGATGTTTCTAAGCTGCGTTATGGAAAAGTGATTATTATGTGTGACGCAGATGTAGATGGATCACATATTATGACTCTAATTTTGACATTCTTCTTTAGATATATGAAAGAATTGGTAGAAAATGGACACATATATGTTGCTATGCCGCCACTTTATCGTTTGAAGAAAGGTAAGCAGATGAAATATGTCTATACTGATCGTGAAAAAGAAGATGCTTTACTTGAATGGGGTGAAGGAGTTGGAATTCAAAGGTATAAAGGTCTTGGAGAGATGGATCCGTCACAACTGTGGGAAACTACAATGGATCCTGAAGTTCGTAATTTGAAGAAAATTAATATTGAAGATGCAGTTGAAGCAGATAGGATTTTTACTGTTCTGATGGGTGATGATGTGCCTAGTAGACGAGCTTTTATTGAAGCTAATGCGAAAGAAGTTCAGGAGCTTGATGTTTAGATGGCTTTGGAATTACTTAAGTGGGATATTTATCAGATCAGTACTAGTGGATCTGTAATTAAAGGAGTCAAACTTAGAGGTAGAATTCGTAAGTTTTGTTTGATTAATGAAATAAATGTTCTTGCTGAAAATGCTTTTGATGAAGAAAATACTGTTCGTTTTGCAGTTTTAAGTGGAACTGATGTAGGAAAGATAGTTGAGAAGATCAAAGAGATGATTCCTGACTCTAGTGTTGAATTGGTTCGAGAATCAATAGTTAATCCAGTTTTGTCTAAATTGAAGGTTAACATTAAGGAGAGATATACTCTTTAGGTTTGTAATTAAGTTTTTTTAGGTAAGAAAATAGCACTGTCAGACCTAGTGCAGGTACATTCCCCTGAGCTTTGGATTTTTACTGATAAATCAGTAAAAATGCTCGTGGAAAATGTTATGTTTTTAGTGGGAATGCCAGTAGGGGACTGTGCTATTTTCTTAGCTTGTAAGGCTAAGGATATGAGAGATTTTCTCGAAATTTTCTTTGGTGGTATTTTTGTTGTTGTAATTGTTCTTTTTTCATTAGTTTTAAGTATTTGACCTTGATTATTATGGTTATATGGTTAAAAAGGTTAGAATCAAGGCTAAAGAGTTGATTAAGGAGTTAGGTGAGTTTGGTTATGAGTATTCTGTATCTAAAAAAGATGCTGTAGAAAGATTAATTGATAAGTCTGAGGGAATTGAGCTTTTTTTAATTAATGGAGAAGCTGCGTTTTTTTATTCTAATAAGAAGTTGTTGCCTACACTTAAGTTGTTGTTGAAGCAAGTAGGCCTGTTGCCTAAGTTTGTGGTAGATATGGGGGCTGTACGGTTTGTGGTAGGAGGAGCAGATATAATGAGACCAGGAATAGTTACAGTTGATTCTTTAGTTTCTGTTGGGGCTTTTGTAGTGATTGTAGATGAGACGCATGGAAAGCCGCTGGCTGTGTGTGAGACTTTATTTTCTGGAGAAGATATTAATTTTATGAAGAAAGGAAAAGTGCTTAGGAATATTCATTATGTGGGAGATAAGCTTTGGAAGATTTAGTAGTTTTTGTTAGAATCTGCTCTTTCCACTTGTGTATTCACAGGTGTTGTTGAATATTATTAAACATTAATTGGAAAGAGCAGGGTCCAAGAAAATCAGACCGAGCGAAGCGAGCATGCATGAAAAGCAAAGCTTTTCAGCACTGAAAATGTTTCATTTTCATGTGCCACCATGTCTTTGACTAGTGGCGTCTGATTTTCGTTTGACTATTAGAACGAATGAATGGATAATGACCTGAGTAAGATTAATAAATACTTTTATGTTTAATTTAGGAAGAGGTGAATTTTATGAAGTTAATGAAGTTAAAAGATTATTTTACGACAGCAGAAGGTTTACTCCGATTAGGTGTTTTTGGAAGTTTTTTTGGGCATGGAGTTTTTGCTTTATTAGTAAAACAAAGCTGGCTTTCTTATTTTACAGCAGTAGGTTTGACTGAAGCAATTGGAATGAAATTGTTGCCGTTAATTGGAGTAATGGACATAGTAGTAGCTTTTATTGCGCTTTTGTATCCTTTGCGAATAGTATTAGCATGGGCAGCAGTATGGGGTTTTTGGACAGCGTTACTTAGACCAATAGCAGGAGATCCAATTTGGGATTTTGTTGAAAGGTGGTTGAATTGGGCAGGACCATTAGCACTTTTAGCAATGCAAGGATGGCCAAAGAAAATGAAAGATTGGTTTGAAGTTAAAAAGTGATTTTGTAATTATATAATTATATGATTATAATAATATAATTATTTTGTTTTTTCTTGTTTTTCTTGTTTTTTTACTTTTTTAAATAAGATTTTTTTGATTTGTTCTCTTAAGTTTTATAAATAAGAGAGTGATTTTGTTGCTAGATGACAATTAAAGATAAATTAATGGTAGAGAATGTGGTAAAAGGAGTAAATGAAGCTAATGGAGCAGATATGGTAAAAGGAGCAGATGTGGCTTTAGGAGCGAAAGAAGTTAGTGGGGTAAATGTAGCTTTAGGAGTGAAAGAAGTTAGTGGGGCAAATGTAGCTTCTGGAGTTTATGATTCTAGCAAATTTGTTAGTTTTGGAGATATTGAGATTTCTGAAGAAACAAAGGAGCTTTTAGATCAGGCAGGGAAGGTATATCTAGAAAATCATCCTAAAAAGAGAACTTGGTATGGAAGGTGTATTTTTATTAGTTGGTATTGTTCTGTTGGGGATTGTACCTTTTGTTTTAGATCAACACAAAAACATAAAATCAAATTTCCTAAGAATTCTAAGAGAAGTATGGGGTCAGTACTGTTAGAAGCTTTATTTTCAAGACTTTTTAATTGGAGAATTGAATTTATTACAGGTGGATATGGGATTATGACAAAGGAAGTGCTTTTGGAATATATCAAAACTATATCAGAAGTTTATGGGGAAAAGGTTTGGCTTAATTTAGGAGTACTTTCGCCAGCTTTTCAAGAACAAATTAGGCCGTATGTGAAAGGAGTTTGTTCTTCTTTAGAGACTTTACATCCAGTGATTCATAAAGAAGTTTGTCCTAGTCCAGGAAAAGCAATAGAACCTTATGATAAAATGTTTGAAACAATGCAGGGTTTTAAGAAGTCAATTGCAGTGATCGTAGGACTTGGAGATAAGATTGAAGATATTAAATATCTTTTTGATTTTGTTGAGAAACATGATTTAGATAGAGTGACTATTTATGCTTTAAAACCGATAAGAGGAGGAGCTTTTACTGAAGCGCCATCTGTTGAAGAGTATGTTACTTGGATTTCTAAATTACGTATTCGTTTTCCTAAATTGGAGATTATTGCAGGAACAAATTTGCGGCGTTGTGAAGAAGTTGGATATTTGATGCAAGCAGGAGCTAATGCAGTTACTAAGTTTCCAGCAACAAAACAGTTTGCAACAAAAAAGGCTTTTTTGATTACAGATTTGATTAATTTGCAGGGTAGAGATTTTATTAGCAATTTGGTTAAGATTCCTGAAGGTCTTGATTTTGAAGCAGAAATTGATAAACTTTCTATTAAGCAAGAGTATAAGGATGAAATGAAAGAGAAGTTTCCTGCATATTTAAAGACCTTTTTAAATCCAAAAGATAAAGATCCAGCTCTAAAAGATCAGACTGAGCAAAAGGTAAGATTAGTAGTAAAATGAATTGGTGAGTGGAGTGAAGAGTATAGTGAATAAGTAAGTAAGGTGGAATGAAGAGTATAGTGAATAAGTAAGTAAGGTGGAATGAAGAGTATAGTGAATAAGTAAGTAAGGTGGAATGAAGAGTATAGTGAAATAGTAGATAAAGTGGAAAATAAAACAAAAGATAAGGATATTCAAGAACGTAAAGTAGAGATCATGGCTCCAGCAGGGTCTTATGAAGCTTTAATGGCAGCTGTAAATGCAGGTGCTAATTCGGTCTATTTTGGGATTGAACAGCTTAATATGAGAGCTAGAGCGGCTAATAATTTTACAACAGATGATTTGAAGAAGATAGTTTCTATTTGTTCTGAGCGTGGTGTTAAAACTTATTTGGCTTTAAATACAGTAATGTATAATCATGATATTAATCTGATGAAAGAAATATGTGATTTGGCTAAAAAGGTTGGGCTTAGTGCAGTAATTCTTGCAGATATGGCGGCACTTAATTATGCTAGATCTATTGGACTTGAAGTTCATATGTCGACGCAAACAAATATAACTAATATTGAAGCTGTGAAATTTTATTCTCAGTTTTCAGATGTGATTGTACTTGCTAGAGAGTTGACTATTAAACAAATAAAAGAGATTGTATCAGAAATTGAGAAGCAAGATATTCGTGGGCCTTCAGGGAATTTGATTGAGATTGAAATATTTATACATGGAGCGTTATGTGTAGCAATATCAGGTAAATGTTATATGAGTTTGGCAACTTATAACTCTTCAGCAAACAGAGGTGCTTGTTTACAAAATTGTAGAAGGTCGTACAAAGTAATTGATGAAGAAACTGGAGATGAACTACGGGTTGAGAACAAATATATTATGTCGCCAAAAGATTTGTGCACTATTGGATTTATGGATAAAATACTTGATTCTGGTGTAACAGTTCTGAAAATTGAAGGAAGAGGACGTTCGCCAGAGTATGTTCATACTGTTGTTAAAACATATAAAGAAGCTATAGAAGCTTATTATTCTGGAACTTATAACTCTGAAAAAGTAAAAGATTGGATTAGTGAACTTGAAAAAGTTTTCAATCGAGGATTTTGGCATGGTGGATATTATTTAGGTAAGGAACTTGGAGAATGGAGTGGAGTATATGGGTCTAGCGCAACTAAACAAAAAATATTTTTGGGTGTTGCTAAGAATTATTATCAAAAGAAGAAAGTAGGATGTTTTTGTTTAGAAACAGGAGAATTGTCTGTAGGAGATGAAATATTGATAACTGGAACTACAACAGGTGTGGTTGAAGCTAAAGTTTCTGAGATGCAAATTGAGGGAGTTGTAGTTCAGAAATCTAAGAAAGGAGATTTAGTGACAATAGCAAATTTGGAGAAAATTCGTGAAAATGATAAACTGTTTAAGATAGTTGATGCGAAAGAAAGAAATGAATAATTTAAAAACGAAAAAAGTTCAGGTTTCCTGTACAGAAAATTCTACTGAATTTTTTAGTATATTGAAGTTGAGAGAGAAAATAGATGATTTTGATTTAGAATTAGTTAAGATTCTTAAGAAACGGCAAGATCTAGTTTCGTTGATTATTGAGATAAAAAAGAAAGAAGGGATTCCAATAGAAGATTTGGATCGAGAAGAAAGGATTGTATCAAAACTTTTTAAGCAAAGTGAAGGTAGATTGTCAAGAGAATTGATTGAAGGGATTTATAAAGCAATTTTTAATGACTCTAAAATCTGAAGAAATAGTGGTGAGAGTAGTAGTGTGAGTGGGAAGAAGTGAGAAGAGTAGTAGTAATGTGAGTAGTTAGATTAGAGAAAATGTTGGTATTATAATTAAAATGGTGAAAATAGTTCATTATAGGGAGAAGTGTATTGGATGTAATTCTTGTGTAGAATATGCTCCAGATTTTTGGAAAATGGATAAGAAAGATGGAAAATCTAATCTTGTTGGTTCTACTGATAAAAAAGGTGTATCAGTGTTAGATATTTCATTAGTAGATGTAGAAGTTAATAAAAAAGCAGCAAAAAGTTGTCCTGTAAATATCATTAGAGTTGTGTAAAAAACTGATAAATTATTGTTTACTTATCAATCAAACAGAAATGTATTGGCCGCAGTTGCTTTTGATTTCGTTTTCTTTTGGTTCTCCGATGCTAATAATAACTTGGAAACCTTGATTTTTGAGCTCATTTGTGAGAGATTTTATGGAATTATGATTGTTTTTGTTATTTTTTGTCCGCGAACTTTGTAATTTCGAGGGAACCAAGTTCGAGCAGAGCTCTCGTTGCTTTGTTCTTTCATCACAAAACTCTCTTGAGTTTGCTCGTTTCTCGCAAACCTCTTGGGACTTGGTTTGTACCTCACCAAGTTTTATTGGTTCTAGTTTAGTTTCTAGTTTGTTTTGTTTTGCATAGTTTGTAGGGTTTAAAGGAGTTAATTTTATGATGAATTTGTCTTTGTTGAAGAATTTTTTGATGATTTTAGCTTCAATTGGATAGTTTTGCATAACAATGAAGTTCAAAGTTATTTTTCTATCGTTTTTTTGATGGAATTTGTCTGCGAAATTAGCAATCTCTTGGAAAGACATTTTTGCTGTTGGGATTAGTTTGTCTCTTTTATTGATATCAGTTGTATGGATAGAGAATTGCATCTGAAATTTGCCGTTAGGATATAGGTTGTTTTTTATTTTTGTTAGTTCTTTGAAAAAATATTGGCTGTTTGCGTTTTTTGGACCAATTGTAGAGATTGAGGGGATTAAGCCTGGTGCGTGGAACATTTTTGGGAGTTCTTTTAAGACCTCTAAGATATTGTTGTTAAATGCAGGTTCGCCCATTCTAGAAAATTGGATCTTGAATTTTTCACATGGAACTATTTTGTTTGGAAATCTTTTTGTGATTAGATAATTGATTTGTTTAAGAATATCTTCTTTTGACATACAGCCTTTATATTGTCTTCCAGCATCACACATGAGGCATTTTACTGGGCAACCGTAAAGACAAGATAGGGTTAAGACCCATTTATCGTTTCTAGTTAAAGGAGGTTGGATTGATTCTGCGAACTCGAATAGTTTGTCTTTGATTTGAGCTATGTAGACTGTAGCAATATTGTCATCTCCAAATTGGTTTTTGATTAACATTTTTGTGGTGGTTTATTCTGATTATTATTATTATTATTATTATTATTATTATTATTATTATTCTTTTAGAACCAAAGATTCTAAATATTTTGTTACTTTCATAGCGGTTTTCATAGCATCTCCAGTTGCAATATGGATTTGTCTGAATCTTGTGTTTTTGATGTCTCCAGCTAGGAATAGGCCTTCTTTATTTTGTGTTTTGATTGTTGGAGAGTTTGCTTGTCTTCCAATGGCAATTAGGGCCAGGTCTGCTTTAAATACTTTATTGGGGCTTGAAACAATGATTTTGTTGCTATTAATAGTGTCATTTTCTATGTTTGTAACATTAATATTGTAGAATAGAGGAATCTTGCTTTTTTTGGCTCTAGATTCTAGTAGTTTTAGGCATGTGACTTTGTTTCTGATGAGAATTGTTGGTTTCTGATTCTTATTTTTTAAGTTTAAAGCGTAGTCAAAAGCGGCATCTGAGCCACCAATTATGATTATTTCTTTTTCTTGGTTTTCTATTTGAAGATCATTGATATGATAAAATATTTTTTGTTTTGTGTCTTTGTTTATGTATTCCAATTTATTTGGTTTTGTTCCAGTAGCAATAATAACTGTTTTACTTTTGTAGATATTTTTTTTTGATGTTGAGAGAAAGGTGTTGTCTTGTTTTTGGATATCAATTATGTCGTCTTTAATTGGAATAATCTCTAAATTATTTAGTTGTTTTTTGAATATTTTTATGAGCTCTTTTCCAGAAATATTTTGTTCTAAACCAAGATAGTTTTCTATTTTATTTGCGTTGATTAGAAGGCCACCAATATTCTTTTTTTCGATTATAGTAATATTAAATCCTGCTCTTTTTAATTGAATTGCAGCAATGATTCCTGCTGGGCCTGCACCGATGATTAATGTGTCAAATATCATTTTTTTTGTCTTAATATTATAAATTATTTAATTATTAATATAATTATTATTAATTATTATCTTGTGTGTTGATAATATTGATAATATCGTTTGTAGTTATAAGTGTTGCAAAAGCGTAAGTTAGGTTTTTAAGAGTATTAATATGAACTTTTTCGTTATAAGTTGCTGTTGCATCAATAGGAATGAAGATGTTCAAGTTTCTAACAAAGGCTTCTTTTACTGCCATATCTACACAAATATTTGTTAAGAGGCCAGCTATAACTAGGTTTTTGATATTGTTTTCTTTTAATATTTGATCTAGTTTGGTTTTGTAGAATGAAGAATATGTGCTTTTTCTGATGATTATATCTTGCAGGGTAATATTTATCTTGCTTATGTGTTTTTTGTTTATATTTTGCTGATTTGTATTTATTTTGTTTATATTTTTGTTTATATCTATTTCTTTTGCGATATTAGCTTCTTTAGAACCTTCTTTTACTGATCTTTTAAACCAATTTTTTGTTGGGTCTGCTTCGTTATTAGATACTGCAAAAGTAGTGAATATTACGGTTTTATTGTGTTTTTTAAAGAATTTTATGAGATTATTGGTATTATTAATGATAGTTTTGCCAGAATTTACAAAAGCGTGAGAATCTTCATTTAGAAAGTATTCTTGCATGTCTATGATAAGTAAAGCAGTGTTTTTGAGAGTGAATTTTTTGAATCTTTTGTGAGCAGTGTTTTTTTTGGTTGTTGTGTTTGTGTTGGGGGATAATATATCTAACCAGAACTGTGTTTTTTGAATGATATTATCATCTGTGAGATATTTTTCTTTTAGCATAATATGAAGAAAAAAATAAGGGTTTTATAAATAATCTATGCCTAAATCGTTGCTTGAAGCTGCCATTTTTCTACTAAAGTAGTTGGTTTCTGGACCAAAGATTTGTTCTGAACGTACCCCTGTTACAATAACCATGGTTCTAATAGTTTTTTCTAGATCTTTGTAGATTTGAGCTCCCCAAATTATTTTAGCTCTGTCACTTAGTTTTTCTGAGACAGTTTGGACAATGGCTCTACTGTGTTCTAGAGTAAGAGCTTCTCCACCAGAAATATTGATTAGGGCACCTGTAGCTGATTTGATGTCTACATTGATTAAAGGGTTTTCTAGGGCTTTTTGAACGGATTCTAAAGCTCTATCTTCAGAGTCACTTTCACCTACACCAATTAGAGCTACGCCACCTTCACCCATAATAGTTTTGATATCAGCAAAATCAAGGTTAACTAGACCAGTTTTAGTTACAAGTTCAGCAATTCCTTTAACTGAGTTAGTTAGAATTTCATCTGCAACTTTGAAAGCTGTGTGGAGTGGAAGGTTTGGTGCTAATTCTAAGAGTTTTTCGTTAGGAATTACAATTAAGGTGTTTACAGTTTGTTCTAGTTTCTCAAGTCCAACAACTGCGTTCTCGAATCTGTGGTTACCTTCCATTTGAAAAGGCATGGTTACAATTGCTACAGTGAGGATGCCCATTTTTTGAGCTAGGTTAGCTACGAATGGGGCACTTCCTGTTCCAGTTCCACCACCTAAACCGCAAGTGACGAAAACCATATCGCTACCTTCAATTAACTTTTTTAGTTCATGTTCGTTTTCTTTAGCTGATTGTTCACCAATTTTAGGATTTGAACCTGCACCTAAACCTCTTGTTAGTTCTTTTCCAATCAGAAGCTTTTTTTCTGCGTTACAATATAGTAAGTCTTGGGCGTCTGTATTGATGGCAATAGTTTGAACACCTTTGATACCAATTTCAGAGATTCTAGTTACAGTATTGTTTCCACCACCACCGCAACCGATAACTTTGATTCTAGTTTTGTTAGCAGCAATTAAATCTTCAAGTTCTTTATCAATATTGAGGTTCACTTCTTTGTGAGAGATCTCTTTCATAGTGAATCTTTGAGAAGATGGAGCAGGGACTTGTGCTTGGTTAGTTACTGGGTTTGAAGTAACTTGAGGAGCTGTTTGCTTAGTTTGAGTGCTTGCTTGGTTATTAGTTTGTCCAGTATTTTGGGTTTGAGGAGGTTTTTGCTCATTAAATTGAACGGAAGGTTTTTGTTCTGGAGCTGTGTTTTGAGTAGCTTGATTATTTTGTTGATTTTGTGCTTGGTTGTTTTGGTTACTTTGTGCACTGTTTTGATTATGTTGCTGAGCTTGTGGGTTTGTTTGACTTTGTTGCTCGTTTTGTTGTGGTTTATTTTGGTTCTGGTTGATGTATGTTTCCATGGTTTTTCCCTCTTTTTGAATCTATGTATTAGATAATATCTGTTGTAAAATGACGCTTAAAGAAAATCAATACGCCACCTACTACCCCTCGCTGTTTTTTTTGGAAAAATGTTTATTTAAACTTTATTGTGCTGGAATTCTAACTATTGTATTGTGTTTGAAAAAATGAAGAAAAGTAAGCTTTTTTTTAGAAAAGTATGGAAAAAAAGTAGAATTATTTGAGAGAGAAGAATTGATTAATAAAGAAAAAAATAAGAAAATATTGAAAAAATCAAGGAAATAAAATTAATGCTTACAGTTAGGTCCGTGAACGTGTTCTTGGCCTTTTTGTGCTTGCATTTGTTGAATCTGTTCTGGACTAAGCTCTTTTACGGTAAATTCGACAGTTTCAATAGCTTCAATAGTTTCAGTTAGTTTCTCTTTTAAGGCTCCAGTGAATTGTTCTGGAAGTGGAAAAGGAAGTTCAATTGTTGCAGTCTTTTCTTTAATTTCAACTTTGGTGAACTCTGGTTTTAGTTGTAACAGATTTGTTAAGAAGAGATTAACTTGTTCTTTTGTGTCTGTGATTTTGCTTTTGATTTCTACTTCGTAGTTTAAGTCTTTACCTGACAACGGGTGATTGAAGTTGACCATAACTCTACCACCACTGATTTTCATAACTACGCCAATTTGACCATCAAAGTCTACTTGAAGACCAGGGAAAGGTTTTACTTGGTGTTTTTTAAAGGTAGACATAGGTACTAATTGTACTTTTTTAACATCACGCTTTCCAAAAGCTTTCTCTGCTGGGATTTCTATTTGGTATTTCTCGCCAACTTTTCTGCCTTCTAAGCTTTCATCGATACCAGGTAAAATTTGACCTTGACCAACACAGATTCTAGCTGCTTTGTATTGTTGTTTTGGATTGAAAATTTGTTCTTTTTTTGCTACTGCTTCAGAACTGGTGTCAAAAGTAAGACCATCTTTAGTTCGACCAGTGTATTCTACTTCTAAGAATGTGTTTTTAGTGATTGTGTTTGATGTATTTGTTGTATCTGCCATGAATTCTTTCGCCAATTCAAGAGCGAGGTAGGTGTGCGTTCGTTTTTACTCACTTAACCTTACTTTTGCTTGTGACTTTTCTCCTTATTTTGTTATTATTTTATGAATTATCTGTTTTTTAAGTAACAGTAATCAGGTTTTTTGAGTATTGGTTTATAAAGGTTCATGAAAAACATGGTTTTTCAGATGCAAAATGGGGAATTTTGCATTCTTGGGGAATTTGGAGCAGTTGGAGCTTTTGAAGCTAGACTCTGTAGTTTTAAGAGATTTTGAGGGTTTTTGCTTATAAAGCTTTTAAATGAGGAGGTATTTTCGGTTTTTCTGATGAGTTTAGCTGAAGATTATGTTGGAGAAGAGTTAAGATTAAGGAATAGATTGGCAGGATTGCTTAATTTACTTTATGAAAATAGGTTAGATAGTGTTGAAGGTCCAGAAGAAGTAGCTTTGTTAGAGAAGGCTTTTGGACTAAATTTGAATTCGGAATTTGTTTGTGAAGGGAAATCAAGGAGGCTTTTTGTTCCTAGGTTTGATATGTATCTTGATAATCTGTTAGTGCAGCATAGGACAGGGAGGTGGCCTAGCCAGGTCGGATTGGCTAAGAAGCATGGACTTTCTCAAGCAGCAGTGAGTAGATATTTATCACGAGCAGGATTTAAAGCGAGAGCGTATAATGTTTTTGATGGTAGCAAAATTCAAGAGATGATAATTAGAGGACATGAGCATGGAATAGATGCTTATTCGTTAGTTTCATTTTTGGATTTGCCAGTAAGTGGAAGGCATTTGTTTAGATCACTTAGATCAAGAGGTGTAGAACCTAGAAATGGTATTTTGAAAGTTCCTTATTTAAAAAAAGGATTATTTTTGTATAAAGTTGCTGGATTTTATGAAGCTAGAGATGCCGGATTTGGTTTTAAGGACAGTTTGGAATTTGGTGGATTAAAAAGTGAAGTGCAAGGAAGATATTTAGATGCTAAGAGAAGGGTTTGTTCACCAATTGTAGCTGGAGCTGTTGGGGTTTTGTTTGGAGAGTCAAAAAGTAGAAAACCTTATGTAACAGATGATTTGCGAGCAAAGCTTAGGAATTTGAAAAGTGATAATTGTGTCTAAAAATATAAAAATGTTGTAAAGAAAGGTAAGAAATATGTTAACATTAGATCAAGTGTATCAACTAGCAGATAGTAGTTTGGAAATAAGGCTAATTACTCAAGATCCAGGCCACAAAACTAGTGGGACTTATGATAATTTTCGTATTACTGCTTTTACTTATATTATGGAGGATTTAAGAGAACTTGCAATTACTTTGTATCATGAATGTATTCATGCAGGTCATGATCTAATAGATGATTCCTATGGGTTAGATACTGAAAATAATCCGTTGTATAGGGGAGCTCAAAATGATAATGGGTATTGTGATGATGAATATGAGATGGAAGTTGAAGCAGAGGCACAAGAAACTTTTAGAGAAAGTGGATATTTGGTTTTAGAAGCTTTAGTAGATTTGTATGATTTGAAGATTCCAAAAAGGTTTTGGAAGTAGAGATTAGAAAAGTTATTAAGTTAAGTCTTTGTTAGTTTGTCTTTGATGGGAGTTTACGGTGTTGAAGACAGAATTTCTTCTAATTCAAGGAGTTTAGTTGTTTCAAATGAACCAGTTGCAGCTTATTTAGCTATGAGAAATAATCTTTTTGCAGTTGTTCCTAAGAGTTCTAATTTGAAGAGTTTGCTTTCTGATGTTGATGTTTGGAGAAGGTTTTGTGATGATAATTACTTGTCTGAAGAGATTCGTGGTGCTTTGAACTTTCAGATCAGTGTCCATAATGATGTGGGATATACTCATTCGTAACTATTTTCTATAACTTGGTTACGGATTCGAGACACAGTTCCGTAAGAAAAGTTCCACTTTCTACTTACGGACCAGTATATACAAGGTCTTCTAAAGCAGATGGGAAAGATGAGAAACAAGTGTTTCATTATGCTCCGATATTAAAAGATAGGTTGGTAGGAAGAGTAGCAGATGTTGTTAGTCAGGAAATTGTGGCTAGGGAGTTTTTGCAACTTGGAGCTGAGATTCATGAAGAAGTTTTGGAAGAGAGGATTCGTTTTTTTGCTGGTTTGGAAGGTGTTTTACTTGGGATTTCAAGTGAATTTAGAGAAGGGAAAAATTCTGCTCCTACAAGATATGTGACTTACAAAAGTTTAGGGCAAGCATTTTTAGCAAGACCACATCCAGATAGGGTTTTCACTGAACATTTGTTTGAAGATTATGTTGAAGGACAAAGAGGTGACTTAGTTGGTTTAAGAGGAGATGGTTTGTGGAAGAAGATGCCAATTACAGAAGAAAATGCAGCTTTATTTGGTGGATATATGTTTCAAAGGTATAGTGCTAGAGTTACTAGGCAAAAAAAAGTAGATTTAGAAGTTCCAATGCTGTGGCATGCAGTTAGAAAAGTTGTTTTGCCAAATGGAGAAGAGATGAGAGACAGAGTTTGTGTTGTTCAATTTTATGACATGTGTGGTGAAGATATTTATCCAATTGATAAGAGTTTGAGTAAAACAATTCCAGGTTATCATCGAGTTGATCCTAGCTTAAGTGTTGGTGAGGAAGGGATAGATTATAATGATCCAATTAAATTTCCACGTGAGACTCCTGTTTGGTTTAGAGATTATCTTAGTATGAATTCTACTCTTCGTGGATGAGTTTTTTCCCTCTTTTGTGAGCATAAGGTTTATAAGTATTGTTTACTTTTAGTAGTTAGTTGTTGATAAGATGGCTACAGTTGAAGAAAAAGTATTAGTGTTATTGCTAAAAGATTATTCTGGAATTCATACAGCTAGTTCTATCTCTTTGAAGCTTAAAATGAGTCGCTGGGGAGTTTGGAAGGTGTTGAAAAGGCTTGAAAAAGAAGAGATTATTGTTCTGAGATCAGTTGGAAAAGGAAGGACAAGTACAAAGCTTGTTAGTTTGAATTTTGAGAATAAAGTTACAATTAAGAGCTTAGAGTTATTTTTGGTTCAGGAAGCTATGAGACAAAAGCGTTGGGTGTTTAATTTTGAAGAGTTGGAAGCTGAAGTTGAGTTTATGTTATTGTTTGGAAGTGTTTTACATTCTCCTAAAACAGCTGGAGATATAGATATCTTGACTGTTAGTAAAAAAAGGAAGTTGAAAGATGTGAATAAAGTGATTTTGAAGTTACAGCGTAGTCAGGAGAAAATGATACATTCTTTCAATTATACAGAAAAGGAGTTTAGAATAGAACTTTTGGATCATAACAAATCTTTTATGGATGGAATAAAGAAAGGAGTTATCTTGTTTGGGCAAGAGAATTTTGTTTCGTTCATGAGAGGTATTTTAAGCGATGGGAGGAAAACTAAGTGAGTGTTTTGTTTTAGCTAGGAAAGATGAGAATAAAGGTAAAAAGCATAAAGGCTTAATTGTTGTTGAACCTGATCTGGAAGTAGCTAAGAGTTTTTTGTTGAAAGCTAAGAGGAATATTGAGTTGTGTAGTTTTTTTAAGGAAAAAGGTTTTGACTATAAATTGCCTGAAGAGTGGTTTTATACTTTGTATTATTGTGCTTTAGCAATTTTGGTTGTGTTTGGAGTAGAAAGTAGGAGTCAAAGGTGTACTGGTTTGTTGTTGAGATTTTTGAAAGATAAATATTTGATTGATTATGAAGATGAATTAATTGATAGAATTCAAGTTTATAATTCTAAAGGAAAAGAGTCTTATGTTGATAAAAGAGAGAAAGGAAGGTATAGTTCTCTGATACAAATGGAAGAAGTTTTAGAAGAGTATGAAGATATGACTGTTTTGTGTAAAAGAGCTATTACGCAATGTGAGGAGATAGTATTTTCTAGTGAGAAATTTGTGTTGCCAGAAGAGATTTTGTCTATTCTTCGTGGATGAGTCTGTATAGTTCTGATCTTGCGCTTTTTTTGAGTCCAAATTCATGAAGGTGCTCAGCAATATAGAGTGCTGTTGAGTTAGCTAAACTAAGTAATAAGTTTTGAGACAAACTGTAAATAATAATACCATAGCCAATTGATGTAGCTATATTGAAAAGAGTGTATTGTTCTGAACTTCTAAGAAATCGAATATTATTATCTATTTTTTGTTCTAAACTGGTTTCTGTTTGATTTGTAGTAGTAAGAGTTTTTGCTGTCATATTAATCATATTCACTTCCTATTTGTTTGTAAAAACATAGTTTTGAGTCTACTCTTTCTGAAAAAATAGAATATATCTTTCCTATAGCATGGGCAACTCCTGCAGCTAAGCTGTATTGAATTATTTGTTTTGGAGCTAAATTGGAAACGTAGAGTAATCCAGCAGCTAAAGTTCCAGTGGTAGCAATAGTTTCAAGAGCAGGTCTGAGGAATTTAGTTTTGTTTGTTCCTTTAATAAGATTTATGTAAGAATTGAAGATTTGTTCACTGAGTTCTGCTTGTCTTATTTGGAAATCGAAATTTGTATCAGTTTTGGCTGTGGTTAATTCATCTATTGTCATTTTGGTTTGTATTTACTTACTTATGTTCTTTAATAAAATCTAGAACCTGTTTTAGAGCTTCTTGCTTACTTAAGTTGCCTGTATCTAGAATGAGATCGTAGTTTGATTCTTTTGTATCGTCTATTTTGTAATATTTTTTGAACCTTTTGGTGTCATTTTTGCCACGTTCTTTGATGCTTTTTTCTAAAGCTTTTACAGTTTTGTAGGTTTTTTCGTTTCTGTTGTTTTTAGCTTCTTCATTTTTGTGGTCTTCCCAAATACGTTTAGCTGCAACTTTAGGATCAACTTTGATGTAGATTTTAATGCTATCTGCTAAGAAATGAAATTGAGTTCTTCCTTCGACTATGATGGTTTTGCCTTGTTTTGCTAAGCTTTTTGCTTTTTTGCTGGCTTTTTCATCTATTTCTACATCAGTTTCAGGGTTGGTTTTGGCATATTCATTTAATTCTTCAATTGTCATGCCTTTTTTCTTTGCTAAGTCTCTTCGCATCTTGCCAATATAGATCCAAGTTGCATCTAGTTTCTTGGCTAGGTTTTTAGATAGGGTGGATTTTCCTGAACCTGCTGTGCCTGAGATAGTAATTATCATGTAGAAGGGTTTTTGGTGGTATTAATAAATTTAGTGCTAGAGTTTTTTAAATAAGAGCTGTTTTTGGGTGTTCTTGAATGGCAAAGTGTGAATTTGATGATGAAGAAATAGAATATTTCAGGATAAGGGTAGCTTTAGCTGAGTCCCCATTTGGAGCTTATAAAGCTTTGAGGAGAATGGGAGAGATACCAGGAAGTTTGAGATTTCATCAATTTAGGAATGTAATTAGAGTGAAAGAAGCAAGAGGAACAAAGTTTCCAAAAGATCTAATTCAAAGAGATTTATTTAGCCAAGAAGAAAGAAGAGAAAGGTTATTTGATATGGTTTTTGATGAGCCAGATAGAAATGTTCTTTATTTTGCAAGTAGACTGTTTGTTTTTCCTGAAATTGTGAAAGATGATATTAAACAGTTAGGTTTGGATTATGTTTTAAGAGGTAGTTTATTTGGCAAGCAATGCTGGAAAACTATTGTCGCTTAGCAAAACTAAGAATGTACATAAAATATCAATAAATACCTTGCAAGATTATCTTAGTGATTTAGAACTAGCTTATTTGTTTATATATGTAGATAAATATTCTGCTTCAATTAAAGAAAAGACAGCGTCTCAATCAAAAGTGTATGCAATAGATACTGGACTTGTGAATACAATTGGTTTTAGAGTTAGTTCTGATATTAGTAGGGTTTTAGAGAATTTGGTGTTTCTGGAGCTCAAAAGAGCAG
>CAZGQD010000013.1:0-16773 GCA_964527395.1 uncultured Methanosarcinales archaeon
TTTTTTCTATTCTAGAGAATATATTGGATGTTAACTGAATTCGGTACTATACAAAGGTAATTTTAGCTAAATTAATATTTAAACAAAGCCTTTCTTTTCTTCTCAAAATCTCTTCCAGATTTCTCCCTAAGTATTTTAAGGCTCTCTCTAGCTTCCTTAACACCCCTACCTTTAAGGGCCCCTAATAACTCCTTAGTTTTAGTTTCTTCCATTTTTTAACCTCTTAAAACTCCCTCTATACTTAAAAACCAGAAAATACCCAGCCACAAGCACCATCACCAAACTAAACCACTGCCCCAAGCTAAGTCCAAAAATCAACTCCTCCAACCGATAAAAATCAAGCAAAAAGCGACCAAGTCCATCAAAAAACACAAAGTTCCAGAACAAAAACCCACTCCCAAACAAACCTTTGGATCTTAAGTAGCCAAAATAAGACAAAACTCCCAGCCACCCAGCAACTAAGAACCTTTGCCCAGCAGCATAAACTGCCCATGGGTGACGACAACTAGAATCAAAATCAGGAAACACTACACAAAAAGCCCCATCAAATACACGCCCAACCAATTCTCCATTAATAAAGTTAGCAACCCTACCAAGCCCCAATGCCACAATAGTTGGAAAACTCATAGCATCAGCCAAACTATAAAACGAAACTTTCTTCACACGACAAAACAGCAAACCAGCTACAATGATCCCAACTAGTCCTCCATGAAAGCTCATTCCTCCCTTCCATACATAAAGTAGTTCCAGCGGATTAAACAAATACACTGAAGGATTCCAAAACACCATAAATACTCGAGCCCCTATCAGAACACCAATCAAAAGATAAAGTATCAAATCCCAAATATCATCAGAAGAAAGACCTTCAAATTCCCCACTTCGCTTCAAAAACAACATCCACCAAAGTGAAAACAAAGCTCCAAACAAATACGCCAGGCCATACCACCTTATATCAAAACCAAACAAAGAAACAAGTACAGGGTCAAGATTATGTGTATACATAACTACTCCACAATCAAAATCTCTTTATTAAATGAGCGCTCCAATCCATTCATAATGATAGAAATTACAAAAGTTCTCAAAAAGTACCCTAAAATTCAGATACTTATAATTGCAGCTATTACTACTATAGTTTTAATCAACGAATCTATATCATTCATAGAAAAATTAATTAAAGGTAAAACGCCTCTAGTCATTGGAAGTTTAATATTATTCCTTGCATTCAATCTAGTATTCATAGAAAATAGAAGAAAAAATGGCAGAAAGAATAACAATAGATGAACTCTTAAATAATGACCAATTTATGTTATTAATATTAGTAGCAATGGTCTTTTTAATGCTTGGAACAGCATTAGGGTGGTTTGGCTAAAATGAGCTTAAAAAAACAAATCAACGAGTTCATAGACAAGTATCCTATAGTAATTCTTTTCGTAATAACTATGCTAATTTTAGGGTTAATATATCATTTCATCACCAAACTATAACTAACAAATATCTTCTCTAGAATATACACACTTTATAAACTAAAATTCCTTTTTTCAAGAGTATGGGCAGATTAAGTTCAAAAGCTAGAGAACTTCTAGAAAATTCAGTTTTGCCCCCTTTAGGTCAAATAAAGCAATCTAGATTAGATGGGACTATTGAATCGCTTCTCAGAAAAAGAAATATTTTGAAATTCACTGATGTTGTTCTTCTTGACGGAGCCAGTACTCCACTTTCCGCAAGAACACATTTGGAAGAGAAAATAGGAAGTAGAATCAGAGCAGAATTTTTAGATCCAGGAAGAGATCCTTCTACAATTGATAGGTCTCTAGTTGAATATATAGTCAGAAGAGGACATTTAAATTTCGCTCCAAGGAAAATAAAATTGCAAGGTGATAAAGAACCATTTACTGCAGTTGATACAAATATCAGGGAAAAAGACGTCCACTTATTCTACAGATTTTCAGATCCGAATGTAGATTCTATGCAGTTATTTTGCTTAGGTGATGCCATAAAACGTGCTGGCGCTAGATCAGCTACATTATATTTACCTTATGCACCATTCCAAAGACAAGATAAAAGAGATGATGGGAGAGTTCCAATCACCGCAAAACTATTTTTCGACTTATTAGATAAATCATTTGGAAGAACTCTAAAAAGAATTGTTACAGCAGATCTTCATGCAAAACAAGCTCAAGCACATTTCGATGGTCCATTAGATGAATTTAGTGCAATTCCAGAGTTCGCTGCATTTTACAAACAACATTTAGGTGATGATATAAAAAACACAGTTGTAATGTCTCCGGATGCCGGTGGAGCAAAAAGAGCCAGATATTTAGCAGGACTCCTGGGGGTAGAATATCATGTTTATGATAAAAATAGGCTTGGTCATGGTTTAGCATCAACTAGAGATACAAATACTATAGATGTGCGTGGAAAGAACGTAATAATTGTAGACGACATGGTAGATTCTGGAGGTTCTGCATTAGGACCTATTGGGTATCTTCAAGCAGCTGGAGCAAAACAGGTTTACATGTGTGCTACTCATGCAATTCTAAGCGAGAAAAAAGGTGTCACGGCCGAAGAAAGACTCAGGGGCAGTGACGCTCAGTTTCTTTTTACTGATTCAAAACCTCCTAAAGGACCAAATTTCTACAGTGGAAATAAAGATTGGATGAAAACAATTTCCTTAGATTATGCTTTAGCTAGGATTTTTCTTTGTAACGTACTTGGCCAATCAGTTAGTGGCTTTTACAAAAGTAGAGAAAAACGTTTAATGAACAAAAAAATAGATGTTCTTCAAGCTACAAACGGGCTCTACTCTCCAACCAACTAATTCTCTCACGCACCTTTATAAAGCACCCAAAAAACCAACACATATGGCAAGATTTTGGAAACACGTAAATGATGTAATCGAACAATCAGACATCATAATAGAAGTTCTAGACGCAAGACACGTAGAAGAATCCAGAAACATCGAAATAGAGCACAAAGTAAAGAATAACAACAAAATCCTTCTATTCGTAATCAACAAAGTAGACCTAGTAGGTAAAGACCAGATAGAGAAATACAAAAAGATCCTAAGGCCATGCGTCTTCATCTCCAGCATAAAAAAGCTAGGCACCACCATCCTAAAAAAGAAGATCAGAGAACTAGCTAAAGGTAAAGAAGCAACTGTGGGTGTTCTAGGTTACCCAAACGTAGGTAAATCATCCTTAATCAACGCTCTGAGCGGCAGACACGCAGCAAGAACTTCAGCAAAGTCAGGTTTCACTAAAGGTATGCAAAAAGTAAGAGTAGACAAAAACATCCTCCTCTTAGACGCACCAGGAGTATATCCTTACGGTGAAAAAGACGATTTCAGACATGCTAAAATTGCCGCAATTGATGCTAACCAAATCAAAGACCCAGAAGAAATCGCTCTAATGTTCATCCAAGACAAAAACAAATTAATCAAAACCTTCTATCAAGTTCCAGAAGAAATAACAGACCCAGATGACATTCTAGAATATATTGCCAACAAAAGCAACTTATTCATTAAAGGAAGAAGACCTGATATTGATAGAGCAGCTAAGATGTTAATTAGAGACTGGCAAACTGGGAAAATGAAATGAATTTTATTTCGGCCAAAAACCCTTAATTTTTGAACATGGTTAAAGATCAAGAAAAAGCAAACTCATTACCGTTCAGGCATTCGCAGTCTTTAGCCACTTAGGCTTTCCAAAAGACATCAATCTTTTCAAAGACCAAGGTTTTCTCCAATCTTTCACAGCTTTAAGAACAACTTCAATCTCAAGTCTCCAATTAATTCCTCTTCCTCCAAGCCCTTTATGAAAAGGTCTCTTTGACCCAATAAGTACATTAGGGACTTTATCATAAATTTTCTCAGCTTTGCTATGTTCAAAAGTAACAGTGAACCCATTGTGAGTAAGTAACTGCCTAATAGTCACATCAGTAAATACATGAAGATTTTCTCTTTTATATCTTAACATATCAGAATCGCTAAACAACACGCCTCTCGCAGACTCAATCCCAATATGCTTAAAAGCAGCACGAACATCTTCTTTCAATGGATAAAGTGTAGCTCTATCTCCTCTTTTATCCACATAAATAAAAAAATCAGCTTTATCTCCACCATCTACAAATCCTTTACAAAATCCTCTCGTCTTCATAATCAAAACACCTTTTACAATAAAAATAAGTAATTCATAATATAAAAAACTTCATAATAAACTAATAATATCCTTCACTAGGCATATACACATTCCGAGGATACTTTGGCATAGTTGAAGACTCTCCTTGTTGAAAAGCCATATGCATTTCACGCTGCAAATAAACATGCTTCAAAGCATCTCTTATCAACTTCTTACTATCTTTAAACAAAGCCTTCTTTTGGTACAAATAACTTAAAAAATGACTCTTACTAAAATGCATAACATTGATCTTATTATACAACATAAAAAATTCTTCTGCAAGTTCAATATCTTTAGTTACAGTAAAATTCCTAAGCAAAATTTGCATCTCTGCTTTAGAAAAAACCCTATGTTCTTTCTTATCGAACCACGTAATCTTCTTTTTCTTCATATAAATCAAAGGACTTTTCACACTAAGTCCATGAGCTCTAAAGGCCTTAATTATGTCTGGCTGCAACGCAAACAAAGCAACTCCTGTGTCAGAAAAGCCACCTTCAACTCTGTCATGCTTAAATTCAAACGAAAAAGCAAAGAAATCAGGCCCTCTTTTACTGCTACGAAAACCCCTCAAACGTTTAACACCAGAAACACTCATTACCATAACAATAAAACAAACAAAAGAAGCTTATAAACTTTGGCTTAGAACTAAAATCATACATTCTTAACCCATCTTGGCATAAATGCTCTCCGAAAAGCCCCCGCATTACGCCATTTTCTAACAACGCTAAATGCAGCTAAAATTTGATTAGTAAAACTGATAATTTCTCCATTATGCCCAATCTTCTTAGGAATAAATCCATGGTTTCCATGAATCCCTCTAGGAATATTCCTATTGATTTGACTTGCAACACCATACCCTGCTGTCCCAGTCACAACTTTAAAACCCTTAACAAAACTTAAAGCTTCTTTTCTATCAAAGACAAGGTGATTTGCTCTCCCATCTAGGTTAATTTCTCCATTTTCAGTAAAAAGAATTGCAGCACCTTCATTAAATCCCACTTCTCTCAAAGCAGCCAATAGTCTTGGTTTCAAAGGCCAAAGGGTTGCTCCTCCACTTGGAGTACCCCAGCCTTCAACTGCCATATAAAAATCAGGGTTATTAAGACTATGTGTATTAAATCCACTTGGACTTCCTCTTCCCATAAAAAAACAAAACAAAAACAGCTATTTAAACCTATCTACCAACCTAGAAGCAGCAGACCTATAAGCTTTATACGCTCCCATCCCTTTAACTAATTTATAAAGTCCCATAGCTCCTGTCAAAGCCATTGCTCCAAGATACAAATCAAGTCCATCGGCCCCTAATACATTTGCTCCCATCAAAACTTCTTCAGAAACAATCCCTCTTTTTATAACAAAATCAGTTCCACTAACAAGCAGTCCTCCAAGAAGTCCATATTTCACAGCTTCTCTAAAATGTTCTCTAGTTTCAGAGCTTCCATACAATGCCCCCTTCAAAAACTTAGAATCAACACCGTCTAACCTGGCCATTTCAATATCATATTCTCTACCTTTCCAATCTCTTTGAAATAAAACAGAACCTAAGCCATCATCAAAATACTTCAAATACGGCTCAACTTTTTGAGCAACTTCTACTACATCATTATGAACTACAGTTATTCCAGAAGAAAAAAGAACATCATCTCTTTGTTCATCTCCCCTATTAGACTCCAAAATTGCTTCTAAAACAGGTAAAGAGACTCGAGTTTCAAAATCATACAAAGCTCTAAAAAAATCAGGCCTTCTAACAACAGCATCTTTACACATAAAATGTTCATCTTTTTTAATTCTAGTTAGATTAGCCTTAGTTAAATCTGCATAAGAGAAATCAACTCCTCCCATTAAACAATTACTTAAATCAGTCCATTGTAATACATGCCTACTAAAACCAATTTCTCTAATGTCTTGTCCAGACAAATTTTCTGTTCCATACTTCAACAGTGGACTCTCAAAAGGCACTGCAACAACTCCATCTACAGGCAGATCAGGTTCATGGGCTATTTCTCTCATCATAGTTCACACAACTAACTAACATAAACCATTCATCACACTTGGTGAGACACGCTTTGTGAGTATGCGAACAAAGTCAAGAGAGGTTCCCTCGAAATTAAACCAAGTCCCAAGATGCAGAATAAAAAATTCTGCGCCTGGAAAGTTGGTGAATTTGTGAACCAACGTTGAAAATCACTTAGATTTTCATAACTACAGTTTTCATGGACCATTGGTCGCGGACAAATAAAATCTCTTACAATCAAAATCACTAGAAAACCACACTCACCAATTAACTAAAAACACCATCTCTTTAAAAAACCTCACAAAAGTTTCACAAATCAAAGCAAAACCAAAAATCAACTACACTCACTTTCCTTCACCATACTTTGTGAAGAATGAGCAAATCTTGCAAGGTACGAAGCAAGAGTTTGGAAAAGTTAAAGACTTTTCGAAAAGGTTTCGTAATTTTAATAAAAATTATGAAAACTCCAAATCCAAAACACCAAAGATCCTATCACAAATTTTCTTCCCCAGCCCAAACGCAGCTAACAACTCCTCACGACTTGCCAAAAGCACCCCTCGAACTGATCCAAAAGAAACAAGCAACTTCCGAGCCAGCTTAGGCTTAATCACATAATCTCTCCTATTTTGACCATTTTTTGCAAAACCAACAACAACTTTTATAAATAAACAAATGAATTTTATACTCAAAACATGAAAAAAACAAAAAACAAACATAAATTTAATAAAAATAACTCAACAACAATCATGCATAAACCTAGTGTGAACTTCCCTCAGCTTTCAAAAACTGAATCAATCATTCTAGAATCCACCAAAACATTCATAATCTTCCAATCAAGCACAATAAAAAAACTAACTAATCTGAGCAGCATTACCATAACAAACACTCTTCACCAATTAAAAAATAAACAAGTCATAACACACATATACAAAAACAAATACACCTTAACAAAAAATATCAAAGAAAACATTTACAAAATTGCCACAGAATTAACTTCACCTTCATATATCTCTTTTTGGACAGCAGCCTCACTAAAAGGCTTAACAACCCAGCAATTACAAACAATTCAACTTGTATCAACAAAACAACATAAACCTATAAAGATTAACAATTTTACTATAGAAACAACAACTTACAAAAAAGAAAATTTCACAAATTATCACTTAGAGAACAACATAGAAATTGCTCAAGAAGAAAAGCTCATAATTGATCTTCTTTTCAAACCAGAGCAATCTGGCGGAACAAAGGAAATAACCAATATAATAACGGAACTATGGTCAAAAATCAATCAAAGACTACTCCTAAACCAAATAAAAAGTTTCAATAACAAATCAATAGCTGCAAGGCTAGGCTACATAATAGAGAAAAATAATCTGCCAGAACGCAAAACATTAATCAAAAAATTACAAAAATTTCTCCCAAAATCATATATAAAACTAAATCCAGGAAGAAAAAGAACAAATGAGTATAATAAAAAATGGAGAATAATAGTAAATGATAACTAAACAAGAATTAAACAAGATAGCCCAAACAACAAGCCTATCATTGTATCAGCAAGAAAAAGACTATTTTCTAAAGTTATTCTTAAATTTCTATTACAAACACTATGAAGATGCTATTTTCAAAGGTGGAACTGCTCTAAAATACTTATACAACATTGATCGTTTTTCAGAAGATCTAGACTTCAACATCCAAGATATTAAAAAATTCAAAAAACAGGTCCATGAAACTATAAAAAGAATCAACGAATTAGGAATAACCACAAAATTCCAAAAAGAAGAAGAATTCAAGGATTCATATACTACAACAATTACAGTCCAAGGGCCATTATACACTGGAACAACCCAAACCCAAAATAAATTCAGAATCGATGCTGGTTACAGAACAGGAACACTCAAAAATCCAGAATGGAAAATAATCAAAAGTGAATATCCTCAAACAAAAAAACAGATACTAACAAAAGTCATGCATACACAAGAGATTTTAGTAGAAAAGATTTTAGCATTAATGTCTAGAGACAAAGGAAGAGATCTATATTACGTTTGGTATCTTTTAACTTCAAATCTAGAGCTAGATAAAGATCTTCTACATAAAAAACTTGGTGCAGCCAAGTCCCAAGAGCAAAGCTCGCGGACAGCCAAAATAGAGCAGACTAAAATTGATATAAAAAACATTTGTAGCAAACAAACATATGAACGTGACATGTCAAAGTTATCATCTAGAATAATTCCTTATGAACAAGTAAAAAAACAAGTTATAAAAGCTTTAAAATATGTTTTATGACTCTTAATCTCAAGAAAAACCAATATCCTATCACTCCTCGCCATACTCTAGATCCAAAACACCAAAAATCTTATCACAAATCTTTTTCCCTAGCCCTGGCACAGCTAACAACTCTTCCTTACTAGCCAAGAGCACCCCTCGAACTGATCCAAAAGAAGCAAGCAACTTACGAGCCAGCTTAGGTCCAACTCCCGGCAAACAAGAAACAATATACTCAGCCCCCTCATTAACACTTTGCGGCTTCTCCACATGCAATACTTTCTCACCACCACCTGATTGACCACGCTTTGCTAAAAAATAAAGCATCTCAGCAGTATCCTTTTCATCTTTGGTATATATTATCGGCACAGAAAACCCAATCCCAATGGCAGCAATGGCTCCACGAATCGCGTTAGCATGAACTCGACGTACAGAATAGATATCTTGCGTCCCTTCCACAATCAAAACAGGCTTCTTAAAAGCATCACGCAACTTAGCAATCTGCGAAATCAATCGACCATCAACTAAACTGTTCACAAAATCAGGTATCTTCTTAAGTTCAACCCCAATGTCTCCACCAACCACATAATCAGCAACAGATAACTGCTCTAAACTAACACGGCAGCCCAAATCAATAAGTGACTTCAACACCAAATTCTGTTTTTCACGATGGTCACAAAGCACCACCGGCCCCAGATTCTCAGAACCTTCAACACCAACCCCAAGATCACCATCAGCACCAACGCCAGCCTCAAACCCAACACCAGAACCACTACTAGAACGATCTCCAACTCCAGCACCAACACTATTAGAAGTAGTAGAAACAGCGTCTGTGCCATCAATACCATTATTAACGCAGTTAATGGTGGTATGGCCAGGCGGAGCGTGACCAGTTGCCCTACGTAAGTGGGGTGTTTGGGCACGTGGAGTAGCTGTTTCTACTTCTTCACTCTCATTTTTCTTTTTTTCCTTCTCAATTTCTTTTTTATTTTTTTTATTTTCATCTCTACTTGAAGTTTCAGCAGAAATATTCTCTTTTTTCCCAGAATATTCATCCAAACCAACCTGCGAACTAACAACAGAATCCTTCTTAGGCAACAACAACGATTTGTCACGCTTCAACTGCTCCAAGAACTGATACATACGTCTCTCCTTATGAAACGCAGCCCACCTATAGGCTTCATCACGTGTACCTTTACAAACAAACACCGAAACAAACCCTTCTTCATGCCTACCTGTCCTACCTCGACGTTGGATAGTACGCACCGCACTTGGTGTTGGTTCAAAAAACAAAACTCCATCAACTGAAGGTATGTCCAATCCTTCTTCAGCCACCGAAGTCGCAACAAGTACCGAAAACTCCCCAGCCCGAAACCGATCTAAAACCTCTTTTTGCTGCTTCTGAGTCAACCCAATTCCTCTTTTCTTAGCCTGCCCAACGAAAACGCAGCAAGAAACCCCTAGTTCATTTAGCACAGTTTCAATTTCAACAGCTGAGTCCCGTAATTCAGTAAAAACCAAAAACTTAGCAAGAGGAAAACCAACAATCTTGGAGTAAATTAAAGACGACAAACGTTCATGTTTTGGATGCCTAACTCCAGAATTAACTAACTTCTCCAAAAGCACATAAGCTGCCTTAAAGTCACTATCCCAAGATAAATTACGAACAGCTTTAACCTTAGAACTAGAAGCACTTTTTAAGAGTTCAGACACATATCGATGACAAGGCCCAGCCCCTTGAGATTCAATTAACCCAAGACTATGTTCAACCTTAAGCGCTTCTGCAAGAAGCGAAAGTGCTTTCATCACATCATAATCAACACCTGAACGCAACTTACCCTGCAACTTCCTTTGCAACAAAAGTATTTGTCCCTTAGTCAAATCAACTTTATTCAACAGCCCCAACTTAACAATCCCTTCCAATTTACGTTTCAAACAAACCTTCAACCGATCATGCACTTCTTTATAAGCAGCTGGAAACGCAACTTCAATATAATCAGATTTAACTTCTTGTATGTATCCAGCAACATCAGGATCTTTTGGAGTCCGCACTTCAATATTCTCAACATGCATATTCAAACAAACTTCCTGAATAACTTTCAATTCAGACCCTGGACTAGCTGTCATAGCCAAAACCCGACCATTAGGACAAAGCTGCTTAAATCTCTTACAGACCCACACATAACTATAGTTCCCTGTTGCACGATGCGCTTCATCAAACACAATACAAGAAACTTCAGAAAGATCAACTCTATTGCTAATTACATCATTTTCTATTGATTGGCAGGTACTTATGATCACTCGAGCAGATTTCCAAAGCTCAGCACGTTTCTTGGGACCAACAGAACCTGTAAAAAGCACAATAGAATCAGAATCAATATCAAGATGCTTGCGAAAAGAACCAACATGCTGCTCACAAAGTGGTTTTGTAGGTGCCAACATCAATACTTTCTTTTCTGGAAATTTAATTAATTGATTAACACAAAGCATCATTGAAATTAGACTTTTGCCCAAACCAGTTGGGAGCACAACCAGCGTATCTGAATTAGCAACAGTACTAAAGATAGTCTGCTGATACAGCCTAGGAACGATTCCTTTTAACATAGTCTAACACCTCCCAATGCCCTTCTTTACGCCCACCAACTCTAACGATCATTCCTTTTTTCTTCATATTACTTAAATGATATTTAACTCCATCAGAAGAGATACCTAAAACATCTGCCATCTCATTTCGAGTAATATGTGGATTTTCTTTAATCAACAGAATAATCTTTTGGGTAGTCTTTTGGGTAGTCTTTTGGGTAGTTTTCTGATCCTTTCCGACCCTTTTCCGACCTTTTTCCACAGTCTCTCCCACAATTTTCCTAGCATAATTCTTCCTTTCAAAAACAGTGATAAATTGTCTTCCAACTTCTTTGAACTTAACAAGCGGCTCCAAAGACATAATCAATCCAATTCCTCTTCCCCACTTTTCAACAAAATCTGCCATATGCAGCATTTCAGCAATTAATTCATTTCTTCTTTCAGAAACATCTTCAAATTTAATTTTATCAATTGTCAAGTCTCCATGGAGTAATCCTGGACTACGGATTTCAACTCTATCACTAAAGACTGCAACTTTTACAGCAGCATACAAATAATAGTTACGGTGACAAAACGCATTAATAATGGCCTCACGAAATGCAGCTTTATCTATTTCTGGAACATCTACTCGATACAAACCATTTAGCTTCATTCCAATGTGGATATTTGCCAAAATATACTTTTCTGCTCTTTCAATTAGAGTAAATAGATCTCCATAGAAATCTTGCATATCAATTGTAACTGCAGTACTTTCTCCAAAAACGGCGCACCTAAGTCTAGAGTTAGGAAAAAATTCTTCAGGGTTTTCAGCAAATAACAAAACAGCTGCATTTGTCAACCCTTCATCAACAAGTAAACCTAATTTTTTAAGAGAATTTTCAACAGTCTCAAATTCTTTTCCTGCCTTCTCCAAGAACCATTTCAACCTGTCTAAATTAATGTCAGAAACACTAGCAGAAGTACAAATTTCTTTATCCCACATCAATTTGTCTTTATTCTTCTTCAAGATCCTCTTTTCAATTTCAAGAGCGCTAAGTTTACGATCACTATCTCCAACTCTAATATAGGCTCGTCCATATGCAAAATAAGGTCCACTACAACCACTAAACGAAACTTTCACACAACTTTTCCCATTAATTTTCTCTTCAACAATTTCAGGAAATATTTTAGGTTCAATATTATCAGATATACAGGCAGAAACATCGCGAATAGTTTTCTCATTAACAGTTTGACCTACAACAACTAAATTATTATCAATCCCAAAATACAAACAACCTCCACCATGCTTATTTAGCATAGCCACCATAGAAACTATCCCTTCTTTTAATTCAGAAAGCGACTTTTTAAGTTCAACTACCTCAGATTCTTCAATCCCATATACCACTCAAATTCCACAAACTGATTATTTATAAGCCTTGACCGGACCTGACCAGTGTCCAGTGGCTTTGCCACTGGGCTTCGAACAGCTCCTGTGAGATTGGGGAGTGGCTTAAATGTATTAAAAAAAACATAACCTCATCAATGGCTTCATCAACAAAAACCTTATATAATTCAAATTAGATAGTTATCTAAACAGGATTAGATAGTTAAAAATGAAATTAATACATACAGAAAAAAGAATATTTTACGATCGTAAAGAACAAAAAAAACTCTTAAATGATAAATTCATAAATCTAAGAACAGGTGAATTTGGAGTAATCTATGGTAGGAGACGAACTGGGAAATCAGAATTATTAAGGCAATTTCACAACAAAATCAAGGACCAAGACAAACTTTTCATAACAGTTACAAGTTCAACCAAAACAGAATTTTCAAGACAATTATCAACCAAAATCCAGGAATCTTTCAATGAAACTGTGATAATAAACAATTGGAATGATTTTTTTGACTATCTAATTAACAGACAAAACAACAATAATAATAAAACAATTTTAATCATAGACGAGTTTCAAAGACTGAACAATTTTGCAAAGGACTTTTTCTTCACTCTTCAAGAATATTGGGATTCTAAACTAAAACATTTACCATTCATGATCTTAATTTGCGGATCTTCTATGAGTATGATGCACCAAATAGCACTTGAGGAACATGGACCTTTGTACGGAAGAAAAACTTTTGAATTACACATAAAACCCTTTAGATACATTGATTTTCGTGAGATGTTCAAAGAATTCTCAGAAGAAGAAAAGATAAGGATCTTCTCAATATTTGGTGGAACTCCTAAATATCTTGAAGACTACAAATACTCTAACACTAATGATTTGTTTGAAGCATACGAAAAGTTAGTATTAATGGACAATGGACCACTTTTTGAAGAACCTCTAAATGCTTTAAAATTTGAACTAAAAAATCCAGGTAGATACATTTCTATTCTTAGATCTCTTTCTGATGGAAAGATTCAAACTCCAGAAATATCTCAATATTTGGGTATAAAGAACAAACAATTATCTCCTTATCTAAAAACCTTGGCTGATCTTTTAGATATAATTGAAGATGCAGATCCTTTATTTGGGAAAAAAAGAAACAAAAGATACAAAATAAAAGACAATTTCTTCAGGTTTTGGTATAAATTCGTTTGTCCTTTCAGAGAACAACTCGAAATAGGAAACAAAGACCACATCCTAGAAAAAATTTCCAGAGATTTCGATTCATATTTAGGCAAGATATTCGAAGACATAGTAAAAGAATTCTTTATTTTAATGAATAACCAAGAAATCAAGACAAAAAAACTAAATTTCACAAAAATAGGTAAATGGTGGGAACTTGGCGAAGACATTGATTTAGTCTTAGATCAAAAAAACGAAGTAATATTCGTAGAAATCAAGTTCAAAGAAAAGAAAATCGGGTTTAAAGTATACAACGACTTAGTCAGAAAATCAAAAAAGACTTCTGCCAGTGGGAAATTCACCTACATTTTAGTCTCAAAAGCAGGTTTCAAACAAGATATAATCAACAAAAAGCCAAAAAACCTAACACTATTAACTCTAAACGATTTGGAACAGATTTGGGACGATCAAACAAAACATATGTCTCCTTCTCAAGAACTTTTATTAAAGTTCCTCTAATTAAAAGGAAACCACCTTCCCAAAATCAACCAACCCATCGTCTACAAACTATATACTGCGCCCCTATAATCTATTTAAACAAATCAGCCCAAAAACCACTTGGGGTGAATATCAAATGAATAACAAGGTCAGCTTCTGTGTTTACTACTAAAAAAGAGCAAAGTCCAAAAAGTTTATAAATAACCATCTAATTTGGACCTTCAATTAGCTACTTTACTATTATATATGTGCACAAGTAAAAAAGTTAAGAAAAACAAAAAAGGGATTTTCTGGTGATGATGATGGCCGGTTGATTGGATGGTTAAAACGATCGATCGAGACATGGCAACAGTAACAAAACCAATAAATAAGATAGTTCAAGAACTAGCAAGTACTCACAAAGTAGGAATAACTAATCTAAATGTACTTACGGGTTCTAGACACAAACTAGCTTCTCAAGAGCAACTATCTGCAATTCTAAAAGCTCTTCCTAGAACAACTGGCCATACAATTCAAGTAAGTGATGTTGATAGGAGTTTAACTTACGACCCTTCAGAAATAAACCTTGCAGAAACTATCGCAGATTTAGTAAAAAACCAATCAGAATTAAGACAAGATCTTCTTCTAGGCACAAGAGCAAAAAGCGATAAAACAATTCTAGCTGGACATTCATTAGACCATACTTTAGAAAGAACTCCTCTTCCAACACCAAGGCCAGCACATCCAGTATCACAAATAGAACATCTAAGAAGATTCAAGCACGATAATCCTTTCGGCGATGGCGCTCTTTACATTGGTGATACAAGCCCAGGAGAAAAAAACAACTATCCTTTTATTTTAGATAGTGCCGGAAAAATGCCTCAGATCCAAGACACTATAGCAACTATCACAAGAACCAGAAACGCATTAAGACCAGGCATAGAAACAGCAGCTTTAGCACACTTAGGATTCTCTACAGGCATCCTAGGGACAAAAAGATTAGACATCATGGATACATTAGACGCTAGTTTATCAAGACCCTATACAGTACAAGATTTCCAAAGAGACACTCCTGAAGCAAGAGCAGTACAAATAGATTTAGATTATTCAGTAAAAAACGAAGCTTTCATAGAAGAACTAGCACAACAATACTCACCAGAACAAGCAGAACAAGAAGAATTCACAGATATAGCACAAAAAATGGGCTTAATGTGGCTTCCAAGTGGGAATTCAACAGACTCAGACAAAGTATACTTATCAAAAACTTTACAAGGAACAAGAGGAAATTATTCTAATGGGTCTTCCATAGATCAAAATACAACAATTGCTTTAGTTTCAAGAAGAATTCTAGACCAAAAAAGCCTAGACACTTTTATTGCAGATGCAACTTTAAGGTACCAAAAACTTCACCAAGGTAAAAAAGATGAGATTAAGACAGCATTAACTGAACTAACTGCAGATATCACCATAGATCCAACTACTGGCCACTTAATTTATTCTCCAAGAGACAATACTAAACAACTAACTCTAGGCCATAATGTTTACAATAATGAAGAAGTAATATCCATAAGAGGCTTCCAAACTAACTCTATTTTTCTAGATGACATGTTAAGGACAGCCGCAGAACTTCCAAGAAGACAAGATGATGCTATAATTCTTCTATTAAATTCAAACAGAGTTCGAGACTACAATGGAACTCAAGGAGTAGTTCCTATCTCAACTGCAGATGTTAGAAGTTATTTGGCAAGAGAGAATTATAGTCTTAGGTCAACTGGAACAGACATCATATTTGAAAGACCAATTCCAGGTTCAACTGCAGCTGTTGAAAAACAAATTCAAGATCTTGGAAATACTCTAAAGATCAAAGCAACACATAACAACAGAACTGCTAAACTCTTAGAGGAACAAATCATTGGAAAATATGATCAAGATCAAAGATTAACTATGGCTGATCGTCAAAGAATCAGAGAAAAAGCAGGTTTAACTTTAGACATTCTAGCAACAAATGAAAACACCTTATACCTTGCAAGTCATAAGGCAATTCCAAAAGAAGAAGCAAGAAAAAGATTAATTCAAGCAGCAGAAACTCTAGCAACAAACGGACTTGGTTCAGTTTTAGATATTTATAAAGAAGGTTCAGACTTACCATGGCTTACAAGAAAATTCAAACCAAAAATTCTAGAAGCAAGACAATCAATGACTACCCAAAGAGCAAAAGAGTTACTAAAAACTTACTTCGACTTAGACTTTACTGCAGATAATCAAAACGCAATTGCAAGAACAGAAATATCTTTACCTAGTATAACTGGAAAAGCATATCAACTATTAGGCATAGGGAAAAATTATAATATTCATAGTAGCCACCGGGATTCAAGACAATTTATAGCAGGGTCCTTAGCAGAAGCAGTACAAGCAGATCAAATGTACCAAGACGCAAGAGGAATCATCAAAAGCAGCATCCAAGATGAATCACAAAGAACAGTTCTAGAACAAAAATTCGACGACTTAGTTATCAACGATCTTGGCAACCCAAAAGGTAGAAATGCTTCTGATCGTTACAGAAGTTTCAAATTAGCAGAACTTCCTGATCAAATCAAAGACGACAAAAGACTTTCAAGATTACTAGAAAAACAAAGCCCTCTAGATGCAAAAGACCTTGATTACTTAGCAACTAGCTTAGTAACAAGTTCAGGCGCACAAGTAGCAAAGCAGCAAA
>CAZGQD010000013.1:16873-33941 GCA_964527395.1 uncultured Methanosarcinales archaeon
TACTTAGCAACTAGCTTAGTAACAAGTTCAGGCGCACAAGTAGCAAAGCAGCAAACACCTCGAGCAACTCCTGCAAGAGTGGAACATACTCAAACTCAAGCACTTCCAGCACCTTCAAACTCAATGGTAATTCCAACAGCATTAGCTTCATTAGCTTCATTAGTTGGAGGAGCAATTCTGGGTGGAATTATAGGTTACACTGGACACGTTCTTTTCTCAGACTCAGCTACCCACGATCAAGTAGATTCTGCTTATAATGCAGGCCACGCAAAGGGTGTTCAAGAAGAAAGAGCAAGACAAGCAGATATTCCTTACAAAGCAATGGAGCATTGCAAAGCACTTCACGAGTTCAACCCAAGATCTGGACCAGCAAAAAGATTAGGTGACATTACAACGCTTGGAATTGCTCAATTAGACCAAACAGACATATTTTTGGGAGTGAAAAAGTTCTACATTGACACAGGAAAAGAATCAGGACACTTAGGACAAATGTATGAAATGATGCATAAGCATTGCAGTTTACCACAACCAAACTTAGACAAAACAACTGCTGCAGTAAACCTGTACAGAGAATTAGGAGTACCAAATACCAGATTTATTACAATCGATTTAGAAGACCCAAAACAATCAAGACAAAATTTAGGATTATAAACCCCCTCAGGAGGATAGATAAAAATGAAAAGAACAAGAAAAACATTAACAGACTTATTATTACCAGCAGCATTTGCAGCAGGAGCAGCAATTGCATCACCTACAGCATACGCAGGTTTGGGTGGATCAGCTACTAGGGGCACACAAGGTCCAAGTCTAGATGACCCTAAAAAACTAGAACAACAAGCTCCTGCTAGCCCAGACACAGCTTGTGAAGAATTAGGTTCAAGTTTTCATTGTTATGAAGCCCTAGGTGGCAGCACAAAAGATTTCCTATTTGAAATGATAGGAGTATCTAGTACTTATCATTCAAATGATGATGGATTAGCTATTTGTCCTACAGAAGGCGAACTTTGTTTTGATCTTAATAGATCTCGTAAAATTAATACTCAAACAAGTGGCACTAGTGGATCTTCAACAGGCGCTAGCAGCTCAACAACTAGAACAGATTTATCCACTCCTGGTCTACCTACAAATACAGGTGGCTTAAGACCTGCAGGATCTTCATCAACCCAAGAAGACACTAGTGACCCAAAACATCCAAGATATTTTGGTGAATGTGGCCAAGTAATAACAATTGGCAGTCGTGATGTTGATTTAAGAGGCTGGATTAAAGCTTCACCTGCTGACAGCACAGTTAACCCAGACAGAACTCTTGGAGAATCATACAGATTAATTGGAGCAGATCCAAGTTCAGTTCCAAAACTAGCGCAAGAACCAGGTTTGATGCTTGCAAAATTAGAAGGAGAAGAACCTACTACAGGTTGCTATAATCCAAAAGCAGTACCATTAACTGCACATCTTCCAAATGTAACACAAATTATAAAGGAAGGAGAACAAAAAACATTCGACATCTCAAACTACATTAATGGAGAACAAGGTGACTTAAAATTAACTCTTGAAGGAGACGTACCATCTTACGTAACTCAAGATGGAACTAGTATCACAGTTAAACCTGGAAGAAATGTAGCATCTAACAAATTCCCAAGAACAGAAGAAACAATTTCCATGACTATAACTGATACAGCTACTGGGGAATCTGTTGATACTGGTATTTATTTAGCTATAAATAACTCAAATCAAGCATCAATTCTTGGAATAACTTACGCAGAAGAAAAAGTTCTTCAAGGCGAAGACGCAATTTATACTGAAGATAACAAACAAGGAACTGCAACCTTTTCTTTAACAGATGTAGATCCTAACGATCTTTTATTAGCAAGAATCACAGGACTACCTGAAGCTTGTACTGGTATTGAAAATGGCAAAATTTACACAGCTCAAAGCAGCCAAGGCTTAGTTCTATCTGCAGATTGTGACTTTAAAGGAAGAGATGGCAATGGAGACAAATACAAAGGTCAAACATTTCCTTTAGAAATAACTCACAACGACGGTTCAAGTTCAATTACAAGAAATCTAGACTTAATCGTAGGCTCAGAAGATACTGTAGTAACTCAAACTCAAGGAGCAACACAAACAGACCCAGTAGCACCTCTAGCTGACACATCTAACCCAGAAAACCCTTACTTCAGAAATGGTTCTGATGGCGTGAAAAATATCTTCATGAGTGAAGGAAGATCTAAAACCATCACACTAAAAGGAGTTGACCCTGAAGGAGAGAATTCTGAATTAACTTATTCTATGGATATGACTCAAACACCAGGTTTAGAATTAGAATTAAATAAAAATGAATTAACAATCACTGCTGGTTATGATGCAGTAACTTCAGATGAAGGTACAAAATTATTCGAAAGAACTGTAACTACTACCTCAGAAGAATCTGACTTAACTGGGAAATTAAACCTAAACATCAATGTTTTAGATAGGAATGAACCAGCACAAAGACCAGATCCATCAAGCTCTGTAGCTGGAACTTCAGATCCAACTGATACCAGCCTAGACGCAACTTCATCAGTGCAAGCTGGTCTTCTAACAAGGTATTCAATTGACGGAACTGGCGACAGAACTGCTCATTTAACAACAACTTGGAAAAATGATAAAGGAACTTTCTTCACTTTAGGAGGGGGAGTCCACTACCAAGGTATGGGAAGTCAATTTCCTGGAGATTACAGTGAAAACCATAATGAAACAGGTTTAGGAGAACCAATTCCACTTAGGGATGACAATGGTGATTATGTAACAATGCCATGTTCATGGGATCCAAGCTTAGATTGTGGTATTTCAGTAGCTTCATCTGGTAATGAATTGTCTAGATCATATATTCAAAATTCAGCTGCAAGGTATGGTCCATCAGCTCTTGTTGAACTTGGAAAAGAATTAGGAGACTCAGATACTAGAGTTTCACCAAAATTAGCTGGATTTGCTGAATTAGCAAGACTAAAACCAAGTTCTGAAACAACAATTAATACAGTTGAGACATGGGGAAGCAGTACTCAATATGAGTTCCAAACAGGCCAAGAGAATACTGAATTAGTGAATCCACAAACATTCGGATACCACACAGAAGAATCACTTGTTGGCGGTCCAACTGTTAATGTTGGAGAAGCAAGAATCATGGCACCAATTGGAGGATCATTCGAATTAGGTATAAAATTAGGTGAAAACAAAAATCTAGAACTTAATGCAAGATTCGATGCTGGATATGACCTTGGTCAACAAAGAGCAGTTTACACACTTGGAACAGGTCTAGATTTAACTTTTTAGATAAAGATCAGAGAAGAAAACCCCTCGGAGGTAAAATAATAATGAAATCAAAAAATCAAAAAACTACAATAAGCAGAATATTTTGCGTATTATTATTGTTAAGCACACTAATTCCGTTTGCTTCAGCAGTAGAAAGCGTAACTGTACAATGGACTGGTGCAAGTGATTACACTTCATGGTCTACAACAAATCTAGAGGTTGAACAAGGATCAACCTTAGAAGCAACAGCAATAGTATATGATTATTTAAGCTCTAATTATGGTGCAACATCTCATTCCCATAAGATTCATGCAGCTTTATATGATGGTACAGTTCCTGCAGCAGGTGGAGTAATCCTTCCCGATGGAGCAAGTTCACAAGATCAAGAATATGTTGTCGATCAAATTACAGTCTCACTAGACTCTTATGAATACGGTTTCAAAGCACATACATTCACTTATGGTTCTTCAGTAACTGAAGGTCTTGATGGTCTTTACTCTTTTGTTGTAACTGTTACAAACGCAGCTGATTCTTCAGATGTATATGAAGAAATTATCTATGTAACTGTAGTTCCTCCTGGAGACACAACAGACACAACCACAGGAACAACTATCACAACCGGCCCTGACTCTGATGGAGATGGTGTAGAAGATAGTGTTGATAACTGTCCAGAAACATCCAATCCATACCCAGTTATAGCTGGAACAACCGTTCCTTATCAACTAGACAGTGATGGTGACGGTTATGGTAACGCTTGTGATGATATCACTGTAGCTTACTTAACTGAAACTTCAGTAGCTGAAGGTGAAACAGAAGGACACGCAGTTCTAATTAGCAACCCTAACTACGATAGCACAGAATCAATTGAAATCGAATATGAATATGATACCAAATCATCTAACTTTGAAAGAAGTATCCCTTCATTCATTGACATTTCAGTAGAAGAAACAGACAATGTTTTAGAAGCTATGACTAGTTACATGTTCTATATCACACCTGATTATGAATTATTTGATCACGCAGATTATCCAAACTTAGAAGATACCTTTACTATCTACGCAACAGTTTACGAACTTAACGAAGATGGATCAAGAGGTCACGAAGAAACTTTTGACTTTGAAGTAACTTTAACTGACACCAACAGAGAAGCAGAAGCAAACAGTTGTGAAATCACAATAAACGAAGATGAAATAACAACTTACGACTTAACAAGTCTAACTTCAGACGCAGATAGTGATGATTTAATCTACTCAGAATATGTGAATTTCAATTCATGGATAACTATAGCTTCAGATGGTCTAGTAACACTTGATCTACAAAACAATGAAGTAGGAGCAGATTATTATAGCTTTTTTGTTCAAGCAACTGAATACTATCCAGAAACTTCTACTCAAACAGGAGGAGCAATAGAATTCGAATGTGAAGTTAATATTCAAAGAGAAGACCCAGAATTAACAGCTTCTGGAACTGACGTAGCTGTAAATGAAGGTGACGAAGGAACATCAACAGTAACAATTGAAAACCCAAGCTCCAGCACTTCAACATTCACAATTGAATTAGCAAGAGACGCTACAACAACTATACATGGTGAAGATACTGCAAGTACAATTATTGGTTACCCAGTAAGCTTAGCAGCAGGAGACCTAGACTTTGACGTAACTGTAGAACCTGGTTTTGATATTATCAACCACGCAAACTACGCAGCAACCAGTAGCTTAGAAGACTCATTCACAGTTTACGCTACAATTATTGAATTAGATGCAAGTGGAGCTGAGATCCAAACAATCACTACAGAATTCAAAGTGGACGTAACCGATGTAAACCAAGAACCAGAAGCAGACACATGTGAAGCTTCAATAGTTCAAGGAGAATACGAAGAATTAAACATTGCAGCAACAGCAGCTGATGATGACTACGATACTTTATATTACTCATTCACAGGTTTAGATTCAACTTGGATGAGCATAAGCTCAACTGTAGTTCTAGAATTAGACTTAACTACAACAGAAATAGCAGCTGGAGATTACGCAGTTGATGTGGTAGTAGAAGATTATTATCCTGGAACAGCAACTGCTGCAGGAGCATCAATTAGCTACACATGTACAATTACAGTAACAGAAGAAGCTAACACAGCACCAACTCTAACTATGCCTGGTGACGTTACAGTAACAGAAGGATACACAATCAGTGAATCAGCTGAATTCAGCGACGATGATGGAGATATCCTAATTGTATCAGTAACTGGGATTGATTCAGCTTACTACACAATTGATTCAAGCACTGGACAAGTTGATTTTGATTGGGAAACTGGGGAAGGCGACGCAGGTACATATGATGTAACTGTGACAGTAACTGATGGGACTGATACTGCATCAGGTTCTTTCACTATTAACATAGAAGAAGCAACAACTAACACAGCACCTTATTTCACTGGTTTAACAGACTTAACAATCGTTGAAGGAGCTTATGCTAGTTTCACTTTCACTGTAACAGACGATGAAGGTGACGAAATAACTGACGTATACATTAACGGAGAACCATCTGCAGTAACAATCACTAATAATGGAGATGGAACATACACCTTCGAAATCCAAACAAATCAAGGTGACTACGATAGTATTGGAGACAGATTACTAACAATTGTAGCAGTCGACGAACATAGTGCAGAAGGTACAGATAGCTTTGCAATTTACCTACTAATAGACACTGATGGAGATCTAATCACAGATGATGAAGACAACTGTCCAGAAATCGCTAACGAAGATCAAACAGACAGTGACGGAAATGGCGTAGGCGATGCTTGTGAAGATGGTAACGAAGCACCTGTTATCACTGAAATCACAGATGATTCAACCACAGAAGGGAACTCAGTTACTTTCACAACCACAGTTACAGACAACGATGGTACAGTTGAAAACATTGAAATTGCAGGCTTAGAAGACTTATCAGATGACAGTTCTGTAGAAACAACTTACGATGAAACAACTGGCGAGTTAACCATTACTGTAAACACAGCATGTGGCGATTCAGACTACAGTTCATATGATGTAACAGTTACAGCTACTGACGACGATGGAGCACAAACAAGTACAAGCTTCACTTTAACAGTAGATAATAGTGACACATGTGTAGTTGTAAGTGACAACAACAAGCCAATTCTTTACACAACTGTTGACCAAACTCTAGAAGAAGGCGAATCTGTAACTATTGAAGTTAGCTTCAAAGACGCAGATGCAGATGACACCTTAACTCTAAGCTACAGTGGTCTACCTGACGACGTAACTTACGAAGCTTGTTCAGACGACGGTCAAACATACTGTTTCACTTGGGTAACTGAAGAAGGAGACGCAGGTGTTTACACTTGGGAATTCGCTGTATCTGATGGTGAGAGTACTACTACTAGTGAAGTTGAGATCACAGTAGTAAAACTGGACTTAGATGAAACACAACACGGAACTCTTGAGAGCTTAATTTACACAAATGTAATGTTTGACAATGAAGAAGTACGTGCTGGTGACTATGCTCTGCTAACCATCAACATGCAGAACAATGGTTACATTGACTTAGAAGATATGCAAGCTTTCGTTACAATTCCAGAATTAGGAAGACAATTCGTTTCATCTAGTTTTGACGTTGAAGAAGACGAAACAGTTAGCATCCAAGTACCGGTCTACATTGACTCAAATGCACACCTAGACCAATATCTTGTCAAAATCGCGGTATCTGGTGACCAATATAGCCACCAAACATACCGAGAACTACGGGTAATTTAGGGGCCCTTTTTTTGTTATTTTTTTAATAACTCTAAGAAAAACATATGAAATCATATGAACACCAATGACTACTTTAGAGTAGCACAGAAGCAAAAGCTTTAAAAAGAGTGCTATTTGAGAGAACAAAATATCCTATAACATTGTTATGGAGGAAGATAGAAAATGAAAAAACTAATACAAATTTTGACTGCTTTGGCAGTAATGTTTGCTCTAGTTGCTAACTTCGCTGTTGCTGATACTGCAAACCTGGAAATTACCAGTGTTGAAGTAAACGATAATGAAGTTACAGTTGGAGAAGACGCAACCACAATCCTTTCTGTAGAAGAAGGAGAAAATATTGAAGTACAAATTGCACTTCAAGCAAATGCAGATGTTGAAGACATTGAAGTTGAAATTGAAATCAGCGGATATGAATATGATGATCTTGAAGCAGAATCAGATTTATTTGATATTGCAGCAGGAACCGTTAAGTATGTTACACTTGATCTAGACTTACCTAGAGAATTAGATGAAGAAACTTACTACTTAAGAATTCGTGTAGATGACCAAGCATCTTCAACCTTAGAACAAGTTGTTGAGCTTGCTGTTGAACCATCCCGTCACGGTTTAGAAGTTGCAGATATTAGCCTTTCAGCTACTACAGTTGAAGCTGGTAGAAGCGTTCTAACAACCGTTGAACTTGAAAACTACGGTAAAGTTAACGAAGAAGATGTTAAAGTAACTGTAGCAGTTCCAGCTTTAGGAATTAGCGCATCAGATTACATTGACAACATTGAAGTTGATGATAACGACGGAACTACAACTGTTGAAGGAGTTTCCTACGAAACAACTGAAGAACTATTCCTATCAATCCCTGATTGTGCGGCTGCTGGTTCTTACGAATTAACTGTTGAAGTAGAATACGATTACGACCAAACTGTTAGCGAATCATACACATTAACTGTTACCGAAGGTGACTACTGTGACGAAAGTTCTAGTAGCTCAAGCGAAGAAAGACTTGTAATTGCAGTTGGCCCTGAAAGCCAAACAGCATCTCAAGGTGAAACTGCAACTTTTGCTATTGCTCTATCAAATGAAGGGGACGACTCAGAAACCTTTACTTTAGAGTTAAGCTCAGTTGACGGTGCTTTTGCAAGCCTAAGTGACAGCCTAGTTGTTTTAAGCGAAGGTGAATCCCAAGTTGTTTATGGATATGTTGCAATTAGTGACGCAACTGGAAACGTTCCAGTTACTTTATCCGTAGCTAACGAAGGAGAAACTATTGAAACTGTTAGCCTATCAGTAGAAGTAGAAGAAAGTGCATCAAGCGACTCAGCGAGCCTAAGAAACGCTCTTGAAATTGCTTTAATTGTACTTGTTGTTTTACTTGTACTTGTTGGACTAATCATCGGTTTCACAAGACTTCGTAAAGAAGACGACGAGGAACAAACATACTACTAAGTTAGTATGACTGTCTTCCTCTTTTTTCCTTTTTTTTTTTAAATTTTCAAACGGAAGACACCCTTTTTTTCTTATTATTTAATCATTTGAGTACAATATTTATCAACTAAAAACCCACATCATCTAACAAAATGCCAAATAGCCAAAATCAAACTTTTGATTTTCAAACAATTCTAGATTCATATGCTATCAGAACAGTAAGAAGCAATAACTTTGGACCAAGATTATCCTATTTCCTTCATGACGAACTATCTTGGGATCTCCCAGATCCAAATCAATTTACTGGTATAACTATAAGTGGCGCTCTAGTTGCAGTTTGCTGTCCTGCTAGCTACACAACAATGAATATAATCAGAAGAGATTTAAAAAGATTAATTCAAAGTCCAGAGCAAGTCTCAGAAACTCTCCAAGCCATCATTGATCAAAGTACCCAAAATGGTGCATTCAGAACATCTTATGGTCAAATTCTACAAAAAATTAGAGATTCAGAACCAACTAATCCAGACGCATATTGTTTAATAACTCATTGGTATAAAAAGTCAGCAATCTTAACACCTCCAAGAAGAGGTCTATCAGTAGTAAGGCACACTCTCCCAAAAATCCAATAAAAACCAACAAAACCAACAATAACCCAAAACCTATTTAAACCACAAATCCAAATAACTAATCATGGCATGCTGCGACATTTTAGAAGTATTCAATGAAGAAGACAATCTTATCAAAGAGTACAAACACTGGAAACTCTTAGTAAGGAATAGAAACAAGACTCTAGGCAACTGTGTAGCAATCACAAAGAGACACATGGAAGAATTTTCAGAAATAACTCCAGAAGAAATGCAAGACTTCCAGAATTTAGTAAAAGACACTGAAAAAGCCCTAAAAAAAGCCTTTTCATATGACAAAATTAACTATCTGATGCTTATGATGAAAGACAAACACACTCATTTCCATATAATTCCAAGATATTGTCAATCAAAATCCTTCGCAGGTCAAGAATGGCATGATGAAAGCTGGCCAGCTATGCCTCCAAAAGGAAAACCAGCAATTCCACAAGAAATTCTAAACAAAGTAAAAGACGAAATAAAAAAACACATTTAGAAACAAAAATGGCAAAAAAAATGTCCAAAAAAGAATTTAAGGAAGAATTAGCTAAAGCACAAAAGGATCCTAACTTTAAAAAAGAGCTTCAAGAATTTATCAAAGCCACCACTGGAATTTACAAATCAGAGTAAGCTTCATAACCTTTTTAACTCAACCAAAAACCCCATCAAAACATGAAATCTCTAGACATAGCCATCATCGGTGCAGGCCCAATTGGTTGCCACGCAGCCACTCTTCTAGCACAGCAAGGCCATAAAGTAACAGTCTATGAAGAACATAAAAAAGTTGGAGAACCAATCCAGTGCACAGGTCTACTCACAAAAGACTTTGACAAATTCTTCCCAAACATCAACAAGCAAGAATTTCTTATAAACACTTTCACAGAAGTCAAAGTCATCTCAAAGAACCAAACTCTAACCACAAAGCAAAAAGAATACCTTGTATGCAGAACTAAATTCGATCAGAGCTTTAAAAACCGAGCAATCCAAGCAGGCGCCACAATCAAAGAACAACACTCCTTTATAAGGAAAGAAGGCAGAGGCCTAATCATAAAAGACAAACAAAACAACAAAGAATTCAAAATCACTCCTCACTTAGTTATCGCAGCAGACGGCCCACTCAGCAAGACTGCCAAAGCCTACAACTTATATGAAAAAAGCAGAAAAAACTACTACGGCATCCAAGCTGTAGTAACAAAACAAACCCAAAAAGACTCTAATGATTCTAAAGAAACAATCAAAACAAATGCTCCAAACGAAACCAAGCACCCACAATCACAAGACACATTCAACAACCACCAATTCATCACCTACTTCAACAACAACCTTTGCCCAGACTTCTTCATTTGGGATGTCCCAGAAAACAAAAACCAAAGTAGAGTTGGATTAGCTTCAAAACAACCCCCAAAAAAGTTCTTCGACAAAATCATAAAACAAAACAACTACAAAATAGAACACATGCAAGCAGGAGTAATCCCAATCTATTCTCACAAACAAAAGATGCAAAAAGACAACTGCTACTTATTAGGCGACGCAGCTGGTCACGTAAAAGCAACAACTTTGGGCGGCTTAATCCCAGGTTTAAGAGCAGCAAAGATTCTAGCAACAAAAATCAACACAAACACTCACAAAAACGGCGGCTACCACAGAGCATTAAAACCCTTAAGAAGAGAACTCTTATTACACAGACTAATCAGAGATCTCATGGACAAATTCACTAACAAAGATTGGGACAGATTAATCACACTAACAAAACAAAATAAAATAAAAAAAGTATTTGAAAAATATTCAAGAGACAACCCCATCCCTTTAACCTTCCTCTCCCTCCTAAAAGAACCAAGATATTTATATCTGATCAGACACTTCCCAAAACTATTGTTCTAACATCCAAATCCAAACATTTATATACGCAAAATATCTTTCTTTAACAACAAATCAAGCTAATTCATATAGCTAGTTCTCTCAATGTAGAGAACAAAATAAAAAAGAGGTTAAACGATGGCTAAAAAAAGAACAAGTTCTAAGAAGCGAGCTTCCAGCTCAAAGAAAAGAACATCTAAAAAAAGAGCTCCAGCAACAATTCCAATTTCGGCTCCTGCATGTTCACCATGTGATAAATGGACTGGATTAGGAATTTTCTTCCTAGGTGCTCTAATCATCCTTAATGGATGGAGAGGCTGGACTGAGTGGCACGTTTTCGTAGGTCTATTAGTTGGTCTATACGGTCTTTGGTACTATTTTAAGTACGGATGAACCTATAATACAACAAAACAACATTTTATTTTTTTTATCTTAACTTTTCTCAAGAACAAATTCAACTTCTATAATACCACAATCTTAATAAATCTTCAATCTTACATATGATTCATGGTAGCATATCAAACAACTTCAACAATAACTTTTGTAGGATGGGACAGATCTGAACAATCAGTTCCACAAGGCACAGTATATTTTCCTTCAGCAGGTGTCAGAGTTTCTCCTGGTTCTGAGCCACAACCAATTAGTCCAAGAGAAACAGACTATTTGAATTCTTCACAAGGTGAATTAATGTATGGAGTTTCAGCATCCCTTCGTACAGTAGGTGTACCAACTGATCAAGCAACACGTCTTCTAGCTTTAAATCCAAGCTCTATTTGTGACGCTGTTTCTAGAATGGGCGATGCAAAACTTCCAGAAAGAAGAGAATTACCAAGATTCATCTAAACAACCAAACAGAATCTATACTCTAAGAGAAACAAAGCCCTACAAAAAACAAAAGCAACTAAACAATCACCGTTCCTCTGTAAGCCTTAGGCACATAATTCAAAATATATTTCTCTTTAATTTGTGCTGGGCAAAATACTTCTCCACGAAAAGACAATAACACACTCTTAGCGTCACTCTTCACAGTCTTCACATCTTCTCCTTTCATATACTTCAAATACTCTTCCTCAGAAAGCTCAACTACATTAAGCAACTCAACCTTTTCCTCTTTAGCTTTCTGCCCAATCATTTGCGCAGCTTGCATACTTAACCGAATAAAGTTCCCTTTTCTCTCACAAAAGTAAAATCCTCCTTTATCAATCCGAAGTCCCTCAATATCAAAATCCAAAAAAGAAGAATTAACCATATAGACTTTACCTTTAGGGGTCTCATAAAATAAGAACCCACGATCAATTTCGATCCCAAAACTATCCAAGATACCTTCAAAAATGACCTTAATCTCCTTCCTACGTAACCGTTTAATTTTCTGCATAAACCCACAGAACAAGCTTCCTTTCATAAGCTTTTGCCTTAAAAATTGCTTTGTAGAAAATGTATGGGGGGCGTAAAGTGCAGAACAAGGCCATCTAACTTCTTACCAAACGACCCGAAGCGAGCATAGCGAGTGAGTGCGGAGAAGAGCCTCTTCGCTAATCGCCCCCATCGAGCAACGCGAGATTTTCTACAAAGGTGATAAAAAACCAAGCAACCTACTACAACAAACTCAAGAACTACTCAAAAGTAACATATCGTCCACAAACCTTATAAACAATTCTTCTTCCTAAGTATAAAATATTGGCTATTTCGAGGCTAAAAACCTACGATAACGACAATATAACAAACCAACAACATAATCACCAACTAACGGTAATAAAATTTACAAAAAAATATGGAGAAGATATACATGAAATATCTAAAATTTTTCGCAATATTTCTGATGCTTAGTCTAGCGTTAACAAGTATAGTTCACGCTGATTATGACACTTTAGTAACAGAATACGATACTTATGGTACAACTCTAACAACTTTAGAGACTGACATGGATTCTGCAATTACTAATGCAGATTATGATGACTTAGAATCGTTATACTACGATTTATACAACGAAATGATTGACACTTTGCTGCCAATCAAATACAACACAATAGAGCAATTAAACACAGAAGAGATCAGCCAAGAAGAATATGATGAATTATTCACATCCTTCGAAACTTACTACGAAGATTCTATGACTCTTTTAGATGAAACAGCATCTACACTTTCAACTGAAGTGAGTGAAGCTTACTACACATATCTTTACAATATTATGTTCACTGAAATCAGTTATGAAAACATGCTTGTTGATTACGAAATCACATTAAACTATGATGATGAAGAAGATGTTGAACTTATGAATGATAGGTATGAAGTATATCTTGGTGGATTAAGTGCAGCAATGACTTCTTTAGATGATGAAATTCTTAATGTGGATGCATCTTTCTCAAGTGGAGATATTGACACTGATCAATACAATGTTTTAGAAGATTTATACGACACATTAATAGCTAGCATGGAAACTTCAGAAGAAGAAATCTCTGCTAACTTAGTTGACACTTCAACTAACAATGCGCCTCAATTCAGTTCTGCTACAGACAATTATGTAATGTATCCTGAGGAAACATTCAGTGAAGAATTCTTAGCAACAGATGGAGATTTAGATGATATTACTTTCACAATCACTCAAACCTGTGACACCTGCACTGCAAGCACATTCGACGCAGACACTCATCTAACACAAGAAGGCACAAGTTCAATTGCTAACCATGAACAAGCAATAATTACTTGGACCCCTACAACTGGAGATCAAGGAACTCACACATTTACTTTAACTGCAAGCGATGGAACAGACTCAACTGACTTCACTTTCACTGTTACAGTTTACGTAGACAGTGATGGCGACGGGATCTCAGACTCTTACGACATCTGCGAGAACGGAGATGACACTGTAGACTCTGATGATGATGGAACTCCAGACGATTGTGACCTTTGTGAAGGAAGTGACGATACTGTAGACACAGATGGCGATGGCATCCCTGATGGGTGTGACGTTTGTGAAGCTGGTGACGATGCAACTGACACTGATGGTGATGGTATTGCAGATTCATGTGATAATTGTCCTAGCACTGCAAACGCTAATCAAGAAGACTCAGATGGCGATGGTATTGGAGATCTATGTGACTCTTGTGCATCTGACGCAGATGGCGATGGTGTTTGTGATGAATCTGACATTTGTTCAGCAGGTGATGATAATGTAGACACTGACGCTGACGGAACTCCTGATGCATGTGACCTTTGCGAAAACTACGATGACGCAATTGACACTGACGCAGACGGAACACCAGATATGTGCGATGACGAAGTTTATTACACAATTAGCCCAGAGGCTGACGCAACAGATCTAGCAATTGACTCAACAATAATCATTACTTACATTGAACAGTTATACACTGACATGCAAGTAGATTTAACCACATATGATGAATTAGTTAGTCAAATCGGAACTGCACCAACATTAACAGCAGCTGATGGCACAACAGTAGATTTCACAGCTACATTTGATGGAACTACCTTAACAATAACTCCAAACGAAAATTTAGCTTATGAAACAGTTTACACAGTAGCTATCAACTACAACAATATGGTTCAAGATAACGATATAAATGCAGTTGAAGATTTAAGTTACAGCTTTACTACAGCAGCAAACGAAGCACCAGTTGCAACAGTTACAGCTCAAACAGCATTAATCAATGAAGAGTTCACATATGATATCGTCTTAACAGATAACGAAGATATCAGTATCACTAGTACTTCAATAAGTTGCACAAGTGACTGTAGTTCAACCAGCTTCGATCTAACTAACGGAATCACCTATGATGAAAGCACAAAAACAATTTCATTAACTTGGACTCCAACTGAAGATGATTATGGTGTTCAAACCCTAAGCATTAATGTAAGTGACAGTCTAGGACTAGAGACTCAAATAGATCTTGAAATTACTGTAAAATACGCTTCTGACCACGAACTAACCTTAAGAGAGTTTGAAGAACAATTCGAAGAGTACGATGATGATTTTGACGATTTCGAAGATGATTTAGGTGACGCTCAAAGGCACGATGACGAAGACGACATTGAAGACGCGCAAGATGACTTAAACGATTTACTTGACGACCTAGAAGATATGCTAGATGACTTAGGAAGTTTAGAAGAAGACATCAAGGATGCTAGAGATGACGACGAAATCACAGAAGATGAAGAAGACGACATGCTAGATAGGGTAGACGATCTTGTAGACGATGCAGAAGACATCGTAGATGAAATCAAAGCTCTATTAGGTATAGAAGACGACACAAGCAACGATAACACTGACAACTCAGGCGACAACGGTTCAGGTGACACTACTACAACCACAACTGATAATACTGACAACACTGAAACAGTAGATTCAACAGAAGACTCAGATAACAACCAAGGAACTATCTATCAACAAATCAATAGTTGGCAAGATCTAAAAGGCCTAGTTATTATGTTGGCTGGTGTTGTAATTGTCTTTGCAACCTTAATCTTCTTGGTAGCCTTAATGGCAACAAAACCACCTAAGAAGAAAGCAAAGTCAAAGCAATAAACCTTCTTTTTTTATTTTTTATTTACTTTTTTTCTCTAACTTTAAACTCAAAATAACGCCAATTTTTACCGATTTAGCTCAAATAACGCCTGTTTTAACCGTTAAAAGCAAAAATAAGGTCATTTTAGCCGTTAGAAGCAAAAACTTGGTGAGTATACGAACCAAGTCCCAAGATGCAGAATCAAAGATTCTGCGACAGGAAATTTCCAAATTTCCTAGCACAAGCGCAGCGGTCGCGGACAGCAGGCCAATATTGCCGTTAAATAACAAAAGCAGCTCATTTTACCCTTTAAAAACCAAAAGAAAGCCAAAATCTCCTCTAAATTAAAAAAGGAGCTCATTTTAACCGATTTAAAGCAAATCCAGGCCATTTTACCTACTTTTCCATAAAACCTCTGCTTCCACCCTCATAGCACATGGGCTTAATATCAATCAAACACAAAAATCCAGTAGTAAAGCCCCAAATAACCTCAACAAATACAATACTACTCAAAAGTAACGATCTATCCATAAAGCTTATAAAGCAAGCTCATTTTGAACACAAAAGAGGCAAATTCACGCCTACTAAACAAAAACACTAAAGGTGAAAAATCAAATGAAAATAACAAAATATCTAACTATTTTCGCAATGATCTGCCTATTACTAGTATCTGCTGTTTTTGCAGATGCTCCAACCATTGATGTAATGGAAAATCATCCAACAGTATATGTTGGCCAAGATATTGTACTTCCTGCATTAATGATTGACGCAGATGGCGATGAAATAACTCCAACTATCAGTTGGTATTGTACTGAATGTACTGCTTCAAGCTTCTCAGAAAGCAATTATTACGAATATATTGATGCTGCTGGGAACACTATGTTCATAATTGAATGGACTCCAACTGAAGATGATGTAGGAACACACTATTTTACTTTATCAGCAACAGCTAATTCTGAGACAACTACAAAATACATTACAATTCCTGTAATAGCTCACGAAGAAATGCCTGAAATAGAAAATCCATCAATAAACAATGATTATGATAATGATGGTATTGAAGATGGTGAAGACAACTGCCCTAACGATTCAAATCCTGGTCAAGAAGACGTTGACGGTAATGGCGTAGGTGACGCATGTGATGCTGCATCTGACGCAGATGGTGACGGCGTAGCAAACTCAGACGATATCTGTTATGGCTATGATGACTCTTTAGACACTGACCAAGATGGTATTCCTGACGGTTGTGATTCTGACTCAGATGGTGACAACGTAGCAAACTCAGACGATATCTGTTATGGCTATGATGACTCTTTAGACACTGACCAAGATGGTATTCCTGACGGTTGTGATTCTGACTCAGATGGTGACAACGTAGCAAACTCAGACGATATCTGTTATGGCTATGATGATTCTTTAGATGCAGACCAAGATGGTATTCCTGACGGTTGTGATTCTGACTCAGATGGTGACAACGTAGCAAACTCAGACGATATCTGTTATGGCTATGATGACTCTTTAGACACTGACCAAGATGGTATTCCTGACGGTTGTGATTCTGACTCAGATGGTGACAACGTAG
>CAZGQD010000014.1:0-33309 GCA_964527395.1 uncultured Methanosarcinales archaeon
CAACTTCACCATCAATTTTTTTCAGTTTATATACTGCCATAGTTCCAGAATAGTGAGGTTCTGCAGTAAACTTTGCTTTTAAGCTTAATTTTGTATTTCCATCAATATCTCCTAAAATCCTTCTTAATTCGCCGACTCTTTCTCCATTTTCTAATAAATTATTCACATGTTGTCTTAAATTCCCTAAATCCCCATTTGTAGTTTCAGGTATTTTTTCATCTAAACCTTCAAGTACTCTCAAATATGCACTTGCTCTATCTAAGACATTTGAATAGCGAGCTATTCCTAAGTCATTTTCTTGAATTTCATTTATCACACTCTTTTGTACCAAAGAAATTAGTTCAGGATTTCCCATTACAGATGACAAACTTTCTTGTCTTCGCCTAATAGTCCCTTCATCTGTTTCAGGATGATATACAATATTTTTCGCATACCATTGAACACGTTTTTCTGGAATGAAATCCCAATAATTTTGACCAGAAAAAACATCATCAACTAGAACATCTAACCCAAAGTCTTCTGGCATAGGTATCTCCATAAGTCCCTCTGATCTTGGAATAATTGTTGGAAACACCATAATATGATCAAATCAAACCAAAATATCTTAATAAATCTTACGCAAGTAACTACTTTAGAATAAAAATCAACTTTCTCAACAGATCAATTTAAAAATCAAGCCCAAAATAAACATATTCTAATGACAAAAACAACATTTTTCGCTTTAAGCAACCCAGGAATGGAAGATTTTCTCTTTCAAGAAGCTCAAAAGCACCAGTTAGAACAAATAATTAAGCTAGAAACAGCAATTACCTTCAAAGCAACTATTAGTCAAGCCATAAATTTCCTAAAAAAGACTCAATTAGCAAGATCTTTCCATCTTTTACTAGACCAAAAACCATCCTTAGAAGCTTTAAACCCAGAAGCCATCCACAAATTAGACACACTTATCCAAACAAACAAAACAAAAGATCCAACCACCTTAAGTGTCAGAGTAAAATGTGTGTCAGGCAACGAAACCAGAATAGAAATGGGTGGCAAAATAAGCCAAAAGATAAGAGACAAAATCAAAACAACTCTAAAACAAGAATCCAAAGTCAACTACAAAACTCCAGATTACAGATTCATAGTGTCCAGGAACAACAAAAAGTACATTTTAGGCCTAAGACTTCACACAGAAGATTTAGACAAAAGAGAATACCGTGTTTTCCATCACAAAGCAGGTTACAAAGGTGATTTCGCAGCAGCTTTCCTTTACTTACTGGACCTACAAAAGCAAGAAAACAATACTAAACATCTAATCACTTGCCTAGGAAGAGAAGGAATGTTCGCAATAGAAGCTGCCAAATTAAGATCAAAACAAGACTTAAGGCAACTAGAAACAGATCTAATCAATAAAATTCCAATCTTAAAAAACCAAGTAGATAAAGAAGATAGTTCTAATCCAGTTCCACATGAAATAAACAAGCAAAATATCTCTCCAGAATCTAAAAATATTTTATTCGTTTCTGCTGCAAATCCAAATATTAGAGCAGCAAAAAACAATGCAAAACTAGCAAAAGTAAACAATCATATCAACTTCAAAAAGGCCCCATTAGACGAATACGCTTTTTCTCTTCACAGTAATATTGCAGATCTAGCAATAGCAAAAATAACAAAAAAAGATGAAAGAGACCTAAACGAACTTTACTACCAGCTTTCAGAACTACTAAATCAAGGTGGAAAAGCCCTAATCATCTACCGTCCAAACCTAGACCTCTCTGTTTCTGAACGTTTCAAGATCCTAAAACAAGGCAGCTTAGAACGAGGCGACGGCGAACACAGTTACCTAATAATCGAACTTCTTTAATCTTCTAAAAAAAACATTTCAATTGCCACTGGACACTTTATCACAGCAGTTTGTCCAGTGCCAAACTAGCTCTTTCTTAAGAATTTCACAAAATTAGCAGTTTTCTAACAAAAAACAACCCACTGGACAACCATAGATAGAACTTATAACTGCAAAATCCCAAAAATGATCTATGGTAGAAAATAAGAGACAAGAAAATGGATTGATTATGTTTGAAGACAGGGAAGTACGTAGAGTAATGTACAATGATGAGTGGCACTTTAGCGTAGTGGATGTTGTGGCTGTTCTTACTGAGAGTATAAATCCTACTGATTATTTGAAAAAATTAAGAAAAAGAGACCTTGAGCTTGGAAATTACATAGGGACAAATTGTCCCCAGGTAGAAATGTTGACTAGCACTGGGAAGAAAAGGAAAACTCTTGCTGGGAACACAAAAAACATTCTAAGAATCATTCAATCCATCCCTTCTAAAAAGGCCGAACCATTCAAATTATGGCTAGCAAAAGTAGGTTATGAACGTATCCAAGAGATAGAAAACCCGGAACTAGCCCAAAAAAGAATTCGAGAAATTTACAGAGCCAAAGGCTACTCAGAAGAATGGATAGAAAAAAGAATCCATGGTATAGCAGTCAGGGACGAATTAACCTCAGAATGGCAAAAAAGAGGAGTAAAACAAGGTAAAGAATACGCAATTCTAACAGCAGAGATAAGTAAAGCCACATTCGGCGTCACCCCAAAACAACATAAAGACCTAAAAGGCCTAGAAAAAAAGAACCAAAATTTAAGAGATCACATGACCAATATGGAACTAATTCTCAACATGCTAGGCGAAGCCTCTACAACTAATATTGCCAAAGCAAAAGACGCCAAAGGTTTCACAGAAAACAAAGATGCTGCGAAACAAGGAGGCGAAGTAGCCGGAATTGCCAGAACTGAATTAGAAAAAAGAACAAAAAAGCAAGTAGTAAGTAAAGAAAACTACCTAATAGAACCAGAAAAAAAGAAACTTTGCAAGGTACGAAGCAAAGGTTTGAAAATTCTAAAAGAATTTTGAAAAAAAGAGCTAGAAGCTTAATTTAGCTAAGAAGATGAAACTAAACTATCAAGATCTAAAAAACCACTTCTTTCATTCCCTATAACTCTCAAAGAAGACCCAACAATTCTCCCTCTTTTGATATTAACAATCCCTTGTAAAAGCTTCAAAAAAGAGATCTCACTAACATAGCGAAAAGCATCATCATTAAAAATACGTAAATGAGTAACGTCTTCTTCAGTTTGACTTCTACAATAAAAAATTTCTTGAATATAATCAGTAAACCTTGAATCAACTGGTTGCTGATCATTCAATCGCTTTTCAAGTTCTTCTGCTCTACTCTCAAATAAATCTGGCGAACGTTCACGCAATCTTCTTTCTCTAATTTCTCTATTAGCATAGACACAAACAAACAGTGTAGATCTCAATTGCTCTTCTGAAAAAACATCATATCGTTCCCTAAAAAGTGCATTATTACCTGGATAAACAAGCAACTCACTATCAGAACTAACAGCTTCAAACCCATACTTCACTTTTCTTCCAGCTTCTAATTCTCTTTCCCATGCTAAATCAATAATCCCCTCAAAAACAAGTCTCTCAAATTCAATATCACTAACTAAAGTGTTCTCAACAAAATCATCATTTTTACGTCCAGGCCTAGTAATATACCTTTTTGGAACATAAACTGCTCCACTTGATACTAATTCAGAGCAGCGAATGGCATTAACAAGCCTAGTTTTACCAGAACCAGAAGACCCTACAATCACAACAGAACTAACTTCTTCAAAAGCAAGAACATCTTGTGGTCTTTCACAGTAAATACCTATTCTTGGCATAGTTAAAAATATATTAAGAGGAATCAGTCCAGTATAACCCATAAATACCTCAAAATAAGCATACTTTAAAAATATTAATAATAAAAACAAAAAAACTATACCAAAGCCCCATAAAGCCCATTTCCTATTGCAAACACAAACAGTCCAATAATAAAATACCCTACTCCGCGCATAAGAGGCAAACTAAACTCAGGCTTTCTATCACCCATTTTCTTAGCTTTCCAATAAGCCAGAACAATAAGTATCCCATCAATCCCTCCTGCAACAGCTCCAGAAAGAGCAAGCGCAGAAATAAATGTGGTAAAATCAAACAACACTGCAACTAAAGGAACCAGCATCACAAGACCAAAAGAAACTAACTTACCCAGCCCATAGTCATAAGTGTAAGCTTCAAGCAAAGCCTCACCAAGTGTTAAAAATGATGTAAACATGGCACTTATGGCAAGCAAATTAGCTAAGATCCCTAATACTGGCAAGCTATAGTAGCTTAGTGCAATGGTTGCAATTTGCTCATTCGCAGACAACATAGAAAAGTTCTCAAGTCCAACAACTCCAATTACAGCTAAACAAAATACAAGATAAAGTACAATTGGTACAAGAGTTCCAATAATAATTGCATTTTTCAACTGCTTTTTATCCTTACCAACAATTTCGTTCATTTCTGGTATCGCAGCAGATCCAATGAACGCAAATATGATCACTCCAAGTGGAGCAAATACTGCAAAAAAATCAATATGCATAAAATGCGCAGGCACCATTCGAGATATAGAAAACCCAGACAACACAAGTACAACTAAAACCATAAAGCCTACAACAATCATCTCAGCTTTCCCAACTTCTTTCATACCAAGCCAAATAAGCGACCCACAGAACACAAAGAATGCAATCATGTAAAAAAATGTATTATGTAGCGAAGTTCCCACCAGAAACGAAGAAAAGAACGGCACTTGTTCTACTAAAGATAATATCGACTGTCCTTCTCCAATCAGATAAGCAATAAGTGCACCATAGACACCCACCAGCATAGAGAACAGCATAAAACGCTTCCCCCAAACTCCTAGATACTTTTCCATGTACCCAGTTAATTGGTGATGTCCTTTTGTACGAAGTACAATCTCACCCAAAAACAAATTCAGTGCCAAAAACACCAAACCAATCAAAACAATAATAACAGATCCAAGTAGAACTCCTGACTTAGCTACTACAGCTGGAATCCCTAAGATCCCTGCTCCTACAACAGTACCTGAAAGTGTAGCTGCTGCAAACCACATTTTTTTGTTAGGATGAAAAGAATGAACTCTATGATGTACCATAACAAGAGCAAACAAAAACAAGCTTATAAATAATCTTATCTACTTGAAAGTAACTCTGCATTACTCTTTACCCAAAGCGAGCATCAAATCAGGATAACCAGAATCATCAACTTCATCTTTCTCCAAGATCCCAAGTTCCTCTCGCACCTTCTCAATCTTAGCATGAATAGCTTTTACATCTTCACCCAAGATTTCTATCTCACAAAAGTTACCTAAACCTTCAACAGAATCAAGAACAACAACTACTTCATCCTTTTTAAACACTTCACGTTTCTTATCTACAACACACACAACATTAAGCCCCAACTTCCCCAAAACAACTTTCATCTCAGAAAATGAACTAACAGAAACTTCAAATTCCTCAGTAGCACCCAGCTTAGCATCAAACAAATGCATATCAAGCGAAAATAAACTAGAAACCATATCTGAACGAATCCGAAGGTACTTCTCACGCCCATCATCCATTTTCTCACGCACAACAAAATACGTATCTTTTTGATGTTTATTTTTAGAAAAAACAAATCCCGAACTAACAACTTTCTCACGAAGCAAAGAAACATCTAAAACCCTAAATTTCCTTTCAATTTCCATAAAAATTCATCTCAAAATAAGAGGTGGGGACGCTGGGATTTGAATTCCTGAGTAAAAAGCACGTACTTCTTACTTCCCAGATCCCAAGGTATCTTCTGGATAAGTCATCATGCCTAAGCACTCATCGCTCCAATATTTGGAGCCTTGTATATTAGCCAGGTTATACTACGCCCCCACAAGGCACTTATCATAAGAAGGCTTATAAAAAGATTCCGCTAGAAATCTCCAAAAAGCAAAGCTTTTTCAACAGATTTCCAAAATAAGAACAAAAATGGCAAATACAAGCTCAAAAGTCTTAGATAAGATCAAAGAACTAGAAAACCAAAGAACCAACTGGAATGTCACAGAAGAGAACCTAAAAATCATGCTCAACTACTGCAGACAAAACGACCTTCATAAGATCCTAGAAATCGGCAGTTACAACGGTTACTCAGCCCTTAACCTAGCCCTAATCGCAGAAGAGATCTACTCAATAGAAATTGACAAAGACAGAGCAAGACAAGCCAAAGAAAACTGCAAAGTCTCAAACAAAATAAGAATCCTCAATTTCGACGCCATAACTCTTCTAACTAAATTCAACAAGGAACAAGAACAATTCGACGCAATTTTCATAGATGGCAAAAAATCCCAATATAAAGACTATTTAAACCTCTCAATTCCCCTTCTAAAAGAGACCGGCATGCTTTTCATTGACAACTCCATCTCCCACAAAGACCGCTTAGAAAAGCACGGCTTCTTCAACGCCCTAACAGAATCAAACTTAAGTTACAAAGAACTAAACACCAAAAAAGGCCTAATTATAGCCTTCAAAACAAGAAAGTTCTTCAGAAGCTCCAATACCTCCTCACTCAAAGCCACAACAGAATCATAATCAACATCAGAATAAAACAACTCAAAAACATCAAAATACTCAAAGTCATCCAAAAAAGAAAAAGGTGCCGTCCCCTACTGGCAATCCCACTAAAAGAAGACCTAAACAACGAGCATTTTACGACTAAAAGGAGTAAAATTAAAAGCGAAGTGGTCACGCTTGCACTAAGTCTGACCGCGCCTTTTTCTTGCATTATATTTTAATGCAAGGATACGAAAGCTTTGCTTGAGCTTTTCTGAGAATAAAATAATCAAAAAACAAACAAAACAAAAAAATGATAACTCTAAACGGCAACCATGGTGAAGGAGGTGGCTCCCTTTTACGCACAGCGCTAGCCCTATCAACTTTAACAAACAAACCTTTCAAGATCAACAACATAAGAGCAAACAGACCTAAACCAGGCTTAAAACAGCAACACCTAGAAGCCATCAAAGCTTTAAAACAGATCTGCCCAGGCGCTAAATCCAGCGAACTAACTCTAGGCCAAACCAGCATCTGGTTCTACCCATCCAAAGTAAAGTCAGGCAGCTATGAATTCGACATCAAAACTGCAGGCAGCATTACTTTATTTCTTCAAGCCATCATCCTCCCATCCATGTTCACAAACAGCAAAATCACAATAAAAATCAAAGGTGGAACTTGCGGCAAGTGGCAAGCCTCAGTAGATTTCCTTCAAAGAGTCCTCCTCCCACTAATTGAACGTTTCACAAAATCAATCAATTTAAGCATAATCAAAAGAGGCTATTATCCAAAAGGCCAAGGCGAAGTAATTCTAGAGATCTCCCCACTTCTAAAACAAAAAGACTTCAGGTCTCACGAAGAACTAATAAAACATCTAAACACTATCACAAAACCCTACAACTTAACCGAGCAAGGTAATGTAGAACAAATCAAAGGTTTCATCAACCTAAGTCAAGATCTCCAAGACAAACAAATAGGTGAAAGGATAGTCAAAGCCACTACAAACAAGCTTAGATCGCTAGAAGTCCCAATCAACATAGATTTGGGATATTTCCAAGCCAAAAGCACAGGTGGAGAGATCCTTTTATGGACTATAAACAGCATCAATAAAGTTGTAGACCCCAACAACTCCCCAAGATTAAGCACAGACAAATTATTAGAAAAAACCCAAACATCAGAACAACTAGGCGAAGAAGTAGCAAAAGAACTAATAGAAACTATCAACTCAAAAGCCGCAATTGACACACATCTAACTGACCAACTAATAATATATGCAGCCTTATTAAATAATTCAAAGTTACTTCCACAAGAAATATCGGGACATACCAAAACAAATATTTACATCACAAAACAGTTCCTAGATATAACAGAAACTACAGAAAACAACACAATCACTTTATCAAATAAACAATCCACCTAAACCAATCATCCATAAAATAATTAAACTTAAACATCTTACAAAACATCATGGTTCAACTTTGGAAAAAGATATCTAGCAAAACCCTTCTAACTAATCGTGGAAAAGAATTCATAACTGATAAAGTTATAACTCCAAAAAATGAAAAATCAACTTACGCATACACTTTTGTAGCTAGGGGCGTAGTTGTAATCCCAATAGACAAACAAGGGAATGTCTATCTTCAAAAAGAGTACCGTTACCCTATAAATTCTTGGAACATAGAAGCCATTGGTGGAGGCATAAAAAAAGGCCAAACTGCAAGACAAGCAGCTAAAGAAGAACTTCTAGAAGAGGGCGGAATCAAAGCCAAAAAACTAACAAAGCTAGGAACAACCTTAGTCATGCCAAGCCACTTTGATACAAAAACCACAGGTTTCTTAGCAACGAACTTAACTTTCCACAATACACATCACGAAGCAGATGAATTAATCAAACCCTTAAAAATGCCACTCAAAAAAGCAATTAAATTAGCAATGGATGGTAAAATAGAGAACGCAGAAACAGTGACTTTTCTTCTAAGGGCCGCAAATAAATTAAACAAAATCTAAAAAATCACTCACTAGCTCTTAACATTTATAATTTGAGAACACCAGAGCTCAAGAGCTTCTTCCACAGCTTTATCAAAATTCTCTTTTCCAACTCCCTTAACTTCTAAGACTGTTTTTCTAAACCTTTCTTCTACTTCTGAATTAACATAAACTGTCATAGACCCCATACAAAAAATAAAGAACATACATATTTAAAATCTACCTTAACTAAACTCAATTTCACTGTCTTGCACATACTTAAGTCCCCTTTTTAAAGCAATAAATGCCTTATGCAATTCTTTCCCTAAATAACTAGCATGATCAGACCGACTAATCAAACCTGCTTTATAAACCTCATAATAAATATCCTGCGGCTTCTTACCTTCAAAGATCTTATCAATCACTCCAAGTTGCGAACAATGCGCAGCCTCTAAAACCCCACGCGCAGAATCAATCCGAACCAAAAAGTACCCTTTAGGATCCATTTCCCAATCTGCAATTTCGTCATAGTCCCCTACAACAACTGGAACAGAATCAAGTGCATCTTTATTTTTGACTCCAACAGGCACAAACTCAGACAAAACTTCTTCACGCCCCCTAATTACACAGTCCTTAATTTTGCTGCTTTTAAACAACTCTTCTCCAAAAGCCTCAAGCCGAACAACTTTCAAAGAAAGCCCATGCTCATTAGCAAATTCAAGTACTCTCTCTTCAGAAATTGGTTGATCATACCCTAAACACACCACATCTGGTTTAACAGACAAAAGAATGTTGAGTTCGGAGAATTCAACGTCTGGAAAAGCTTCTTTTCCATGAATGTCCATTTCATTCCCAGCCCCACCAAGCACAGCTTCATCAACCACACTCAAACCTTCTAAAAACTTCAAACGAATCTTTTCAGCATAAATTGGCTTATTCCCAAAACGCTTCTCAATAGTAGAATCTCGTGCCACTACTACAACAAGTTTGTCTCCTAGCTTTCGAGCCTCTTCAAACAGCTTTAGATGCCCAGGATGCAAGACATCAAACTTCCCAGCCACTAAGACCTTTACTTCATTCACCATAACAAACTGCTAATTAGAACATCCATTTAAAAAGGCTTCCAAGCAAATACTTAAAAATATAATTCAATTTAATTTCTTCTTAAGCCTAGGGTAAGCTCTTTCTAAGAATACATCTGGAAAATCAGCAGCAGCATCCCAATCTGCCAAAATAGCTTTCTTTTTTCTTTTAACGTTCTTCTCATTCATACTAATCCACCTACTTCAAATATTGAAAAAAGCTTTGACATAATTAGGAACAAAAAACCTAAAACAAAAGAAACTATCATTTTCTTCATATATACTAAACCACATATGAAATTTCTAATTTCATATGTGGTTTAGTGTTACGAAATAAAGAATAATTCGTAAAAATTATTCTGTTTGAGTATATATTACTTTCTTTTCAGTAATTTGAGAATTCCACACATTTGCCTCATAAATTCTTCTCCCAATGAATTCTTTATAATTAACTGGCAATTCTTCCTTAAATTTCTCTATTAGTTTAGTTACATTTGGTCCAAATTTATACATTCTAAAGAAATAAGCTCTAACTCCTGAATATCCAGAATAGATTACAAAAATTATTGCCAAAATAAAAAAAGCACAAGAAAAAGTAGTCTGTAAAAAATTAACAAAAACATCTCCTACTAACAGAATATGCCCAAAAGACAAAACAATAAAACTTAGTGAAAACTTTGAGCTAAGTTCCAAAGGCTTTGCCCGCAAGAACCTAGGAATACACCAATTTTACTATCATGTGAGTAATCTATCTTAATAATTAAGTCAAATTGACGCCTAATTTCTTCAAAAATTATCAAAAAATCTTCTTTTTCACCCATATTTAGCTTCAACTAATATAAACTATAAGCACTTCTCAACTACAAGCTATATTTTCATGAACAATAAATAAAACCACATATCTGACCCAAATTACCCACAACCTTTATAAATAACCACAAGCAAAACCCCATTATGGAAATTCAACTATGCCAAGCAGTGAAGCAAGATATCACCAATGATACTGGTGCTGTACGATTCCCTTGCCCAAGCTGTGCTAAAAACGAAATAATCAGATCTAGTTTTGCTAGAAAAAATGCTATTCAATACACCTGTGCTTGTGGTTTTACAGGTCCAAACTAAGAGGAAGAAAAAATGGGTTCTAAAGCAGTAATTACATTCAAAATGATGCCAACAAGTCCAGAAGTTGACTTTGAAGCAATTCAAAAGACAGCACAAGACTTAATCATCAGCAAAGGCGCAATTGGAGAAACAAAATCCTTACTTGAACCAATCGCTTTTGGTTTAAAGGCAATAAAAGTTCTAGCTATGTTTGACGTAGACGGAGCAGACTTCGACAAAATCACAGAAGAATTAAAAACCTTAGAAGGCGTTCAAAACGCTGAAGTAGCTAAGATGGACTTAGCATTGGGGTAAAATAAGCATAAAGTGAAGCAAAAATGAATAACTACTTTTTACCAACTTCTTTATTTTTATTATCTACAGCTTGTGCAGCTCCAGAACAAGTAAGACAAACTGTTTCAGATTATTCTCAAGATATTGCTGAATTCGTAATTGACAACTCTCACTCAGAGGATATTTCTTCAAACCAGACTTATTTTGGTCCAGTAAACCTAACTGGATCTGGATTTGAATTAGACATGTATGTAACTTCTACTTCTGCATTAAACACAATCAGGCCTGGTATTCCTTTTGACGAACTATTAATTGCAGTAAGGTATCCTTTGCCAATGGACCCAGAACTTCCAATAAATGAATTAGGAGCTTTAAGAGACACATATCTAAACGGTTATAATCATTTTAATACCAGTGTCTGTGACAAAGAAATTTTCACAACAAGAGAATTCATAAAAACTCCAGATGGTGATTTAACAAGCGAACATGTCTTAACAGAACGTGATTTATGCGATGAAGACGTAGTAGCACAATCAAACGAAGACGCTCTTCCACATTTAGAATGGTTAGCAGACAGATTGGGCATATAAACAATTCACAACACTTCTTCCCAAGCAATCTCATTAGGAACTAAACTAGCCTCAAGATCCTCACTGAACCTAGCTCCAACAATTCCTCCTTCAAAACTGGCATCCACAATAGTATATCCTCTATATCTGTCAGGCACACCAGTTAAACACTGATTCATAGCAGAACGCACAATTCCAAGAGCCCCTTCCTGGTCTAATGCTTCTCCCTTACGTTTAACTGCTTCACGAACAAAATCTCCAACAATTTCTCTTCCAGCTCCCAGGCAAACACTTTGATTTAAAGAAACTTTTCCATAATTAACTTCAATGAGGTCACATAATCCATTTTTATAAACTGGCAAAAACAAATATTCTACTCCTTCCTCTCCTTTTGATCTTTCAATCAAACAACTACTAAGAACATTTGCAAGAATATTATCTACAGAACTCATTCCAGACAATGCATAAATAAATTTATCAGCAATATTTCGAGAACAAACCTTCTTTACTATTTGATCTACATCTTCTTCAACTAATCCAGCAGAAGCATGATAAAGTAGCCCCATATCACTATCAGATGGAACTTCAAGACCATAGAGTTTTCTTCTTTGTTCAGTACGAATAACTGGTCCATCAATTGTATCTGATCCATGAACCATACAATCTGCAGCAAGGATAGCTCCAGTATCATATCTAACTCCTACTATAACTGTCATAAACACTCAAAACAGCCCGTTTTTAAAAATATGACTTTGAAAAAAGTCATGTTTGAGAATTTAGAAAAGTTTGTGAAAAATGAACAAACTAAAGAAGGCATTGCCTGAAATTAAATTATCATAAAGAATAACCAAAAAATTCACTTCCCACTCATTCTAACAACTTCCAAGAATTCTTCCTCCAAAACAGGCATCACAGAAAGCCGACATCCCTTCTGCACAACTTTCATCTCAGAAAGTGCAGGGTTAGCCTTCAACGCATCTAGTGAAACAATTGAATCAAAAGCAAAGTCAAATTCTACATCAACCACAGTCCACCTAGGGTTATCTTTAGATGATTTCGGATCAAAGTACTTAGATGAAGCATCAAACTGTTCAGGATCAGGGTACCCACTAGCAACTACAGTCACAACTCCTACTACTCCTGGCGGTTTAGCATTGCTATGGTAAAACAAAACCTTATCTCCAACAGAACAAGAACGTAAAAAATTCCGTGCTTGATAGTTACGCACCCCTTCCCAATATGTTTTACCATCTTTTTCCATATCAGTAATAGAATAAACTGAAGGCTCACTTTTGAATAACCAGTAATTTACCATAACAAACACAAAGAAAAGAACTTTATTTAATACCTTCTACCAAGTGCTCCACTACCATGCTGGGGATAAGCAATATTCATCAGTCCACCTGTGGTTCTAGCAGCTAAAGTATCTCCAACCATTCCTCCCCTAATTTTATCATTATAAACACTTATTGTTTCATCTAAAGCTGCTTGTGCTCTAATCCCAATATCTCCATCAACACTATGCCTTGCAATTTGTGCATCTCCAGTGATTATTCCAACAGAAGGAAGCTTATTTTTGCCTACAGCTACCTCTAAATCAAAATTTCCTGTTACATAAGTATCATCAGCCTGAAAATTTCCAAAATAAACCTCACCTGTTCTTTTATTTACTGCAACAGGAACTCTAGCTAAAGCAGTACCACCCCTATTAATTCTCATTAAATTGTCTCTACCAGCTATTTCAAACATTCCACCTGAACCTTGAGCACCTCTATGCATACGACTGATATTCGTTACAACCAATTCTCTATTAACACTTCCTCTTGCAAACCTAACACGCTCAGCAGGACTAAGCATATCAGTCACATCTGCTCCCCTCAAATACAATCTATCTGTCATAAAACAACTAAAGAACTCAGACTTTTAAACATTTCGAGCCTACAAACCCAATTTCTCTACAATCTCCCCTACACTCATCCCACTCTTAAACCCAGCCTTCCCAAACTGCACTCGCACCCCAGAAACAAGCTTCAAAAACGAATCAAACGAAGGAACCTGTTTAACCTTAAAAGCACTACACAGCTCATGTAAGTCATAAAACAGCGACCCACCATTCAAACTCTCAAATTTAGCCTCAGAAAAAACAAAATCCAAAAACCTTCTCTCACTTTCAAACTTACTAACTCGACGCATATACTTAACCAACGAAACATCATGCAAAGCCCCAGAATAAACAGGTCCACCAACCATATTAAACCCCTCTAAATTATTAACAGAACTAAACTTCCATTCCATGCTTTTCTTGTCAAATAACACATATTTGTGCTCCTTCAACAAAGCATCAACCTTAGTCTTCCCCTTAACACACTTAAAAAAAACCCTATAATAATGCTCTTTGTGATACGAAAGCACAGGAACAAGTGCCTTATCAAACTGCGCCCCTAGTAGCTGCACCTTACGAATCAACAATCGAATCCCAACTTCATGCATCAAATAATTATGCATAGGTTCTCCCCAATATTTCCGACGACAAGCCCCCAAATAAGCCCCAGTAAGTGCTGCTGTATCTGTTGCTGTCACTGCCAAAATTCCAAACCTATTAATCCGAGCTATTGCAGCTGCCAAAAACGGATTAGGACTACCAAAGGCATCAATTTCAATATAATCAAAATGCTCCTGTCCCAAAAGAAACTCAGATGCATCTTTAGAACTAACTTCAACTTCCCCATTCTTCCAAGAAAGCCCAATCTCATTCCTAGAAGCCAAAGCATTAAACGAATCAACAAACCCTTCACGTTTGTCATTCACAAAAATCCCAGCAATCCCAGTCTTTTTAACTTCCTTCAAAAATCGCAAACAACGAATCCCCGACCCACTTAGTGGCAACGCCACCCGAACCTTACGAGCAAACCCTGAGATCAACCACCTCAAAACAAGCACAGAAATATCTCTGTTAGACTTCATAACTGGGTTATAAAACACTTCCATTTTCCGATTAACATCACCTGATGGCAACACAATATCCATTGAAATCCCAGCTTCACTAACCATAAACACCTAAATTCCCCCATCCACTTAAAAACCCTACTTCAAAAAACCCAACAAACCATATTCCAAAGCAACCATCTACAATACAAACACCTACAAAAAAAGCAAGAACAGCACTGTCTACTCACTGGCAATTATATTCAACACAAGAAAATATTAACGAGCATTTTTGTTGTTTTTCAACAAAAATAAAGAGCGAGTGGTCACACCTGCACTAAGTCTGACAGTGCTTTGTGACTAACAAAGCTCGAAAATAAATCATATTTTCGCATGCGAAAGAAAGGAATAGTATCTTATCTAAAAACAACCCAATCACTCACTCATCTCAAAGTAAATATCCTTGAAAGTCACAAGTAAAGCAATCACCACAGGTCCCAAAAAAAGCCCAATGATTCCAAACAACTCAAGACCACCCAAAACACCCAAGAGTATAGAAAACGAACTCAACTTAATTTTGTCACCAATCATCTTTGGCTTCAGAACGTTATCGATATACCCTAACACAACAAAACCAAACACCACCATAACTATCCCTTTCACATAACTACCAGTCAAAAACAAAATTAAAGCAGCAGGGAGCCATATGATTGTAGGCCCAACAGCAGGAATGAAAGACAAAACAACCATTACCATTCCCCAAAACAAAGCAAGCGGGATTCCTAATATAAAAAATACTAAAGCTCCAAGCGCACCTTGCATTAAAGCAGTAACAACGCTACCTTTGACTACAGCATCTATTGTAGATTTGAATCTATTCACCAATTTAACTTTATAACTAGCTTTTAAAGGCAAAGCCCTAACAAAAGTGTTCTTAAGTGATCCACCATTCTCCAACAAATAAAACACAGTAAAGATTACAATAATGAGCGAAACCAAAAATGAAAGAGCAAAGCTAAACAAATCAGTCACACTATTCATTAGTGGAGCAGCAACTTTTTGTGCAGCCACTTGAAACTTACCTTTAAAACTCGCACTATTCAAGAAATTAGACAATTTAAACAAAGCTTGACATTTAAGAGAACCAACCTCTCCTCCACCTTTTCTAAACTCACCAGCCCCCCTTTCAACAGCAGCTCCAGGACAATGCTCTTCAAAACTAACATCTACGTATCTGTCATATTCAACATAAAGTGAACTAGCTTGGTTTGCTATTGGTACAATAAGTAATCCAGAAATCAGCAATAAAATTAAAACTGATCCAACGCTAAGCGCTCCTTCAACAAGTACTTGTTTTTTAAGCCTCTTTTTGAGCCAGTTTGATACTGGAAACAGAAAATAAGCAATCAGCCCCCCTATTGCTAGTGCAGCCAGATATGACTTTAACATATAAACAGTCAAAACCAATAACACTAAGAACATTCCAATAAAGAACCATTTCTTTTGCTCACTCTTAATTACCACAATAAACACAAGAAAAGCAAAACCAACATATAAACATTACGTATTCAACTCTCAACAACGACTTCTTTTTTCTTTTCCTTAGATGTCAATTGAACATAATTGTCTTTAGAAACAACACTTCTTCCCAGCTCTTCCTCTAATTCAAGTCTCGCATTTTTAGCAATCTGTCCTCCACGGTTGGCAGACTCTTTACATTCATTAAAACCATGTGAATCACGAACTTTAGTAATATCAGTAGAGGCTTTTTCACCAAACATAGAGAATATCAATTCCCAATCAGTCATGCTATCACGTAAGTTCTGATTCTTCTTATGCAAACCCTTAAATTCCTTATACTCACTAACAGTCTTTCCAAAACTGGCTTTACTAATTTCATCAGTCAAAATAGCAAAGTCTCTACCTTCAAAAATACCGCGCTCCTTCCACTCACCCGTCAAATCTTGACGAATTGCAATCCCACGTAATCTCTTCTCAACCCAAGCCTCTGAGTAACCTTTAGCTAAATAGTATTTTCGAACACGATTCTGAGCAAGTTCCGGGTTCTCAATTTCCTGGATACGCTCATATCCTACTTTAGCAAGCCACAATTTAAACGGTTCAGCTTTCTTAGAAGGGATAGATTGTATGATTCGAAGTATATTTTTGGTGTTTGCACAGTCAGTTTCACGCATTTTTCCATCTTGGGCTTTGAGTTTCAACTGTCGACAGATTGTCGACAGTTCAATTCCACTAGATTCATATTCACGTTGTTTTAACCTATACCAATAATCTCTTGGTTTTTCAGATTCAGTCAACACAGCTACAACATCCACTACACTAAAGTACCATTCTCCTTCATGCATAGTTCTACGTACTTCACGATCTTCAAACATAATCAAACCTTTTTCTTCATTCTTTTTTTCTACCATAAACTCCTCACAGACTTTTCCCTTTATAAGCGCTACCCGCACTTGTCCAGTGTCCAGTGGCCCATCACTCAAGCACAAAAACCCAAATTCCAAACACAAAAAAGCTTGTCTAGTGGGATCAGAAGAAATAAACTATTCAATCTCAGACACTAGCACGAACAGAATCATAGAATTCTAGGGCTTCTTTTCCTTTTTCTGAAAGTGAGTATACATAGTAGTATGATTCTCTTCTTCTATACAGGAATCCTTGTCTTAATAATTTAAGGAATCCTTGTGTTGAAGTAATTCTTGCAACCATTAATTCATCTGCTGCTTTTTTTACAGTATTATCTCCATTAGAAACAGCATAAAGGTATTCAAAATATCTACTCTTACGTGCCTTCAAGAAATTTCTATAAAGTCTTATTTTGCGTTTTGAATGGGTTATTAAGCCTAATTCAACAATTTTTCGGATATTTTTACGATGCGTAATATAAACATTCCAACACCCTTCTCCTCCACCTCTATTATCATGGAAGTATTTATTAATCGAGATTCCTAAAACCTCACAAAGAGACTTAAAATATTTCATATTTTGCAAAGATTCTGTTGTAAATGAGATTACATCTGTTTTAGAACTAGAGACACCTAAATCTCCTCGAGATAATCCTCTGAAAAAGTCTTCTGCAAATACTTCAGATTCTAATGCTCTTTCTTGACAATATTTTGCCAGATAATAAAATGTTTCAGCAAGACTAGAATTATAGATATTGATTATACAGACTCCACAAAAGTCATTTGTTTTCTCATTTTGATAAATTTCTAGTTTTTCAGGCAAAAAACCAACATTTAACCAATAATTTTTCACTTTTTTAACATTTTTTTGGTCATTTTTAGGGTAAAGTATTTGAACAGACCAAGCACTTCTCTTAATCCCTAAAAGTACTTCGCAAGCAGAAACAAACCACTCAATTTGCTCTTTATCTGCATTTGAAAAAGAGAATCTATCTCTATGTTTTCCTAATTTTCTTGCCTTAAGCCCCTCACAAAAGAATGCCCCTACTACTTCAAATATACTAAACCCATTTCTAATAATACTGATTTCCTTAGGCACTTTAATGAGTTTATTACCTTTTGAATAAATCCATACAAATAAGAATCCTTTATAATCAAATAAAAATAAAGGTTTATCTGTGATTGTATGGGTTGGAAGTAATTGTTTCAAATCAATAACATTATATCTCATAATTGAATTATCTTCTTTTTTAGTATTTTTAGAAAGGAGTATGAAGTTGTGATCTGTTTTAGGTGATAGTAGAGAGCCAATTTCATAAGGTACTGTAAAACCTAACATAAATCTTCCTTGTCCTGTTTTTAATTTCCTAATCTTTGTAGGAAACATTTTATCTTTGATCTCAAGTAAAAATGCTTCATCTGCATTAATGTCCAATTTTTCAATTTCTCTCTTCTTAATAGTAGAAAAATAGGCATTTTGGACATTTTTCCCTTTATTTATCAAGTAAAGTCTAGCTAAAAATTTCATAAAATATTTAGAAAAACTATGCTTATAAGTCTTGTCCGCACCTGTCCAGTGGGGAGTGGCTAGAAAGCTAGTTTCTTGGTTTTCTTCTAGGATAGCTTTAAAAAGAAAAGCAAATAAAAATTAAAAATGGTATTAAGAAAGCTTGTAATTGTTTTGGTCGGCCACGTAGACCATGGAAAGACCTCTTTACTAGACAAAATTAGAAGAACTACTGTTGCAGCAGGTGAGGCAGGTGCAATTACTCAAGCTATCGGAGTATCTATTATCCCTATCAAAATAATCGAAAAAGTTTGCGGACCACTTTTGAACCACATGAAAGGTAAACTGACAATCCCAGGTTTTCTAACTATCGATACTCCTGGCCACGCAGCTTTCACTTCCTTAAGAAAAAGAGGAGGTTCTCTAGCAGACATCGCAATTCTGGTAGTAGATATCAACGAGGGTTTCAAACCTCAAACTATTGAATCAATTGAAATTCTAAAAGCCAACAAGGTCCCTTTTGTAGTTGCCGCAAACAAAGTTGACTTAATTCACGGTTGGAAATACAACAAAGACAAAAACCTAATCCAAAACATAACAGATTTAGATTACCAATACCAAGGAGAGTTCGAAAAAAAGCTCTATGAATTAGTTGGCCAATTCAACGAACATGCTCTACAAGCAGAAAGGTTCGATCGGGTCCAAGATTACACAAAACAAGTAGCAATCGTACCTTTATCAGCCCACAGCGGACAAGGTATTCCTGAATTACTAATGGTTATGACTGGTCTTGCTCAAAAATTCTTCGAACAAAAGTTAGAGATCACAACAGACTCTTACGCAAAAGGCACAATTTTAGAAGTTAAAGAAGAAAAAGGTCTAGGAACCACTATCGACACAATAATCTACGATGGAACAATCAAAGTCAACGACACCCTAATCATCGGAAACCAAAACGCCCCAATTATCACTAAAGTTAGAGCCTTACTAGAACCAAAGGAATTAAGCGATTTAAGAGACAAAAAATCCAAATTCAAACAATGTAAAGAACTAGTAGCTGCAACTGGTGTAAAGATCGCAGCACCAAATTTAGATAACGCTCAAAGTGGTATGCCTATTAGGGCAATCACTAAACCAACAAAAGCTCAAGAAGAACAACTAACAACTCAAGTTACAGAAGAGTTGGAAGAAGTTCTAATAGAAATCGACGACCAAAGTCAGGGCGTTATGATCAAAGCTGAAACATTAGGCGGTTTAGAAGCTATGAAATCCATGCTAGAAGAAAAACAAATTCCAATAGCAAGCGCAGGTCTAGGTAACATCAGTAAACGTGACCTCTCAACCTTAGAATCCTTAAAAGAAAAAGACGAATTCACAGGTGTCCTTCTAGGTTTCAACATAAGTCTTCCAGACGACCTCACAATCCAAGTAAAAAACAAAAACCTAAAAATAATCACAAATGATGTAATTTACCAAACTTTTGACGATTTCGAAAAATACCAAGAGAACTTAAAGCAAGAGATAGAAAAGCGTGAATTAAACACTATCACAAGACCCTGTAAATTCCAGATAATGCCAGGCTACATTTTCCGTCAAAATAATCCAGCTATTTGTGGTGTAGACATTGAGATTGGTGCTATAAAAGTTGGCGATCAGATCATGAATACAGAAGGTAAACAAATTACTAGCGTAAAAAGCATGAAAGAAAAGAAAGACTCTGTAAATGTGGCTCAAAAAGGCATGCAAGTGGCAATGGCAATGCCAAACATCACTATTGGTAGACAATTAAACGAAGGCGATTATCTTTACACAGACATCCCTGAAGATGATTACAACAAACTAAAAAATCTAAAAAAGCATTTAACTAAAGAAGAAATCAACTTAATTAAAGAGATTGCAAACATAAAAAGAGAAGAAAACCCGGTTTGGGGCGTTCAGTAAACCTCCTTTTTCTAAAAACAACTAAATTTATTCTAAATTACTTTCAATCAAAAAACATGCAAATCTTCTTTCAGATTCTTCTCAACCAAAAAGAAAACCCTTTTACGGATAATTCTCAATTGTTCTTCACTCAAATCTCTCATATAGAAAGGAAATTTAGATGCTTTAACAGGCCCATCAGCAGATCTTTGAATTCCATCTGCAATCAAAGTAGCCATGTAACCTCCATAAGAGATATACTGGTCTTGACCTGACCATCTGTTACTAATAGTTCTATATTTGTTTTCGTTTTTCACATCAAAAGCTGTAGACCGTCCTTTAGCAATTTTGTGAGTAAAAAGAGGTACATGTTCATTAAACCAAACTCTCTTAAAAGTCCTATCATTTTTCACATGCCAAAGAACTCTAGCACAAAACTTAGCATCGCTAGGGTCAAAATAAACTACTAAAGGATCAATTCTTCCTCTTACTATTTCGTAAGCATGCTCTGGTTTAGGCAATTTAAACATAAAGTTCTCTTTTTTTTTGGCCCCTTTAGAAATTTTCTTATACATTTGTACAAGCCTAATACTAAGAGCAGAAAATGAATTATACTTGACATTCATATAAATTCTAAAATTGCAAGTATCTGTCCGTGCATCACTTGCCTTTACATTTCTTTCATTCCAACTAACAAATTTGTTCCACGGCCCCATATTTTCATGATGAAATCCAAGTCTCAGTACAGACTCAAATGCTTGCTGCAGCCCCAAATGAACTACTGTGATTAGTTCATCAGCAATTTGATTCCTACTATGTCCATTATAATAATGATAAATTGCATTAGAAAGCCTTTTCATATTTTGATCACCACTCAAAGGAATCCAATACTTATAATTTTTAACCAAATGATCAAACAACAATTCTAAATCATGCTCAATTTGCGCAAACAATTGGTGTAACAAAAAACTCTCCATAAAAAAAACAAAGAAAATAACTATATTAAATTACCTAAATAACTCCATACCAAAGCAAAATAAGCGCATCTGCTGCATGAAGCAAAGTCTCTCCATCTCCAACAACTCTAACACACATTCCATCAAATTCAACTCTACCGCTACTCCCAGCTTCAAGAACAAATTCAATTACAGGAACTCCCAATGCATTGTCAGCACAAGACACAATTTCACGACCAACACAAGCTTCATCTTCAGAACTACAAACTCCAACAGGTCTACGTAAAACTCCTTTCACCAAATTAAAGTTCACTTCAGATAAAGCAAGAGTATAGTACTTATTCCGAACAAGTGGATCAATAGAAATATACACATCAGTATAATCATCAAACTCCAAATCTAAAGTCCCACTAAACTTAACATCAACCAAATCACGTGCTCCATAATGAAGTGGCACTTGCAAGATAGTATTTCTGTCTTCAAAATAAACTGCTGTCCACCAAAGTCCATCATCTAAAATAAAGTCAAACCCATTATAAGAGTAAGACACTGTTTCATTAGAATAATCATCAGAACCAGACTCCAAAGCCCCATCTGAATCCAAACCAATATCAGAACAAGAAACTAAAAAAACAAAAGAAAATAATACTAAACCAAGCACCAAACCCCTAACAGATTTCAAGTGACCTTACCCCTCTACAACATCAACAAATTCGCTAGCAACATAAGCTCCTTCAATAGGCATAATCCCATACCAGTGAAGTATCATTCTGTCAGCCGCATGTACAAGCCTTTCTTCGTTTCCAATAATCTTAACACAGCTTCCATCAAATTCAACTCGCCCATTACTTCCTTCTTCAAGAATAAGCTCAACCATAGCCTTCCCTTCAGGATTATTTGAACAACTCATAATATCTCGCCCTACACAAGCTTCATCTTCAGCGGTACAAACAGCAATTGGTAAACGTCCAACTCCTTCAACAATGTTAAAGTTAAGTTCAGACAATGATAATGTATAATACTTATTAACAACGCTAGGATCAATCGCAATATAAATCTCTCTTTCAGAATCAAATGAAGCATCAAGTGTTCCCAAAGTCTCAACTTCCATAATGTCATTTGGTCCATAGTGCAAAGGAATTTTAACTATTTCAACAAGTTCTCCAGCGGCATTTGTCTTAAACAATTCTGTCCACCAAAGTCCATCATAGAATACAAAACTAAATTCATTATAGTAATAGCCTTGATCAGAACCCAATTCACCATCAGTATTCAGTACATGCAGTTCATCTACAGATGCTACAATAGCTCCTGTTGGTGCAAAGCCAGAGATCATATCAATCCCAAAGGTAGCAACCAAGAAGATACCTACTAATATTGCAGCAGTAATCCCAATGGTTTTGCCATCAAGCCCTTCGCCATCAATTCCAGCAGATTTAACAGCATCAGAGACAATTTCGGCACTTTCAACCTTAACATCTTCAGAAACTGCCATAGCTGCTTCCTTTTCAGCTTGAATTGCAGCTTCTCGTTCAAATTTCTTACCAATATCAATATCCATATAAGTAAAACCAAGCAAATCACCCTATATATATCTTATGGACACAAAAACCCAATTTTCCAAAAGCCAATAACTAAAATTTGCACTAAGTTAATACTCTTAGAATCATAAAATATACTCATCTTAATAGAAATCTATATTAACTAAAACAACACCATAACCTTCAAGATGGTTAAAGCACTAGCAGAAGAAGCAACTGGGGAGTTACCTACAGGTGCATTTTCAGGAGGGAGACAATTCCATGTAGCATTCGATTATGAAGAAGCTCCAAATTATGTTAAAAAAGCATTAATTAAGCTTAAAAGACAACTAAAAAAACTACCACCTGGAGATGCAGGCCAGATAAATGCTTCTATAAATAGAGTTATAAAATATGTGAAGATTGGCTACGTTGATAGGTCAGCTTCTACAAAAGAAGAAGAAGAAATAAAAAAAGAACTAACTCTTGCAACAGAAACAGCCAAACTAACTACTGAAGAATTAGCTGCTTTAGACCCAATCCTTAGAAGAAATTTACGTCTTAAAAAGATTGTAATTCAGACCTTCCATCACATTGAGTATTGGGCTCACTTTAAATATGAAGGGCTGCTAGACGCAAATAAAAGAATAAAAGAAATATTTACCATTCTACAAGAGAAAGCCTTTGAATTTGGTTCGAGCACAAGACTAATGCCCATGATTAGAAGAAAAATAAAAGAGATAGTCACAAGAATAAAAAATATTGGAAAAAAAGGCGGATTCAAAAACGCAATTTACGCAAGAGCTGCTATAGCTCAACAATACAAAGACCTAAAAAAACTTATCAGACCCATTGGTCTAAATGAAAGAACCCTTTCTCATGATGCAAAAGTACATTTGCACAGGATGGATTTAGATTTAAAAATGATAGCTCAAAACCTTCTAATCATTGTAAATGATGTCACAAACAAAAAGGTAAGAGCCGCATAAACAACAATCTCTACAACACCAACACTCATTCTACTCCTAACACAAAATGGCAACCAGATCAGTAAAAATAGCAAGATCACAAGAAGCTACTTTTCAGTCTACATTCCACCATCCTCACTATGTACAAAAAGCTTTTCTTGCTTTAGAAGAAAAAACTGCTGGAACCTCAAAAGCTGATGACATTTCACTTGAAGCAATCCACTTAATCAGTTTAGTTTCAGCAGGCGGAAAAATTCTTTATTATAGAACACTCAGAGAAATAGCAAAATCTAAAGTTAAAATCAGAGGATATCTCCAATTAGTCTCTGGAACAAAAAAAAGAGAAATAACCAAAGCCCTAGCTCAGTTTTATCGGAATCTAGAATTTTGGGCACATCTAAAAGAAAAAGATATCAAAGATGTAGAAAAACAAGTACATGTACTCATCAAGTCAATTGAAGAGAGGTTATTTTTTCATCATAAAGGTAATACTTTTCTTTACAAGACAAACATTAGAACAATTAAATATCTTGCTTTAAAAATGATCAAAAGAATCGACAAAACCCTTTTAAGATCAAAACAGGAAGCATTAATTGAGGTTGAACAGATCATAAATGACATTAAAAAAGATTTGGAAGAGAACCACATTATATTCTCCAAAGCAATTAATCAACCACACAACAATTCTATTAGAAGAGACAGAACAATCAATCAAGATTTAGAGATCTTAAAACATCTGATGGAAAAGGCAGTAGAAGACAGTTCTCTAAAATAATCTAAAATAAAAAGAGCCCTTGGGGAGACTTTCTACAGTTCTAGCAAATTAACCAGCAACCAATTTGAACTCCCGACCTGCTGCTCACTCAATAACTATCGTCATGTACGAGGCAGCCGCTCTAGCCACTGAGCTACAAGGGCAACAAAGATTCAAACAAAATTCTCTTTTTAAGCCTTCTCTACAACAAATCATTTAAAAACCCCTACTTTCCCCAATACAACATGAAGAAGAGAATCGCTGTAATTCATAAGGACAAGTGTAACCCTCAAGGCTGTGGTAACTATCTTTGTGCAAAATTGTGTCCAGTAAACAGAACTGGCGAAGATTGTGTAAAAGAAGGTGACGAAACCACAACAAAAGCCATTATTGACGAAGTTCTTTGTACAGGTTGCGGTATTTGTCCAAAAAGGTGTCCTTACGGTGCAATTGAAATAATCAACCTTCCAAAAGAGCTAGACAAACCTCCTATCCATCGTTACGGAGAAAACTCTTTCGCTCTTTTCAGCCTCCCAACTCCAATTTTCAACAAAGTTGTAGGTATCTTAGGTAAGAACGGGATTGGTAAATCCACAGCTTTCAAAGTTTTAGCAGGTTTTCTTAAAGCCAACCTAGGCCAATTCGATCAAGAAATAACCAACAAACAAGTCCTAGACTATTTCAAAGGAACCCAGATGCAAGCCTTCTTAGAGGAACTCTTCAAGAACAAAATCACATTAGCTTATAAACCACAACAAGTAGAATCCTTACCAAAAACTTTCAAAGGGACAGTACAAGATCTCTTAGAGAAAGCAGCAAACAACAAAGAAAATACAACAACTACAAATGAAACAAAAGAAGCCAGTATCAAAGAGATCGCAGAATCCTTAGACTTAACAAAATACTTACAAAGAAAAATAGCAAACTTGTCAGGCGGAGAACTCCAACGTGTAGTTATAGCTGCAACTGCCCTAAAAAACGCCAACCTCACACTTTTCGATGAACCATCATCTTACCTAGACATTAAACAAAGAATGAAAATGTCTAAATTCATAAAACATCTAGCAACCAACACAGATACAGACAAAGCTGTTATGGTTATCGAGCACGACCTAATCATTCTAGACTTCATGACTGACCTATTAAACATCATGTACGGTCACGATGGCGTTTATGGTATTGTAAGCCAATTAAAGAACGTCAGAGAAGGTATCAACCAATTCTTACATGGAGAATTAACAGAAGAAAATGTCAGATTCAGATCACGTCCACTAAAGTTTGAAGGCGGTGTAGACAAAGGTCAAACTCTTCCAGACAAGCTAATAGAATGGACAGACCTAAACAAAGACTACGGGCCATTCAAACTAAACGCAGGCTCAGGCACAATCTACAAAAATGAAGTTATCGGAATTGTAGGAGAGAACGGTATTGGAAAAACCACTTTCATCAAACTCCTAGCAGGCCTAGAGAAACCAACAAATGGAGAACTAGACAAAAAACTAGAAGTTTCATATAAAGGCCAATACTTAGACTTCCAAGAAAACACTGACCTTGTAGCCGACTTCCTTCACGAAGCAGTCAACAATTACAACAATCAATTAGTAAAACCCCTAGAACTGGACAAATTCCTAACAAAACAACTAAACCAACTAAGTGGCGGAGAACTCCAACGTGTAGTTGTAGCTAAAACCTTAGCAAAAGAAGCCGATATTTATCTTCTAGACGAACCTTCAGCATATTTAGACATCGAACAAAGACTCTTAATCACCAAAGTAATCAAAAGATTCGCCATAGAAAAAGAAGCAACAGTCCTAGTAGTTGATCACGACCTCCTCTTTTTAGACAATTTAAGCGACAGAATGCTAGTTTTCACTGGAACTCCAGCTAAAGAAGGTTCCCTTCAAGGCCCACTAGACCGAACTGAAGCCATGAACCTTTTCTTAAAAGAGCTAGACATCACCTTAAGAAGAGACCACCAATCAAAACGTCCAAGAATCAACAATCCTGGCAGTGTAAAAGACCGAGAGCAACGACAACAAAACAATTGGTACTCTTCTAAGTAACACCCACAGTAACAACCACACATAAACGAGCCACTTCTTCTACAAAGAAAATCTCAAGCAAAGCTTTCGTTTCCTTAGCTTTACAAACTAAGAAGATGGCACCGTCCACTCACTGGCAATTATGTTCAACTGAAGATTATTTCCACGAGCATTTTGTGACCAACGGGAGCAAAATCTAAAGCTCAGGGGGATGTACCTGCTATAAGTCTGACAGTGCCATCTTTTTGTTATAAATATAAAATATTTGTGTTAGTTTCTTTCTATCTATCTATCTATTTATTTTTTTTTTATCTCCACAAGAAATAATCATTAAAATATTCTTTTCTAAATCAATTAACTAACTAAAATCACTCATTTCACACCAAAAACCTTATAACTTCCACAATAAAGGAATAATCATTCCAAAATAAAGGAATATAAAAAACAATCAACATTATCAAAAATGCTAACTAAAGAAATAACAATCATAGAACCTTTCCTCAAGAAACCATGGGAACAATTAACCTTCAAACAAGTGAAAACAATCTCAAAAAACAAATCAGACAACTATGTTCATAAAACTCTAAAAAAGCTAGTAAAAAATAAAATCTTAAAACAAAGAAAAATAGCAAACATAATCCTATATTCCTTAGATACAAACCTCCATGCCCAAAACACTATCGGTTTCATAGCAGAAAACAAAACAAATCAAGCAAAACATATTCCTCATAAAAATCTTCAAAAATTAGTTTCAAAGCTAAAAACACCTTTCTACTCACTAATTATCACTGGAAGCTATGCTAAAAACAAACAAAAATCAACTTCAGATCTTGATATTGTAATCATTTGCGATGACAAACAGCAAGCAAAGATCATCCTTTCTCAAATTACTTTAGCTTCAGAACTAATGCATCCAGAGATTCATCCATATGTATTCACAAGAACACAACTTTTCAATATGTTAACAAACAAACTTGGTGCAACCAAGTACCAAGGGCTCCGCCCGCAAGTAGAGCAAAACTATGGAAAAGAGATTGCAAAAAATAACTTAATTGTTACAGGAGCTAAATCCTTTTATAATATCATCTTTGAAGCAATGGAGCATGGATTCACTGGTTACTAAGATTCAAGCAGCTCGCAACTTAGCATAATCTACAACCATCAATTTATACTCAGATATTTTAACATTCACCATACTTACATCACCATATGCATCTCCGCCTATTTGTAAAGGCAAACTTTCTCCTCCCAAAACTGTTAGCGTCACATCTTTTGCTAAATAGCTAGAAATATGCTCAGATTGAGGAACACTCCAAGTTCTAAATCCAGCAGGCAAAATGCCTCTAAGTAATTTTCCCAGCTCTCCTTGTATTACTCTAGTCTCTAGATATGGTCCATCTTCCATAATTCTTGTTGCCTGAGTGTTATAGAATGCATCCATTCTATACCCCAAATAACGGGATGATCCAAATATAACTTCTCGAACAGCTCCTTCTTTTCTTTGATCAATTAGATCTCCAAGAGCATCACCTTCAATTTCTCGTAAAACTCCTCTATCATCAACAGAAAATGCTCTTCCAGAATTAACTTTAAATGTAGCTTTACGATCAATGTGTCTAAGTTTCCATTCTTCTTTAATAGCCATCAGACCAGCTACAAAGTAACCTAATAATCCTTCTCCAACACGGCTCCAAAATTTACCTTTAACAGAATCTTTTAATTCTTTGTTTTTATTAATCACAAGCCCATCCCACCCTTCTCCCTTGAATGTAAAATGTACGGGTTGACAAGCAGCAAGATCGGCTTCAGAGTTACCATATCTAATTTCCATTAAAGGGACTTCTACAAACGGAAGACCACGAAGATGGCCTTGATAGTTTTTAATAAGATTAACATCTGATCTCCAATCTTTTCTAGCATCAACCTCACTTGCCAGTCCACAACCTCGTCCACCACGCAAAAGAGCAGTATAAATCCTTCTCTCATCAATACCTGCTTTTTGACGCGCCCTAATTACAGCATTAATAACTTCTTTTTGTGTGCCATCTCCTCCTAAAGCTGCCATAACTGCATGTTCAAGGTTAGAATTAGCCACATCTTGCAATTCATTTAAATCAGAAGGCACATAAACATCTAATCTTGAACTACGTCCTCCCCAAAGGGCTAATTCTCTACAATTACGTTTACTAACACTTCCTGCATTAGGGTTTGGTATCAACAGCATTCTATCAAGCGTCATAAAGTAACAAGAACCTAGTCCCTTAAAAGCATTCAGCTACTAGAGAAGGGGTAAACAAATAAATAAAAAACCTCTAAAAAGGCAAGTTGAGCAAACAAAAAAATCTCTACTTCAAAACATCTCAACTATTCTTTCCCTATCAAAAACTTCAACATTTGGTGTAAATAAAGTTCCAACAGTAGTGGAACTATCACGGACATTTTTAGATTTAATCCCTTTTTTCCCAATAATAACCTTTTTACAAGAAAAAACATCACTGTTCCTCTTAAATTTCTCAATATCCTTAGAAACAAGCTTCTTCCATTTAACTTCTCCAACTATTATGGCTTTATTTCTTTGTGTAATAATAAAATCTATCTCTTTATCTGCTGCAACAAAATACTCTTTTCTTCCTTCATATTTATTTGCAAACAGATCTGCAATAAAGTTCTGAATCTCAAAATTAATCAATTTTTCTAATGTTGGCTTTAACTCATTAAAGCTAATTTCTCTGTTACTAATATCATACCTATCCTCTAAATAATAATAAATATTCATTATTGGAGAACGCAACCTGTAAAAATACCTATTTTTTGCTCTATTCACTCTCACACTCTCTATCAGTTCCATTTCTTCCAAATTTTTAATATACTGTATTATGTGTGTAGCTGAAGGGCTTGCTATGATTCCTCTGGCATAAAGAATATTTGCCAGCTCATTAGTCTTCCATACTCCTTTTCCAATTAAACGAAGCAGAGCCTCATATCTTCTTGACAGCTCTCTTTCTTCTTCACTAAAAATTTCTCCAATCAGCGCACTAATGATATACTTCGACTGCATAACAACTTTATAGACAAATCTAACAATATCTTCACCATTATATAGTGGAATTAGCCAAGCTTCACGCAAAAAACTAGCCAGTTCAATATTCATATCCTCAGGAAAATCTACTAAGAACATATCTTTAGCATCAATCAATCCAACTTTCATTGGCGTAAAGAAGCCAAGTAAGGCAGATTGCGCTGAAAACATCTTTTTTACGACTTTCATACTAGAGCCAGACAAAATAAATCTACCTTTTGGATGTTCAAGCATAAACTCTTCTAAAACAGCCTCATCAAGTCTCTGAAATTCATCTAAAACAACACTTTCTCCTTCTCGAAGTAATTTTTTTATCAAGATAACTGCTTCATCCAAACTTTTAGTCTCATCTTGGATCAAGATATTTCTGTCTTTCTTCACAAGAATATAATTTTTAAAACCACAAAGCTGCCTTAACATAAACGTCTTTCCAGTCTTTCTTCTACCATAGACCATCAACCATTGCTTACTTTTTCTGATCTCTAAAGCTTCTTTTCTTTTAACAATATAACCCATATTATATAATCACCATTATATAACCAAAATTATATAAACTATATAAATCTTTTGCACAAAATAACCAAAATAACCAGAATAACCAAAAACCAACCTAAACACCAGACCCTTAAAAACATTCAGCTACTACAGAAGCAATAAACAAATAAATCAAAACAACTAAGAAAGTACTCAATGGTAAATTCAGAACCAGTATATGAACTCCAAAAAGATCAGTATCTAGCTTCATTAAGAGACACAGACGCAGACAATTTAACTTCTTTAGTTGATACAATTGTTCAAGGCATGCAAGCAAAAAACATGCCAGTCGGAGCAGTTTTGGCAGTAGGCAGTTCTACCTTTCCTGATGATCATTGGGAAAGAAGAAAAAGATACAATCAAGGTGAAGCAGGAAATTTTCCTGTAAGCGAACAATACCAAGATTTAGACTTAAAAGTTCTTCCAGAAGACCCAGTAGACTTCAAAACATACCAACTAGCTCTTCAAGATACTTTAAGAGAAGCTGGCTATGAAAACGAAGCAGGAATTTATAGCAGGATGGGTAGAGGTTTATGTACAGAATACGTTTTAAATAAGACTGGAGAGTTTAGAATTGGTACTTGGCTAAATATAGCTGAAGACACTTGGAGCATAGAAACAACCTTAAACAACGGAACTGAAATAGACATCATTTTGGGAGAAGAAGACAAACCAGTTAGAACTGCAGCAGAAAAAATGGCATCTGAAAGAGAATATAACAATGCATTTTCAGTTCTATACCAAAAAACAGCTTAAAATTCAATACAAATACAACAGATATCTTTAAATATCATAAGATACCACAATACATCATGTCAACACAAATAAATGTAAGAGTTTCTAATGAATTCTTAGCTCAAGCTAAAGAATATGCTAAAAATCATGGTTTTCTAACAGTTCAAGAGTTCATTCGTGAAGCTGCTAGAGAAAAGATATATGATGACTTAGAAATAAGGCCTGAATACCTCAAAAGCTTAAATAGTAAAGATGCGACTACTTTTCTATCAGAAGAAGAGGCTAAAGAGTTCGAAGAAGATCTCAGAAGAAGAGCAAATGAGAAATAGGGTTTATACAAGGATTTTCAGAAAGAAGCTTAGTAAAGTTAAGGGAAAAGAGTTACAAAATATTCAAAGCAAAATAACTGAAATTCTTAATTTAGATAGTCTTGATCACTACAAGAATCTAAAACATACCTTAAAAAAATTCAAACGTGTTCATGTGAACAATTCTTATGTAATTCTATTTTTTGGAGATGATGGAACAGTTTACTTTGTGGATTATGCTCATCATGACTCAATATACAAACATAGCAAAAAAGATCTAAGAAAGTACAATAATTTAGAATTCTAACTTCACTTATATCTCTTCAAACATTCAACCTACTAACAACTCCTTCAAACAGTTCTATTTGTTCTGGATATTTTGTAAGTAAAGAACAAGCACCATCATAATCAACCCACATATGGGCTGTATGTCCTTCTTCAACAGATAAAACTACTTGTCGAGAAGAATCCACTCTAACTGCATATCCTGCCACTGTACTACAAATTTGTTCCCCTTTTCTTTCAGTTTGATATGCCATAAATACTCTTGTATCTTTATGAACTTCTAGAACTCTTAACTCACTTTCTTCATAAACTTCCCGAACAATAGCTTCAAGTTCATTCTCACCTGGATCAATCCCGCCTTGCGGGTTCTGCCAATATCCTTTTTTGGCAAGTAGAACTAAATATCTAGCTTTATCATCAACAATATCATACACAATTGCTCTAACTATCTCTCTTAGTTCCACAAAGGCCAATTTCCAGGCCTATTTTATAAAGCTACCATCAGAAAAACAAACAAAAAAAACGTACATATTTAGTCCCTTTAAATGAACTCTTCAAGAAATCCCAGTCTTTTAAGTCTGGGATGAATTGAAGGGATCATTTGCTGGAAATTTAGATTAAAAATTCCGTAGAATCCCACTCCTTTAGGTGTGGGAGTAGGAATTTTCTAAATTTCCTTCATTTTATGAGAAAAGATCACTGCCGCCCATCGAGCTGCCTTTTTTGCAATTTTAAACATAAACCGACACAAAATATGAAATATTTTACTAAAATCAATTGCAAAAAAGAGAAGCAGCGTGCCGCAGTGATCTTTTCTTATTTACTTGGTGTCTAACCAAGTCCCGTAAGGTTCCCTTAAGGATAAAATGGAACTAAATACGTACAAAAAAAAACCCCAAATTCTACTCAACAACAAGCACACTTCCCCTCATCAAAGGATGATATGCACAAAAGTATCGAGCTTCTCCAAGTTCCTCAGTAAAAGTATATGACACAACAGCCCCAGCAGGAACTTCTACATCAAATCGTGCATCTTCAAATGTAACTGTGTGAGCTACATCATCCATATTGATCCATTCGATAGTATCTCCAACTTTGACAGTGATATCCATTGGGTTAAACACAAATCCTTCAATTACAACTTGGGTCACATCAGAAGTTCGTTCAACATTTGAGCTTTCAGTATTTGCAACTACAACCTCTTCAGCTACAGTCTCTTCAGAACCTTCTACTTCCACAACAGCTTCTTCATCTCCCATAGAATCTTCAGTCTCAGCAACATCAACTGATGCACAAGAAACAATTAAGAACAATCCTAACAAAAGAAAAGAAACAAAAAATATTTTTTTATTCATTTTATAATCAACTCCTTACAATTTTAGCTTTTTAGCATATTGTCCGATCACAAACAACTCTTTTTGTTTTCCTGTAAGTACATTCCATATACCATATACCCACAAAATAAGTAGACAAACGTTAATTGCTACAATTGCTAACCATCCAATTACTGGAATAATTACTAAGATTGTATTCAAAACAGCTGCAACAACTCCAACCAATAGTAACACAATTCCTTGTCCAGCGTGAAACTTCACAAAATGGCTATTCCTCATCTCTTTATCTACAAAAAACCAGATAATTCCAATTAGAAGGTAGGATAACCCTGCACATGCTTTTTCTTTTCCTTTCATTTCAAAATACCTCATATATTAAACCAGTCAAAACAGCCACACTTGAACACATACATCAAATCATACATATTCAAAGAACCATTCAAACATAAGAAAAACTTAATCTTTGCCCTTTATTAAGCTTTTCCAAGGTAATTTTAGCTTGTTTAGTATCGTAATTGGTTAACATTTCTATTAGTTTATAAATGGCATGAAAA
>CAZGQD010000015.1:0-30957 GCA_964527395.1 uncultured Methanosarcinales archaeon
AATCTCCTACAGTATAGAAAACATTAAAAGATAAAGCCTTTAAATTCCCAACTAGAAGTAACAATGGTACTTTTTGAGGTGATTTATAATGGATGTAGAAGTTGTTCAAAGAATTAACAAATTAGCAGTAGAATTGCAAAAACAAGGTTTAGCAACAAATAGGAGTGATGCTATTTCTCAGGCAGAAAGAATTTTTCAAGGTCAAGGCACAGTTGTCCCAACTCCAAATTATGTCTCACCAGTAAAAGGTTATGATTCACCAAGGCCTCAAATCACTGGTTTAGGTCAAGAAAGAATTGAACAGATCTTAGAAAAAAACACTAAATTTCTAGTAACTACTATTAAGGATTTCCAAGCAAAAATGGAAGCTATGGGTAGAGAATTAAACATGATGAAACATAAACTTGCAAACATCAAATCTGCTCCACAAAGGCCACAATTAAAAGAGTTCCCTGCAACTCCTGTAACACAAACAGCTCCAATAGCAGCCCAGTCTCAAATGAACCAAGGCCAAGCACCACAAATGCAAGCTCAAACCCCAATAACTTCGGCTCCACAAGCAAGGCAAGTTCCAATTCAGGCACCTAAGTCATTATATTCTGGCGGTCAAGTACCTCAATCTGCAATCCAAGGTCACAACAGAGGCGCTACACCTAAAGCAGCTCAGGGTTCTTCTTCACACCCAAGGGTAGGTAAGTTTGAGACAGACGATGTAAGCATAGAGAAGTTCTTCTACGCCGGCAGCAAGTAATAATCCAACAAAACCAACAGTACCAAATAATACAACAAAAAAGTTAGTAGTGTCTCCTCACTGGCATTCCCACCCAACGCAAGAACATATTAACGAGCATTTTTGTTGTTTTTTCCAACAAAAATAAAGAGCGAGTGGTCACGCCTGCACTAACCTCATAAGCAAAGCGTTGAGGGTTTGGAAATTGTCTTACAATTTCGAAAAGTCTGACACTACTAACTTTTGGGATTTCTAACAAAAATATATTTAAAAAGACCATCTCCCAACAGCCACATGACTTCAGAAGATCTAGAATTTTTAGTAAATGATGCTTTAGCTTTAGCAAGATTCTACTCTAAAGATTTTGGCGGTCTTTTTTCTTCAATATATTACTAATAGTGACATCTATTTTGATACACAAAGTTCAGAAAGAAAAGAAAATATAGAAAACTCTTTAAGGATAATTACTGATTTTTATGGAACAATCCCTCTCTCAGAATTAATGGGTGATCAAAGATATTTTCCTTTACATGTAGTATAATAGTCTATTGCCTAGGCTAAGAACTAGATTGAATGAATTTTTTGAAGACACAAACAGAGATACATTTAGTGGAGTTCACACTACTTATTGTGCAATAAATGAACTAGGTAAACTTTATAGTAAATCATTCCATGAGGCACTAGATAAAGTATATCAAAAACACCAGGATGGTACTAGTTTCAAAGTTCCAGTAAGATTCATTTCTGGAGAACCATCAACTTACTAACACCATCAACAACCCTATTTTACGTACAGAAGCTTTATAAATCACTAATTCTACCAAAATTAAGTGTTTTGAGTGTGATGTTCTTGGTTTAAAGCTATTATTAAGCTAAAAATTAATTGATATGGCAATATAAATCTCTTACCCTACTCCACGTGCCCTAACGCCACACTTTGTATGGCAACAGGTCACGCTACGCCTGGCCATGCCAACTTTGCACGGCTTAGCCTTTGCAAATCATGGCAATGCTGGCACAGACGGTTAAGATATCTACATTGCTTAAGGAAATAATATTAACAATCAGGAGGATATTACCATGAAAAAGACATTAATATTTTTAGTATCACTTGTACTCCTAACTTTGCTAGCTTCATTTGCATCAGCAGACATAGGAATCACAACAGATACAACTACAGTACATGAATTCGATTATCAAGAATTAAGAGATGATAATGAAGAATTAACAAAAACAATCACTTTAACATTTGAAAACTCAGGCTCAGACAACGAATCTGACATCACTTTCAGCTTATCATCAAGCCAATCTGAATTAAGTGTAGACTTTTCAAGCAGCGATGACAGTACTCAAAACATCACAGCAGGAGATACAACTAGCTTTGATATTATTGTAACAGCTGACCTTTCTTCAGGTTTTGACCAAGATTTATACGAAGACGTAATCACAGTAGAATGGACAGATTCCACAGGAACAAACACAGCAAGCCTAGACGTAGAAGTTCTTTCAATCATAGATATTGAAGATGGATATCTTTACATCAATGACAATTTAGAAGAAAGTGTAGATTCTGATGATACTGATGATAGTAGCACAGATATGGAAATCAGCCCAGAAGACGAAATTTCATTCTACTTCAACATAGTTAACCTTTTCGATGAAGACTATGACAACGGTGATATTGAAGGAACTATTACAGTTACTATGGACGACGATGAGTTTGGCGATGAGATAGAAGAAGACGTTGATTTTGATATTGATCCAGACGCAGAAACTGGCGATAATGATAACAAAATTTCATTCAAAGTTCCCTTAGAAGCAGAAGAAGGCGAATATGAATTTGTAGTTTTATTCGAAACTGAGGATGGTAACGGTGCAGAATACGAAACTGAATGGACCATTACTTTAGAACTAGTAAGAGAAGACGATGATGTTAAGATCACAGACTACGAATTTGGCACCAACGTTAAATGTAACGAAGCTCCAAGGTTCACAGTAGATGTAACAAACTACGGAAACGATGACCAGAACGACATGTCCGTAGAATTAAGTTCAACTGACTTAAGCATCGATGACTCAATAACTTTCGATATTAATGAAGGAACAGATAAAGGCGATAATGAAGACTCATTTGATTTCTACCTAAGCATCCCAGAAATAGAATCCAATGAATACACCCTTCAAGTAGACCTATATTACAAAGATGGAGAACTAGCGGATAGAGAAGTAGTGGCTTTTGACTTAACTTGTGACTCTTACGACAATAGCCAAAGCACAACCGACGATTCAAGCACCAGTGATTCAGGTGACAATAGCGATTCAGGCTCTTCAACCCAGGTAATTGTTTTAGATTCTGACAACGATAACCAAGACAACGAATCAGAAACTGTAGTTACAGGTGATGATAGAGTTGTGACAGTAGAAAAAAGCTACACTATTGAAGATGCTCAAACTGGTTTAGCTGTAGTTCTAGCAGTCCTTTTAGTCCTAGTATTGGCAGCTTTACTACTAATTGGCCTAAGACGCAGATAATAACAAAAACAAAATTTTTTTTATTTTTCAAATTTTTACTCTAAACTACTTTTAATTCTACAAAATGGATCTAAAAATCAGCAAAAGTTTGTGAGTTTACGAACAAATGTTGGTAATTTAATCTGAATTTCCAAAAGTTTGTGAGTTTACGAACAAATGTTGGTAATTTAATATGAATTACCAAAACATTTAAATAAAATGGAAAGATTTTTTACCAAATGGAAAATAAATTAACCATAAATGAACAAAACATCATGAAATTGTTCATGGACTTCCCAAATACTGAGTTTTCCATAAGAGAAATTGCCAGATTAACAAAAATAACTCATCCAACAGTCTCAAAATCAATAAAAAAATTAAAAAGCCAAAATTTAGTAATTAAAGAAACAAAAAACACTCAATCTGGTATAGGTAAAACTGTTCTTTGGAAGGCAAACCAAGAGGAAAAATCATTCAGAAATTTCAAGAAAGTAAAAAATCTAGAAAGAATCTACAATATAGGCCTTATAAATAGAATTCAAGAAGAAATAAGCCCTAATGTAATAGTTCTTTTCGGCTCATATTCGAGAGGTGAAGATACAGAAGATAGCGATATTGATATTTTTGTTCAAGGAAAAGAAAAAGAGTTCTATCTAAAAAAATTTGAAAGAAAACTAAATAGAAAGATTAATATTATGTTTGTCTCTAAAATCAGCGACCTAAGAGAAGAGTTTCTCCAAAACATCATTAATGGAATTGTCCTTGAAGGGTTTTTAGAGGTAAAGTTATGACTATTAAGAAACTTAGACCAGATATATCAAAGGCAAAAAGCCTCCTAACGAACGCTCAAAGCTTCATAGTTTCAATAAAACCTATTAGAAAAACAGCGAAAAGTGCTTTCTTAATCATCATAGATTATGATATTCTTCACTCTTTGTCTACTTCAATTATGGCTTTTGATGGAGAAAAAGTTGCAGGAAAGGATCATCATAAAGAGCTAATCGAAAGAATTTCAGATAAATACAAACTTACAATTCCTCAAAAACAGCTTTTTGATGAGTTAAGAAGAATGCGAAATGACATAAATTATTATGGTCAAAAGAAAAAAGATATCATTGATGATTTTTACCAAAGAAATAGCAATTCAATAGAAATCATAAGAAACAAACTTCTAGGGATAATCAAAAGTAAATTATCAACATAAATCCAATAATCTAGCCCCAATCCTTTTAAATACACTCAATATTCCACCTAAGATGGAAATAAAAGCAATCCTCTTGGACTTAGAATCAAATGAAACTCATTTAATCAAAGACAGATCAGTTTCTTTTGTAACTGCTAAAGGCAAGATCAGCAAAGAAGATCTAAACGCAGATTTCAAGATAGTCAAAACAAACAAAAACAAAAGATTCGCTCTTCTCCCAACAAATTTCTCAGACTTAAAACAAAACTTCAAAAGGGGTCCTCAGATCATGCAAGATAAAGACATAGGTCTAATTATTGCAAAAACTGGCATAAATTCTTCTTCTGTAGTTGTTGACGCAGGTGCAGGAACTGGCGCTCTATGCCTAAGTTTAGCTAACATCGCAAAACATGTAACTACATATGACACAAACCCTGAACATCTAAAAGTGGTCAAAAAAAACGCCAGGCTAGCAAACATAAAAAACATAGAATTCAAGAAAGGCAACATTGCAAAAGCCTTAGATGAATCTAACATCAATCTCTTAACTTTAGATATGCCAACACCTTGGGAAGTCTTCCCTAAAGCAATCAAATCCTTAAAACCAGGAGCTTGGATAACAATATATCTTCCAAACATCATCCAAATGCAAACTACTCTAGCAGAACTATCAACCTACAAAGAACTCCATTTGGTAGAATTAACAGAGTTAATTAAACGTGATTGGCAATCAAACAAAAGTAAGCAAGTTCTAAGGCCAGAACACACTCAGGTAGTCCACACAGGTTTCCTACTATTCTTAAGAAGACTATAATCCAACTATTTCTCCAAAAAAACCTCTAGAGATAACAAAAGCCCACTCAAAGGTACCTAAGTTCCAAGTTTCTAAAGCCTCAGCTACAAATAAATCAACAGCAACTACACTAACACATCCACTAAACTTTGCACAGCAACGTCAAGAAAAATTTCCTCGAAATTAAAAAAGAGCGCCGTCCCCTACTGGCACTGTCATCCAGAACAAGAGCATTTCCACGAGTATTTTTTGAGCCAGTCTCAAAAAATCCTTCACTCAGTGGAATGTACCTGCGATAAGTTTGACCGCGCTCTTTTATAATATAGTAAAATAATTTTCTCTTCTACATAGCCTCAAGCAACGAAATCTTTATCATCTCTTCATTTAGATTTCTTCATCTGAGGTGCAAACAATGATTATCAAAGTAAAAAAACTAACAGAAAATGCAAAAATGCCAATCTACGGCCATCCAGGAGATGCTGGTATGGACCTATTCTCAGCAGAAGACTACGAAATCCCTACGAACTCCAGAGTCCTAGTTTCAACAGGAATCTCAGTGGCAATTCCAACTGGCTATGTAGGCCTCTTATGGGACAAATCTGGCTTAGCTGCCAAGAACGGACTAACAACTCTTGGCGGCGTAATAGACTGCGGCTATCGTGGAGAAATCAAAGTAGTTATCCAAAACCACAGCCAAGGTAAATATTTAATCAAAAAAGGTCAAAAGATAACTCAAATGCTTATCCAACCAATAGTCTCACCAACTTTGGAAGAAACAGACTCTTTGGAAGAGAACACATCCAGAGGCGATGGCGGCTTTGGTTCAACAGGACTGCAATAATCCTTAATTCCAACCACAATTAACAAAAATCTTTATAAAGTCAAGCTTGTGCCTGACTAGATGTGCCCTGGTGGCTTAGCGGTTATAGCATGTGGCTGTTAATCCCATTTATTTGGAAAAAGTAACCACAAGGTCGTCGGTTCAAATCCGACCCAGGGCGCTTTCCTCATTGGTACTTTGTGCCTTTTTCATCATAAGTAGTTCTTTCTTTCTGAGAATAAATCTAAGAAGCTTTATCTGCTTCTGATGGTATTTAATTGATTCTTTTAATTTATCCTTGTAAATATCATCTCCTAATTGAACAAAATACTTCATAGACAAGATTTTTGAATATGTATCTGGACCAAGTTTCTCCTGAAGAAGATTTTTAACCATTATTTTGTTAAATAAGATGAATATCTCTCTGTATATTGATTTCTTCTTTTTTACCCTATGTGATACGAATCCTACCTTTCTTTTTCTAGTATCTTCTTCCATTCTGATTTCAGTCTGGATAAATCCTTGTTTTCGTAAGTTACTAAGGTTCTTACGGACATTTGTAGTTGCAATAACACAAAATGGCCTTCCATTATCTCCTTTAGGTTTAACAAAAGCATTGCTTCTCATCCATTCTTCACCAGTTGCATTGGCGTGAAGAAGCATTGCTGCAAGTATAAGCCAATCATTAGGATTTAATTTTTGAATATTCTCCTCTGGTGATAAATTGTAATACTGTGTTGTTCTTCTAATCATATTGATAGAAAACTTAAAGAAATATATAAATCTTTCCAAATATTATACTCAATACAATTATATGGAATAAATATAATGATTTCTTTGAGATTCCTATGGTACTTAACTACAGGAGAAAAATAATATCGAGTGGAAATAGTTTTTTGCTAACTTTACCAATCGAATGGTGCAGATCGAATGAAGTCACAAAAGGCTCTTTTTTGAGGATAAAGGTCTGTTCTAATGGGGTTTTGGAGGTTCAAAATGATTAGTCTTAAAAAACTAAATTCTCATTTGGAAGCTCAATTTCCCAAGACTATGGTTCAAGTGAGGAAATTTTATTTTGAGTGTTTAGGTGAGGAAAAATGATCCCAAAGAAAGCACTTAATCTGGTAGGGCAAGATTACCAGTGTTACAAAGGGAAATTCAGTCATTTGACTAGACTAGATATCTCTATTTTTGAGGTTTTGATTTCTTGTGGCGGGGCTAATCGTAGACACTTGTCAAATGTGCTTAATAGGTCTCAATCTCAAATATCTAAGCGTCTCAAGATTTGGAAGAAATTAGGAGTAATCTCTCAGATTGGACTAAATCCAAAAGTTGCATACATAAAAAAATCATTTCATTCCGATGTAAAAAGACTCTTGGAAGCATATCGATTTGGGAAAAACAATGCTGTTTACTCAGTACATAATCTTTTTTTTATAACTGAGATCAATGAAATCCCTGAGAAGCTAAGAAGACATCTTTTGAAAAATGGATGGAATAGTAGAAATCGCAAAAATGTCCCCTCTATAATAACTGAAGTCGAAGGTGTTACTGTTATCTTTGAGAAGGCATCCCATTCTTGGAAAGCACAATTCCTTACTAAATGTCTTGGTGAGACGCCAGCTATTACTTTTGACCTTGCAATTCAAAAAGTAAACACAGTCAAAGATAAGCTGAGATATAAATATCCTGGTTTGAAGTTTGGAGGAAGAGAAGATTTTATGACATTACATAGACTTCATGTTGCATTTTTATTAGAACCTTTTACAGTTACTGCTTATCTCTTGGGTATTCAAAGCAAATTTAGTAGTTTAGAGAGTTCTTGGCTCCCTGAATTCGAATTGAAAGGAGTTAATGCGATCTCAGCAATGTCAAAAATTCACAAAATGAGACAATTGATTCTAGAAGAAAATCTTACTGAATTAGAGTTTTCAAAGATTATAGAACATGCTAAATCTTGTCCTAATTTCAAAAATCTAAAAAACAATTCTCACTAAGAATAATTAGTAATGGCAGCTTCAAAACTTAATCAAAATGCTTTAAAACATGGCATATTCTCTAAACATCTAAATGAAGATGATAAGGAATTGTTCTATGAAATTGAAAGAAGATTCAGAAAAACACATGATGTTGTTGATATGAAGCAAGAGATCATCTTGCAAAAAATCATCAAATTGGAAGTTGTCCTTAGAAAAATAGAAGAGAGTTTATCTGGTACTCAGAATACTAAACATTATTTGTTCGGGTATTACAACATGTTTCTAACCCAACAAAGAAAATGGTTAGATAAATTAGAAGAAAAAAGAAAAGAATACGATCAAAATACAGATATTGCATTTGTTATTGATCAATCAAACCAATTATAAATGCTACTTAATACTTGTAGATCATATTCAGCATCTGGGTCTGGAACATCAAAAGCAACTTGTCCACTTTGTGTAATTCCTGGGTTTATTGTCTCAAATAGGAAAGAATCCTTTAGGTACATTGAAGCACCAGTATCAGCAGTAAACTCTCTTCCTTGTTGATCTATTAGCTTTATATCGCTATCTGATAAATGGTAAGCATCATTCCCATTATTTTTAACTTTCAATGTAAATAGCAAATAAGTTCCAGAAGCTTCAGTTCCCATGAAATAACCACTAAAAGATTCTCCCACTTTGTCTGTTTTTTGAACATCAATTATTTCTACATCTATGTCACTACCTTTCGGAACATTGTTTTTCTCTTCAGTTACAGAACCACTATTCGTTTTCTGAACAATATTTTCTGAGGGAATATTTACTTCTTCTAAATCATTTGATACTTGGTCTGAAATAGAACTAACTGCTGTCCCCATAGCTACAATAAAAAATAGTGTGAAGAGTAATGCAATTGATGACAATACTATGCTAGTAATAGCTAAAACTTTTCCTTTTTCTTTGCTCTTTTTAATCTGCGATAATGAAACTATCCCTAAGATCAAACCTAATGGCCAAAATAAAAAAGTGAATATTATGGCTAAGATTGAAATTGTATTTGTACTTTTTTCTTTTTCTGACATATTAATTTACCTCCAGTGACAAAGCACTGCTTATTTATAACATAATTGCTTACATGTATTTATACTTTGCTAATAGATTGTTGATACTTCATTAAGTATATAAATTGCTAATAAATCACCATGAAACAAGAAGATTCCTTATTATCATGGGTTAAAAGAGGCAAGAATAGAAAATCAGTTCTGTTATCTATTGAAGGAAAAATGTTACCCTCTGAAATTATGCGTAAAACTTTTGGAAAGGGCGGAAACACCAATTTTAATTTAACATCTCGTGCTTTAAGTGAACTTGAGAACAAAAGATTAATCAAAATATTAAATCACAAAGAAAAGACTGGTAGATTGTATACTTTGACTAACATAGGTTTAAACATACAAAAGTTAATTACCTCAGCAGAATGATCTTAACTTGTTATGTTTTTCCCAGACTCAATAGAACAGATATTATATATCCTTTTATTTTTAATTCCTGGATATGTGACTACTTATTTTATTAATATTTATAGTGATTTCATCATAGAAAAAGATGTCTTTGAAAGGATGTTATTGTATGTTTTTTTAAGCACAATTTCAGCAGGTTTAAGTTACATCCTTCTTTTATTTTCTAACCTCATCTTGAGTAAATTTTATCTTTTTGGCTATTCTTTTTCATTAAGTTATGAGATAAAATCATACATCTTTATTTCAATAATTATTTCAACAATCACGGGTGTTTTAATAGGAAAAAATTTAGAAGATAAACACCTACATCAATTTTTTAATACTTCTAGGGTTAATTTTAACAGCCAATATGCTATGCTTGAAAATAAATTAAAAAAAACAGGAGGAGTTGCTACTTTGTCCCTTACAACTGGAGAAAATATTCGTGGAAAAATATATGCATTTGTTAGACAAGAATTTGAAAGAGATTACTCTCTGATTTTAAAAAATCCTGAGATCCAGAAAATCAATGAAAGAAAATCTAAATTTATTCCCATTGAATGTGATTACTTAACAATAGACCTAAAAGACTCTAAGTTTATTGAGTGGAATCATTTTGATTAGGCTTTGCAACAGGATAACCAATTCTAGATACCTTAGCATTATTTGGGATAGGCATAATTCTGATAGACTTTATTTTTGTACTATCGTTTGCTTGAACTCTTTTAACTTCTTTAACCATATCCATTCTAAACTTTTTTCACATATTTAAACATTTTGTGCTAAAAATTCCTGAAATCTATTACGTAATTCTTCACTTTTAAGCATTTCAAGCATAAATTTAGATGTTTTCTCTAATTCTTGTTGATATTGTTCTTGTGAATTTAATGCGACTTCTAGACTCAAAGGACGTCCACAGGAGACACAAAACATTGCAGCCCCATCACACTTTTTCTTACAAAAATTACATTCTTGGAGTTCAAGAATGCGTTTCTCAGGCACTTTTACTCCATTAGTAAACAGGTACTCTTCTTCAAGCTGAGAATTACTTAAATGAACATAAGTTACAACTTGTTTACTTCCAAGAACCCAACCCATATACTTACAAAGCATGGCTTCTGGAAGCTTTTGTGCTAAAAGAGATGCGCGTGAGTGCCTAAACCAATGAGGATTATGCTTTTTAGTAACTCCTGCTCTATCAAAACATCGATTTAATAGTTTACATACTCCTTGAGATTTTAATGGCTTATACAAACATCTAGGATTATGACTTACCCAGAAAAAAGCATTTGGGTCATCAGAATAAGGGTGTTCTTCAATCCATCTTTGTAATAATTCAATTGACAAAACAATAGGTATCTGGCGTAAACCAGTTTTCCCATCAAGCACAACCTTTGCAGAAACTTCTCCAAATTGGATATCTTTTATTTGCATAGCAAGAAGTTCACCAATTCTACAACCAGTTTCATGTAAAAAACGAACTAGGGCTTTCTCTTTTGCAGTCCTACATCCTTTTTTTATTACTTTATTAATATCTTTTGGCAAAATTATGGAGTTAGGATCAATTCTTTTCATTTTGTACTTCCCAGATACCTTTTCTCTCAGATACCTATAAAATTGATTAGTTCTTCTAGAAATAACGCTGTCTTCATCATACAATCGAGGATCGTGATCCTCAAACCATTTGTAAAATTGTTTTAAGGCTCTCCTATAATCTGATTTAGTAGCTGGTGCCAAATAAGTAATCTGTTGAATAGTTGCAAGAACTGAATCAATATTAAATACTTCAGCTTGATCAAATTCTACCCTTAACATTGGAAGGATTTTTCTTAATTCACTTAATACTTTTGCAACTCGTGCTTGGCCAACCCCACGAGCTAACATACCATCCTTAAATTTATGGATTAGTTCTTTACTTCGTTCGAATCCTTCTAAACTATCCCATTTAGGAAGCTCTTTTTCTAATCGTTTAGAATTGTACGAACCATATATCTCTCGTTTCTGTGCCATTTTAATAACCTTAGGTAGCAATTTGGTTTATATACTCGTTAATACTCCCTTGTATTACTATTGGCACAAGATCTCTATGGGTGAAGAACCGACCCAGGGCGCTTTTCTTTCAATAGTCTCTTAAGTTCCAAACACTCACCTGATTTTTCTTCTCATCCTTCGTCTTCTTTTTTACGAGAATTCCACAAATTCCCGGAAAACCTCCGAAATATCTACAATAACGCACTTAAACAATTTCTACATTAAATTAAACAAGAAAATGCCAAAATGTTTATAAATAACAGTCAACATAAAATGTTTACTAAGGAAAACTCATGGCATTCATGGGTAAAATGAAAATAGAAAAGATTGATAGAAAAAAGGACTTATCAGATGAAGATACAATAGACATAAATTTGTTAGTTATTGACAACAAAATCAAGAGATTTTCCATAAATTACAGAACTCTAATTAATGATAAGTGGCGCCAAGTTTATCGAGTTGACAATTATCATGGCTATTCACACGAGATGAAATTTTGGAGAAGTCCAAAACAGATAATGATTTATGATAAAAACGAATGGCAAATAAAGATGCTGTTTAATTTTTACTCAAATGAAGTGTTGGAAAATTATCATAAATATAAACAATATTTTGAAATTGCTTTAAAAAAAGGAAGAATAAAGTGGTAAAAGAAACTCACGAAGAAAAAATTCAAAGAATTAAACAAGAAACAAGGGACTTTGTTGATGATATTCTAGAAGAAAGAATTTCTGTTCCGAACAGAACAACTATTATTGATGTTGGTCTTATCAAAAACGTTTTCACAATCAAAAGAATCCAACTGATGCAACTAATTCAAAGGCACAATCCAAAATCAATCCAAGAGTTAGCAGATATAGCAGATAGGCAAAAACAAGCAGTGCATAGAGATCTAAAGATCCTAGAGACTTTCGAAGTTGTAGACCTAAAAAAGCAAGGCAGAAATGTAATCCCTGGTGTAAATTACGACTTTATTATGATTCCAATCAAAAATTCCTTTAAAAACAAAAAGAGCTTTACCAACAAAAAAAACCCTATTAAAGCTAAAAACAAATAAAAGAAATAACAGTTTTTCAATAACTACACTATCTCACAATACACACCAGATTCTAGTAACATTTATATACCTCAAAATAGTACTTCTGACATACGCAAACGCAAATGTAGTTTTTATAGCTACTTTTGCAAATGGATGGTATCAAAATTTGCGTGTTTATATTGAGGTGATGATTATATATGGCTGCTAGAAAAGCAAAAAAGAGCTCTGCTCGCAAGAAAAGAACAGTTAAACGTGCTCCAGCACAAATTCCAAGTGCGGCATCTTTCTTAGATAGAGAAAAAATGGAGCTTCACAAAATTGCACATTATTGTTTTTTCATAGGTTTAATTATTGCAGTATTGGCAGGTTTACCTTGGTTTTCAAACACAATTGATTCAAGAGCTCTAATGACAACTTTGGTCTTCTTAGGTTTCATTGTAGGTTTGTTCAATTTAACTGCAAAAGACACACAACCATTCTTATTAGCTTCAGTAGCTTTAATGCTAGCTGGGATTGTAAATCTCTCACTAATCCCATTAATTGGTGAAACATTAAGATCAATGTTAAGTAACATTGTTGTTTTTGTTGTTCCAGGCGCAATCGTGGTGGCTATGAAAAGCATTTACACCATGGCTTCAGAATAAGAACAAAAACAAAAGAATTCATCAACTTTTTTCTTTCTTTTCAACTTTAAATTTCTAAAAAAGAATTATATTCACAGAAAAATAATAAGATAAAAATCATATCAATTTTTTATCAAATAAGTAAATTAATACTTTATTAGCTAGTGGTCTTGTAACATAGACTTCACCATCTCCTAAACTTCTTTCTTCACCTTCAGAAAAAACTCTCCCCCAACTGCTTCTTAACCTACTTTCGATATTTGTTTCTGTAGCTAAATGAAGGTATAATTCAGATATTTTATCCTTACGTCTCTTCTGTCTAACTGTATCTGGAATAATTCTTGGAATAATTTGGCTAGGAACACTAATATAAAACCCATCTTTTTCATCAAAAAGAGAGATTCTTCTTCTTCTTCTTCTTTTATGGCGGTAAACTCCTTTCCTTTCCTTTCCAAGAGGAGTATAACTCATTAAGCTAATCATTTCGTTTTCTTCTTCAACAAATCTTTCTCTTTTTTTCCTGAATTTTTCTACTGTTTTTCTACCATGATAATCAACTTGGTCTTTAAACAAATATTCACTTTCACTAAACTGTAATCTCTCCAACTTTTTTGTAGAATCTGGAAATGGATAATTGTTATCATCACAGTATTGTTCCAAACTTGAAACTGGCAACAATTCGTGATCTTGAAAAGTAACAGTTTCTCCCAAGCCTCCTGGCAAAACGCTCTGCAAATCTAAAGGAACCAATGCATGTATCTTATTTTGTGCAGTCCCAGTCCCTCCTTTATACAAATGCAGGCCATGATCCTTTGCTAATCTGCTATGTTTTCTTCTTGAGTTACTTACGCTTTCATCTGAAGTAGACTTTAGCTGTCCTCTTGTAATTTGAGCACAATCCTTAAGCAGAACCACTCCATACTGAGCATCAGGAATTGTTTCAACAGTATAGGAATAAGAACTATTCTGGACTTCTTCTTCAACAATCGCATCTATACTCATATCTTTCTAGCAAAATGCCACTTTTTTAAAGCTAATCATACAAAAATGCCTAATTTTAGCCAAAACACAAAAACTTGGAGAGGAACGAGCCAAGTACCAAGAGGTTTCCTCGCAAGTAAACCAACAAATCAAGTATAAAACCAACATTAGTTTGCCTTCCAAAAAACTACACTTCTAAGTAATAAAGAATATTTATAAAGCATTATTCCTCCCATTTTGACTGAGGTGGTAGAGAATGCAGTCTTTGGACTTAAACTGCTCTGCGTGTAAATTTAGCTTTAAGAGTCTCTTTTTTCGGGGGGTCTCAAGTGCCTTTTGTCCACATTGCCGGACTAAAATAAGCGCAGCGGGAAAGCATTAACTAACTAACATATACTCAACGAAGAAAATGTCCGAACATTTTCATTCGTTTCGAGACACTGAACAAGTGCAAATGATTGTATGAGATGTACGATTATTTAATTCGTTCAGTATAAATTAACAAATTTAATAAACCTTTAATTTAGCTCCATATCATATGGAGCAAAATTCTTTTTTTAAAAAACACTTAAATACAATAATTTTCTTCCTAAAGGGTATGCTTATGGGCGCAGCTGATGTTGTTCCAGGTGTATCTGGCGGAACTATTGCTTTTATCACAAACATCTACGAAAGACTAATCTCTGGTATAGCACAAATCTCAAAAGCTACTACAACTCTAATTAAAAAACCAAACAAAACCAATTTAACAAATCTAATAAAACGCACAGATTGGCTTTTCTTCATCCCCTTAGGTTTAGGTCTCCTAACTTCACTAAAACTATTCTCAAACTTAATTACAAACTTACTAACAACTAGTCCTGGAGAACTATTTTCTTTTTTCACAGGATTGATCCTAGCTTCTGCTGTAGTCCTTATCCTTAAAATTAAACACAATCACAAACTAAAAAATATAGCTTACTTATTAATCGCTGCAATTATAACTTATTTCCTAACTGGTCTAAGCAGCACCACTCTACCTTCAAACCCAATCACTCTCTTCTTATCTGGAACAATAGCTATTTGTGCAATGATCCTTCCAGGCATCTCTGGCTCTTATCTTCTTTTAGTTCTCGGCCAATATGAAACTGTAATCACAGCTATTCATGAACTAAACTTCCTAATTATCATCATCTTCGGCTTAGGTGCCATCACTGGCCTTCTAGCTTTCTCTAGGGTCCTAAAACACCTCTTACACAAACATCACGATCTAATGATCTACATCTTAACTGGTGTCATGCTAGGCGCCTTAAGAGTCCCAGCAACAGAAGTCCTAGCTTCCACAGTTAGTTTAACATCCGGAGTGATCTATTTTGTAATTGGTGCAGCTGTGGTAGCTCTTTTACAGTTAATGTCTTTAAAGAAAAGTGATTGATATGTTGCTAGAAAAAACCTAAACTTCTTATACTAAAACAACATAATTAACAACATGGCATTAGCAGTAACTCATGTTCTAATCACAATTGTCCTTCTAGATCTAATGCGCCACTACATTTTCAAAAAAAAAACATTCCCAAGATACTTAATAGTTGTAGGTGGTATCGCAGGCCTAGCACCTGACTTTGATATTGTCATAACTTGGTTTTACAACTTCTTCACAAACACTACAGATTCCTTACACGGCCTTTTCTCACACAGTTTAACCTTCGTCCTCTTATTCGCAATCTTAGGTCTCTTACTAAAATACGGCCACTTAGACGCTTTGTTTAAAAAGCATAAGAAGCAAACAAAAAAACAAACTGACAAATGGAGCAAGATCATGTTTGTAATTGCATTTGGTTGGTTCATGCACATATTCCTAGATTGTATGTTTGGAGGTTACAAAACTTTCCTTTGGCCTTTAGAAATAGCAACAACTTTTTGTCCACAGTTCGGGATTAGCCATCATGCAGCAAGCGTAGATGCAATCCTTTTGGTCTTATGGATAGTTCACGAAGAAATGCATGGCTATGTTAAAGATTGGTTTTAGGTAAAAGGATCGTTTTCCTGATGTCAGGAAGATGATCGATTTGGCGCCGCCGCCAATATGATCTAAACCTAAAAATTTTAAGGTTTCATCCTGTAGCTAATCATTCTAACTTATTTTTGCATCTTGTATATACCCAAGCAAAAAAGCATATACCAAAAGAAACAACTGCCTCAAAAGCAACTAAAGAACCTAAAGTATATACTTAATCAAAAAGAAAATGTATATAAAAATAACAAAAAACATATACTTAAAGAGATTGTTTTATAGAAAACATGGCAACTGATGATTTTACTTTAACTGAACAAGACAAATTAGATATAAATTCTACTCTTTTGGAGAAAAAAGATGGAAAACTTCTAAGTAAAGAAGATGTTTTTGCATGAATTCAAATCCTTACCCAAAGAACCTATCAAAAAAACCCTTGCTAGGATTGTCTTTAAAAATCTCTAAAGCTTCTTTTTGTTTCTTACTTAGTTTCTTAGGAACTTCAATAGTAACTTTCACCATTTGGTCTCCAACTGAAGATGAACGTAACCTTGGCATACCTTTACCTTTCATTCTAAACACAGTTTCAGAGTCTGTTCCTTTTGGTACTTTCAATACAGCTTTACCTGTTATAGTTGGAACTTCTATCTCGTCTCCATGCACTGCTTGGTAAAATGAAATTGGGACATTTATTCTAAGGTCACTCCCATCTCTAACAAAATGTTCATGCCTTTTGATTGAAATTTGCACATACATGTCTCCTGATGGACCTCCGTTTTTGCCAGCTTCACCTTCTCCACGCAATCTCAAACGCATTCCGTTCTCAATCCCTGCTGGAATCTTCACATCAAGCTTCTTTTTCTTACGTTCAAGACATTCTCCGTCACATTCAGAACATACTTCTTCAAATGCTTCTCCTTCACCATGACATTCGTGGCAAGGACGCTGTTGTTGAAATACTCCAAATGGTGTTCTTTGTACAGTTCTAGTGTATCCAGAACCTTTACAAGTGCCACAAGAGGCAGGGTTCTTCCCACCTTTACCTTCACATTCAGAACAATGTTCTAGTTTATTGACTGTAATTTGCTTACTAATGCCTGTAGCAGCTTCTACTAAATCAATTTCTAATTCATAAAGTAAATCTGAGCCTTGATAAACACGTCTTCCTCTTCTAGATCTGCCTTGGCCACCGAATAATCCATCAAAAACATCATCAAAGTTACCAAAATTCCCAAATTTAAATTGTGACATAATGTCTGAGAAATCGTATCCATGAAATCCTTGTCCACCTGCTCCTCCTTGGAATGCAGCTGATCCAAATTGATCATACTGTGCTCTTTTCTTATCATCTGACAAGATTGCAGCAGCTTCACTTATCTCTTTGAATTTATCTTCGTGCTCTTTCTTCTTGCTTTCTTGCGCCCTGTCTGGGTGATATTTCATAGCAAGCTTCTTGTATGCCTTTTTGATTTCCTTTTTACTAGCGCCTTTTTCCACGCCTAGAAGTTTGTAATAGTCTTTTCCTGCCATTTATATTTGCTCATCATGATTTTCTATGCTTATTATTATAAACGTTTTCTTATTATACACAAAAAAGAAAGCACTGTCAGACTTATCGCAAGCGTGACCACTTCGCTTTTTATTTTCCAAGTCTGTGCTTGGAAAATGCTCGTTGCTTGGTTTATGCGTTGAGTGGAATTGCCAGTAAGGAGACTGTGCCTTCTTTTTTGTTGCTGTTTGTTTTGGAGGTGATCGTAATTTAGTTTATTGTGTTGGATTTGATAAAAATAAATAAAATAAAAAGAAAGGATTACTCCTTTTTCTCTTCGAAGTCAGCGTCTACTACTTTCTCATCTTTAGCTTCGGTTGCTTTTGCTTCAGCTGAGTCTGTTTTTCCTTCTGCTGCTTGTTTAGCCTGAGCTTCTTTAGCTGCGTCCTGGTACATCTTGGTAGCAAAACCTTGAACAACTTTGTTTAAATCTTCAAGTGCTGCGTTGATCTTAGCTGCATCATCAGATGATTTAACTTCTTCAAGCGCTTTAATCTTCTCTTCGATTTCTGCTTTAGTCTTTTCATCAACCTTTTCTTTGCTCTCATCAAGCAATTTCTTAGTTTGGTAAACAGTACTTTCAGCATTGTTTTGCGCTTCAATCAAATCTTTCTTAGCCTTATCAGCAGCTTCGTTAGCCTTAGCTTCTTCACGCATCTTCTCAACTTCTTCTTTATTCAAGTTGCTAGATCCAGTAATCTGAATAGATTGCTCTTTACTTGTAGCTAAGTCTTTAGCTGATACATGCATAATTCCGTTAGCATCAATATCAAAACTAACTTCAATTTGCGGTACGCCACGTGGTGCAGGCGGGATTCCAGTCAAATCGAATTGACCAAGAGTTTTGTTATCAGCAAACATTGATCGCTCACCTTGTGCAACTCTAATGGTTACAGCAGGTTGGTTATCAGCAGCTGTAGAAAAGATCTGGCTTTTCTTTGAAGGAATGGTTGTATTTCTTTCAATCAACTTAGTGAACACTCCTCCTAGAGTTTCAATTCCAAGGGATAGTGGTGTTACATCAAGTAAAAGTACATCTTTTACATCTCCTGCGATTACTCCTGCTTGAATAGCAGCTCCTGCAGCTACAGCTTCATCTGGATTAACAGATTTGTCACCATCTTTTCCAGTAATTTTCTTTACTAGTTCTTGTACTGAAGGAATACGTGTAGATCCACCAACAAAAATAACTCTGTTAATTTCATTGTTAGAAAGCCCAGCATCTTTGATAGCTTGTTTAACTGGTCCTTCAAGTTTCTTCAAAATTCCAGACAATAATTCTTCAAATGCAGCCCTAGTTAATTCTTCTTTAACATGCTTAGGTCCATTTTGATCAGCTGTAATGAACGGAATTGAAATTTCAACTTTGTTTTTAGTAGACAATTCAATCTTAGCTTTCTCTGAAGCTTCCTTCAAACGCTGATGTGAAGTAGGGTCTTGTGTTAAATCAATCCCATTGTTAGCCTTAAATTTGCTAGAGATCCAATCAATAATTAAATTATCAACATCATCTCCTCCAAGTTGGTTATCACCAGCAGTAGATTTTACTTCAAAAATCCCGTCACCTAATTCAAGAATAGATACATCAAATGTACCTCCTCCAAAATCAAATACTAAAATTGTCTGTTCTTTCTCAGTTTTATCAAGTCCGTAAGCAAGCGCTGCTGCTGTAGGTTCGTTAATAATCCGAAGTACATTAAGTCCAGCAATTTCACCCGCGTTTTTGGTAGCTTGACGTTCAGCATCATTAAAATAAGCAGGTACTGTAATAACTGCATTCTTAACTGGCTGTCCAAGGTAAGCTTCAGCGTCACGCTTCAACTTTTGTAATGTCATAGCTGAGATCTGTTCCGGCGAGTATTCTTTACTATCAACAGTAACTCTTTCACTGGTACCCATTTTTCTTTTAATGGATCTAATTGTATGCATTGGGTCTGTAATTGCTTGGTTTCTAGCAATTTGTCCAACTGTGATATCTTCATCTTTAATGTGTACTACACTTGGTGTTGTTCTAGCGCCTTCAGCATTGGTAATTATTTTCGGTTTCCCAGCTTCTAATACTGCAATAGCTGAAAATGTTGTTCCTAAATCAATCCCAATTGTCGCCCCAGTTACACCAGATTTGTTTTCTTTTGTTTCTTTTGCTTTTTTGTCTGCCATTTTATAGTTTCCTCGTCTTTATTTCTCGGTTTAATATCAAATGCAGGCTTGAAAATTTCTCAAATTTTCATTGTCTGCCATTTTATAGTTTCCTCGTCTTTATTTCTCGGTTTAATATCAAATGCAGGCTTGAAAATTTCTCAAATTTTCATTGTCTGCCATTTTCATAGTTTCCTCATTAATTTTCTAATTTTTATCATTATTTCTTCTATTCTTCTTTTTTTTTAGTACTAATTTTCACACGTGCTGCTCGAACAATTTTATCTTTAATCATATAACCTGACTGCACTACATCTAATACTGTTCCTTCATCTAAACTCTCATCCACAACCTTTTCCATTGCTTCATGAATCTTAGGATCAAAACTAGATAATTGTTCAATTCTCTTCACGCCGTTGTCTGTCAAAACTTTAACAAAGCTATCAAGTACCATTTTCATTCCTTCAAGGAAAACCTTTACATCGCCCTGAGCATTCTCAGAACCTCTAAGTGCCATTTCAAATGAATCAAGTGTTGGCAATAATTCAGTTAACAACTTCTTATTAGCAAACCCAACAACTTCATTGACACGTTCCATATTTTGCTTCTTAAAATTCTCAAAATTAGCTTGTGTTCTTTTAACTAAGTCAAGTAGTTCTTCTTTAGACATGTCTTCAGTCTTTTTAGGCTCGCAAACTTCTTCTTTATTTTCTTCAGCCTCTTTATCACTACAAACATTCTCTTCGTTTTGACACTTACCAGTACATTCTTCAGACATCTCCTGTCCTTCTTGATTACATTTTTCTTCTTCTGTCACTCTTATTACCTCGTTGACTTTAAATCGACAATGTTGAGTTTAAATCAATACTATATAAATGTTTTGGTCTTTTAACCCATTTTTCAGCATTTCCCACCAAAGATTTATATTAAAAAGCTCCTTTCCATCAAGCAATGACTCAAAGAATTACAATAGTTAGGGTAAGAAAAAGTACTGATCACAATATCAATCAAAAGCTCCAATGGATAGGTAACAGTCTTGGTCTTTTCAGTCAAAGAGACAAGAACAAAAGTTGTTTTAGAATCTTTATTGTTCTTTTAAGGATGGCCAAAACAGCAGATACAATCAGTTCAGATGAAATAGCAAATAGGTTGGATTTGAGTCGAGGAACAGTTGTACACCATCTAAACCTCCTCATGGATTCTGGCATAGTCATCCGTGAAAAAGGTGGTTATATTCTAAGAGCTTCTGATTTAGAGGGTGTTGTTGAATTAATTAGGCAAGATATCAATTCTACTATCACAAGGTTGTCAGAGATGGCTAAAGAAGTAGACCAAAGGTTATAATACTAATAATAAAAACTACAATAGTAGAAACTAAAAAACATTTTTCTCGTCTTCTAATTCTTCTTAAGGTCCTGCTACTACTGCGCTTGTAAATGTCCCGATTGTTCCATCACTTAGAAAAGAAACTGCAAGAACGGACAAAAACACAAGTGAGATTACAAGAGCAAGATATACCATCTTATTCACATGAATACTTCCTTTAACACATCCATTTGCCATAAATACAAGAAAAACAAAAACGAGACTTAATGATTGTCCCTATGAAATATATATATTCGGCTTATACTAACACTAAAAACATAGACTTTCTAAATATAAATCCCAAGACAAAGAACAACAACTAATACTACAAATAGATTGACGCCGTCCCCTACTGGCAATCCCATCAAAAGAAGTTAAACTAACAACGAGCATTTTTCAAGCTCATCTTGAAAAATAGTACGCGAAGTGGTCACGCCTGCTATAAGTCTGACAGTGTCAATCTTTTCATATGAAAAAAGAAAAATAGTATTTTCTCGACCATAACTCAGAGAAGAGAATTTTGACTTTTATTTCCAAAAAGCAGCTAATTTTAACCGTTAAACTCAAAAAGAAGCCCAAAATTTCCGTTAGAAGCCAAATGCAGCCTGTTTCTACCGATTCAAGCAAAAAGGAGGCAAATATTGTCTATTTAGAGCAAAAGAAGGCTATTTTGGCGGTTAGAAGCAAAAAGAAGGCCAAAATGGACGATTCAGACGAAAAGGAAGTTATTTTGGCTGATTTGGAAGAAAATAAGGTTATTTTTACTACTTTTTTCATCACAAAGTCCTATGGCGCTTGGCCAGACTTATCGCAGGTACATTCCACTGAGCTTACTATTTTGCTCCTTTCATACGCAAAATACTCGTGGAAATAATCTTGCTCTGAATAACATTGCCAGTGAGGAGGCAAGCGCGCCACTGACTTTTTTGTATGAATAAGTAGTTTTATAGTAGGAAATGAATGATTTGTAGCAGAAATTGGTTGATTTATATTGGAAATAGCTTCTTTTGTATCTGTATTCGCAGCATACCAAGCCATTCCACCACAGTTAACTTTATAAATAAGTTCCATTCCAAAAGCAAAGTACCGTTTGTACTAGCATAGCTAGGAGGAAAAAATGAATAAAGCACAATTACTAAAATCAGTATCAGCGGCAAAAGAAGCTGCTAAAGAAAGAAAATTCTCTCAGTCTTATGACTTAATTATCAATTTAAAGAACATCAATATCAAATCTAATCCAGTTAATGTTGCAGTAGTTATGCCTCATACAACAGGCAGAAGCATCAAAGTTTGTGCTTTTGTAGCTCAGGAATTAAAGGCTCAAGCTGACCAATTTTGTGATAAGACAATTTCAGCTGACGAATTCGCATCCTGGAAGGGTAAAAGTAAAGAAATCAAAAAGTTAGCAGATGAATACGACTTTTTCATCGCTCAAGCTACAATTATGGCAAAGATGGCAGGTGTATTTGGAAAGACCTTAGGTATGAAAGGTAAAATGCCTAATCCTAAAGCAGGTCAAATCGTGCCTCCGAACGCTAACTTAGAACCATTAGTGAAAAGGTTAACAAAAACAGTAAAATTACAATCAAGAAAAGCTAGCAACCTTCAATGTATTGTTGGAAAAGACAGTATGGAAGACAAAAACATTGCAGAAAACATCGAATCTGTCGTTAAAACTGTAACAAAATCTTTACCAGCTGAAGATCAAAACATCAAAAAAGTCCTATTGAAATTAACAATGGGTAAACCGGTGACTCTCTAAAATGGTTAGTGCAGCAAAAAAAGGACTTGTAAAATCTCTTATCTCAGATATGAAGGATTACAATGTGGTTGGAGTGGTAAACATAGAAGCACTTCCAGCACAACAGTTTCAAGTAATGAGAGCAACATTAAGAGACAAAGATGTTAAAATTGTTGTTGCTAGAAAAAAATTACTAACAAGGGCATTAAAAGAAAGTGGATTAAAAGATATTGACAATTTAATCGCTAAATACAAAAGAATGCCTGCACTCTTGTTTGCAAAATCAAACCCTTTCGCATTATATGCTTCAATTCAAAAGAACAAATCAGAAGCACCGGCAAAGGCAGGACAAATTGCTCCTAAAGAGATCATAATTAAAGAAGGTCCAACCAATTTCGCACCTGGTCCAATCATTTCCGAATTAGCTTCAGTTGGTATTAAAACCAAAGTTGATGGTGGAAAACTAGCAATCATTGCTGACGCTGTTGTTGCAAAAGAAGGCGACGAGATCAGTGAAAATTTAGCTAGTATGTTAAAAAGATTAGATGTTAAACCAATGGAGATTGGTCTTGACCTTGTAGCAGTATGGGAAGACGGATTTGTTTTCGATGCTAAAACTTTAGCAATTGATGAAGATGAATTTAGACAAACATTCGTCCAAGCTGCACAATTCGCACTTAACTTATCAGTTGAGGTTGCTTACCCGACTAAGGATAACATTCAACTCCTTATTCAGAAAGCAGCAAGAAACAGCAAGTCTGTTGCAATCGAAGGTACTTACCTTTGTGATGATACAAAAGAAGCTATTTTAGCTAAAGCTGAATCTCAAGCAACTGCTGTTAAAAGTAAAGCTAACCTATAATTAAAAAAAGGTTAGTAAAAAAGTAACAATCAAGAGTCGGATTTGAAAGATTTGAGAAAAAATAAAAATACTAAATGAATAAAATAACCGCGAGGGAATAACCATGGAATACGTTTATGCTGCAATGCTGCTACATAAAGCAGGAAAAGAAGTAAAAGAAGATACAATTAAGGCAGTTTTAACTGCTGCAGGTGTATCTGTTGATGAAAGTCGAGTAAAAGCACTAGTTGCTGCTCTAGAGGGAGTAGATATTGAAGAAGCAATCAAGAGCGCTGCAATGGCGGCTCCAGTTGCTGCTGCTCCTGCTGCAAGTGGAGATGCTCCTAAAGCAGAAGAGAAGAAAGAAGAAAAGAAAGAAGAAGATAACAAAAAGGCGCAAGAAGCAGCTGCTGCTGGCCTTGGAGCTTTATTCGGATAGATTTTCTATCTATTTTTCTTTTAATTCTTCATTTTTTTAATAATTATAAACAAATAATGAAAATGCCGGACAACTATAAAGAAGTGATCTTAAGTGAGTGAAAATAATCAAGTTAACGATTCTGTTCAATCAGAACAAACAAATTCAACTAATCCTGAGTCTTCTGAAGCTACTCAAACAGTAGAAACTACTGAAGTACAAGCAGCAACAAAAGACACAGACAATTCTAATCAAACAGATATTCAATCAGCAGAAGAAACACTAACTTCTACTGAATCTCCTGCTCCAAGTGAATCAAACATAAGATCTTCTACTGAAACTAAAGAAGAATCTGCAACAAAAACAACAACTCCTGCTCCAAAAGAAGTAACTCCTAAACCTACAATCAATATTAACACCTCAGATGAATCTTCATTAAAGGCAGAACTAAAAAACCTAAAGTCCAGATCATCTGAACTTAAAAAGGAGCTTTCTTCATTAAATAGAATCAAAGAAGAAGCTTACAGAAAATTACGTTCTGCTAAAGACAAAATCAAATCTAGAAATCAAAAAATTCAAGATCTTAAATCTGCTAGGAACGAATTCAGTTCTAAAGTTAAGCAAAACAAAGCTACTAGGGACGAATTAAACAAGACAGTCAAGGTAGCTTCAACTCAAATTCAGGAAGTAAAAGACAAGTTTGGTGATGGTGCATTAACTCAGCAAAGATCTCCTCGTCCACAATATCATCGTGGCAGACGTGAAAAAGTAAAAACTCCTGCTTCAATTAAGAAGCAAATTGAGGCTTTAGAAACTAAAATTGAAACTGAACCAATGCCTTATTACAAGGAAAAGGAGCTTCAAAAGACCATTAAAACTTTAAAATCAGAACTTTCTAAGTTAGAAAAACAAAAACAGGCTAGTGGTATGGCTGGCGAAGCTGTAAAAGACTTCAAAAATGCAAGAAAGAAGGCTCAGTCAGCCCATCAAAAGGTACAAGAATTTGCAGAAAAGTCTCAAGAAAAGCATGAAGAGATCAACAAATCATTAGATGAAATCAAAGGCATTAGAAAAGAAAAAGACAATGTAGCAAAAGAATATTCTACTCATAAAGAGGTTTGGCAAAAACTAAAGGACGAGTTCGACCAAGTCTCAGGCAAGATCAAAGAACTTAAGGAAGCTTTAGGAGAAAAGTCCCAGGCTGACTACAAGTCCCAATTAAAAGAACAAGCTACTAAGGCTAAAGATAAAATGAAGCGTGGTGGAAAACTAACTACTGAAGACTTCCTAGCAATCCAAGCTTTCGATAGATAAACGCAACTGAATAATTTATTTTCTTATACTCATTCTAAAGCTACAAATGCTCCAAAAGCTACTTCTGCAACTCATAAATCATCTGAATTAACTCAAACATCTACTATTACTACAATAACTACAAAAGAATTGACACAGTCTCCTCACTGGCACTCCCATCAAAAGAAGTTAAACTAACAACGAGCATTTTGTGACCAACGGGAGCAAAATAGTAAGCGAAGTGGTCACGCCTGCACTAAGTCTGACAGTGTCAATTCTTTAGATTGAAAATCTAATGACTGGAGAGCCTTGCTCGACTATTCTTTATATAAAAAAGAAAATTCCAATTTTCAATACAAAAACCTATTAAAAAGAGGGAATCTTGAAACTAATTATGAACCAAAAATCAATAGCTTCAAGCTCTTGGAGAGGCAGTTGGAGCGGTAGTTTCACTCTATTGATCAGTTTACTTTCTTCAAAAGCCTTCACAGGTGAATTTCCAAGAGTATTCAACAATCACCATATTGATTGTATTGTATATTACAAACAAGGCGTATGTTATGGTTTTCTAAGCTTAGAATCATTAGATCCACTAATAGATTTCGTAATAAATAAAGTAAAACAAGATGAAGCCTACTTAACTTCTGCTTGCCAAAAACTAAAAGACTTCACAGATAATCTAAATAATTTGTTCTCAAAAGATACAAACTTCTTTTTCAATTCAACTAATCTTAAAAATTTAATTTTAGAGGTGGAAAAATTCACAGCTTTCCAAAATGTACTAAAAGAATTGCCAAATTACTTAGAAAAAGACCTTTTAGACAAATATTTTCCACTTTTGGCGAACGCCAGACATTATAGTGAACACATTTATTGGGACTTTGATAAAGTATTAGATAAAATCATCAAAATAATAGAAACAAACACAAATTACAACAAAAATCAACTTTCTTGCTTAACTTATGAAGAATTAGACACCTACATTAAAGAAAAAACACTTCCAAACCAAGAAATATTAAACAAAAGATATCAAAAATCTGCTTTTTTATGCACTTGGCCAGTTAGAGAACTAACAAATAAAGAAATAACTGTTTTAGAAGAAAAGATCTTCTCCAAAACAAAAAATATCAAAGGCAACCCTGCTTACAAAGGAAAAGTCACTGGCATGACTGATCCAAGTTCTCTTCCTATAATGAGAAAAGCTAAAGCAATAGTAACTGACGCAGGAGGCATCTTGTGCCATGCTGCTATTGTTGCTAGAGAACTAAAGATTCCTTGTATAATCGGAACAAACAACGCTACAACAGTCTTAAAAACAGGCGATTTGGTTGAAGTAGATGCAAACACAGGAATAGTACGCAAACTTTAGTCACTTTAAATTAAACCATGTCTCTTTGCAATATTCTTATTGATCTCTCTTCCTAATTCAACAGTCTCTTTTTCAGTAAGTATGCTATTTTCAAGCAACTTGTTCATTAATTCAATTTTTTCTGATTCCATTTTCTATCACTTAAAGCCCTAAACCAAACTAAGTAAGTCTGACTTACTAATAATTCCTTTAACTTGACCTTTGTCTGACACCAAAACAATAGAATACTCCTTCAATAACTCCAATATTGTTCTTTGTCCAGTATTCACAGTCACAATTGGTGGACACTCGTCCATTATTTCGCTAGCTGTCTTCACATTGAGTCCAGCACCATACTTTCCAATAGCTTCTAGAATCGATCTTTCACTAACAATCCCTAAAATAGCATTGTTTTCACGCACTGGAACTTGAGAAATCCCTTTTTTCTTCATAGTAGAAATAACTTTCAAAACTTCATCTGAAGGATCACAAAACAAAATCTTCTTTTGCATAAGTGCTTTAGCCTTTTTCTCTTCTTTATTCCCACGCCCTTCCAAAGCAGAAAAAATCGCTTTAGCTTTGGAGTAACTAGGCTCTAAGTCTCCACGCTCCACTTTAGCTATCAAAGATTGAGACACCAAGCTAAGTTCAGCAAGCTCCTTTTGACTAAGTCCTAATTTACGCCTAAGTAGACGTATTTGTTTAAGATCTTCTATCATTAAATATTAAAAAACACTTCTCATTTAATAATATTTCGCAAAAACAATTATTCTTATACGAATATTCTTGTCAAGATCATTTAAAAGCAAAAGGGTCCAGGATAAGGCAATCATGAGGAGAAGTAAAACTTTAGCTGAAAAAGTAGCAACTTTGCCAATAGTAAGAGTAAGTGCAACAGATACATTTGATCCAAGGGAGCTTGGTCCAGGAAATCTATCTCAGTTATATGCTGCAGTAGGTCAAGCATACATGACTACCGCAGAATCAGGCGAAGGTATTGGGAAAAATCTAGAAGCAGGATACCTGGCTGTTACAAGAGGTACACTGGGAAGAGAACATTTTCATGAAATGGGAGAAAGTGATTTAGCAGATTTATTAGCTCAGGTTCCAGGAGTAAGTATGAGATTAAGTACGACTCCAGTAATGGAAGGCAACAGAATTGCTTACCTTGGCGCTCTTAGGTCAGCTGTAACAGCAGCATACAAAGCTAACTTACAAGCAGTTGAAGATACAAAAGATTATGAAGAAGAAGGCAGAATACTTCCAAATCCATTACTTGCATTAGGGTATGAAAGAAGAATGAGATTCAAATAAAGAAATTGAAATGATGTTTAAAGAATATATTTTGGAGAATAATATGATTTTATTTAATATGAATTTAATATCACAGCTTGGTGTTGTGATGGATAAAATTACTTTATACAATAGAAAGCAGACTCTTCTTCCTTTTGTTAGAGCTAACCTTGGAAAGATCTCTCAAAGAGAGATTGCAAGAAGACTTGGTATTGGAAATACTACTGTTAGAAATTGGGCAAAAGAATTAGGTTTTATCTTCAAAAAACACACAGTAAATGAGAATTATTTCTTCAATATGAATCCAGAAGCAGCCTATATTCTTGGTTTTATCTATGCAGATGGAAATATTTCTTGGAATACAAAAAAAGGATATTATTCTATGACTATTACTGCTGCTGCAAAAGATAAAGATCATTTAGAAAAAATGCGAGAGATGATGCAGATCACAAAGCCTTTAACATATGGCAAATCTACACACTCTTATAGGTTAATTGCAAACAGTAAAATGCTTTGTTTAAGCTTGATGAAATTAGGTGTTTTTCCTAGAAAATCAAAAACAGTAAAGTTCCCAAAAATAATCCCTAAAAAATTAATGAAACATTTCTTAAGAGGAGTTATTGATGGAGATGGTTGTATTCGTTGGGTAAGTAGAAAAAGGAGCCCTTATTTTGAGATCTCAATTGCATCTGGGTCTAAAGCATTTGCTGAAGGATTCATTAAAGCTGTAGAAACTCTAACTGGTATTCCAACTAAAATAAAAAAAAGAGATAATATCTTTCTAATGAGATATACTTGCACTAGAGGAGAAAACTTGGCAAGGTACGTCTATTCTGAAGATGGCATTCATTTATCAAGAAAAAAAGAGCATTTTATTAAATGCTTGGAGGAAAGACATAATGGAAAGTAGAAGAAGATTATTTACAAGTGAAAGTGTAAGCCCAGGTCACCCTGATAAAGCGGCCGACCAAATCTCAGATGCAATACTCGACGCAATGCTGGCTCAAGATCCAGATAGCAGAGTAGCTGTAGAAACACTAGTTAAAACTGGTTTTGTAGTAGTAGCAGGTGAAGCAACAACAAAAAGCTACGTTGACATTCAAAAGGTAGTAAGAGAAACAATTCTTGAAATTGGGTATAACAAAGCTGAATTCGGTTTTGAAGGATCTACTTGCGGAGTATTATCAGCAATTTCAGAACAGTCACCTGACATTGCTCAAGGTGTAAACGAAGGAGAAGGTCTTCATGAAGAACAAGGTGCTGGAGATCAAGGTTTAATGTTTGGTTATGCAACAAATGAAACTCCTGAATACATGCCTCTTCCAATCATTCTGGCACACAAATTAGTAAAAAGACTAGCAAGTGCAAGAAAGCGTGGAGAGATTTGGTACTTAAGACCAGACGCAAAGTCTCAAGTAACTATTGAATATGAAGATGACAAACCAAAACGTGTAGACACTGTAGTTCTCTCAACTCAACACCATCCTGACGTTGACCTAGAAACAATCAGACGTGATATGATTGAAAAGATTGTAAAACCTATTTGCACAGAATGGATTGACGAAAACACCAAATTTTTCATTAACCCAACTGGAAAATTCGTAATAGGTGGTCCTGTGGGTGACGCAGGTTTAACTGGAAGAAAAATTATTGTTGACACTTATGGTGGTATGGGTCGTCACGGTGGAGGAGCTTTCTCTGGTAAAGATCCATCAAAAGTAGATAGAAGTGCAGCTTATGCAGCAAGACATATTGCAAAGAACGTAGTTGCAGCTGGTCTAGCACAAAGGTGTGAAGTTCAACTAGCTTATGCAATTGGTGTAGCTAAACCTGTTTCAGTTTTAGTGGATTGTTTTGGAACAAACACAATTCCTGAAGAAAAGATCAGCCAATTGGTTCAAGAAAACTTCAATTTAACACCAAAAGGAATCATCACTGCACTAAACTTAAAAAGACCAATTTATAAGAAAACAGCAGCTTATGGTCACTTTGGTAGAAACGATCCTGACTTTACTTGGGAACTTTTGGACAAAGTTGAAGCTCTAAAACAAGGCGCAGCAGGCAACTCAAACCCAAATATTTGAAAGAAGTTGATTTTTTGTTTTTAAATGAACTCTTCAAGAAATCCCAGTCTTTTAAGTCTGGGATGAATTGCAGAGATCATTTGCTGGAAATTAGATAAAAAATTCCGTAGAATCCCACTCCTTTAGGGGTGGGAGTAGGAATTTTCTAATTTCCTTCAATTTATTATTTTTATTGATTAGAACCTAATTTTAGACATTTTTCTATCAATTTCTCTAATTCTCTCAATAGACTCAAAAACTTCTTGTACTGCCTTCTCGTATTCTCTTTCAGCTTTTTCAAATTCCCCATTATTTTTATTTTTCCGAGTCATTTTTCCACCTTTTTCTCTTCAATTTTTCTTGTTTTACAAGCATATTGGTAATTTTCTGATTTAACTTATTTATTTCTCTTACTTTAGAAAGCTCCAGATTATTTAATTCTTCGTTTTTCAAATCCAAGCTCCTTTTAAGCAAGAATCTATCCATTGCAATAGTAGTAAGTACAACCAGTACAGACACACCAATAAACAAAATAACATCTTCAATAAGAGGAAGTATCAACAAAATAGCTAACTGTTCAAGTGCATAAATCACTAAAAACATCATTTCAACAAAGTTTCTGTTCCTAGCTAAAAATCCACCAGAGTTCTTAATCAGCTTCTCGAGCTCTAAAAACAAAATACCATGCCATCTCATTATAAGAATAAAAAGAGCAAACTCAAGTTAAAAGAATTTATACACTA
>CAZGQD010000016.1:0-30760 GCA_964527395.1 uncultured Methanosarcinales archaeon
CTAAGCTCGAGAGCTTAGACGCAGGTGATTTTTGAGCAAACTGTCAAACTTGGGTAAAAAAGGAAATTCCATCGTTTTTTGGAAGAAATGCTTAAAACTGAGGCTGCTTTTTTGTGAGTTATGGCACTTTATATGATTGGACTGGGGCTTTGCAATGCTAAAGATATCTCTGTGCAAGGACTTGAAATTGTTCGAAAATGTTCAAAAGTTTATCTAGAAAACTATACTTCATTACTTCAGTGTTCTGTAACTGAACTTGAAGAGTTTTATGGATGTTCAGTAATTGTGTCAGATAGAGCTAGTTCTGAACAAGGAATGGAAGAAATTGTAAGTTTGGCTGAGTCTTCAGATGTAGCTTTTTTAGTGATTGGAGATCCTAGCTGTGCTACAACACATTTTGAATTGTATCGTTTGGCTAAAGAGAAAGGAGTTACTGTTTCTATGATTCATAATGCATCTGTGTTTACTGCAATCGGATCTGTTGGCTTACAGGTTTATAAATATGGCAAGACCTGTTCTATTCCTTATTTAAGTCGGGTGCCTAACTTAGAAACACCCTATCATGTGATTCGTGGGAACTTGTCAATTGGAGCACATACACTTTGTTTACTTGATATTATGGTAGACAATGTAGATGCTGAGACTGGTGGAAAAGGTGTTGCTAATGGTTCTGATGAAGCTAGTGATGATGATTCTAGTAATACTAAATTTATGACAGTTGCAGAGGCTCTTGGAGTTTTGCTTGATATTGAGAAGCGTCTTGGTTTAGGTGTGATTAAAGATGATACTTTAGTTGTTGGAGTTGCCAGGCTTGGTTGCATGGATCAAGTAATTAAGGTTGCTACAGTGTCTGAGATGCTTAAGTTTGATGATTCTGTGTTTGCTGGGCCTTTGCATTCTTTGATTATTCCTGGAAAAATGCATTTCTTAGAAGAAGAGAATTTAGAAATGTGGGTGTGATTTTCTGAGTTTAGTAAATTCTATCGTGATGATCAAAGTCCAATAGCATTACTATTTTATTTTCTTCATTTATCCCATACTTTTTTGCAAATGATTTAACTTTTACAAAATTGCCTCTTCTAATTGAATCTAGCTTCTCTAGATACTCTTTTTTTGCACTATTATTATTTTCCATAGAATTTAATTGATTTATGAATTCTTGAATCTTGTGGTATTTTTGAATCAGGTTCCTTGATTACGTAAGATTCTTTATGAAGATTATCCTAAAATGCATTAATTGGCACTCTGGGAGGGAAAAAATAAGTATTTTGTGAATAAAATTTTGTAAAATGCATTGATTGGCACTCTGAGAGGGAAAAAACATGCATTTTGTGAATAAATTAGAGTAAGATTTATAAAGTATGGTTCCAATAATACTTGTGATGGTGCATAAATTAGACCTTTTTGAACTGATATACTCAGATGGAGGGCCACTTACAGCTAGTGTGATCTTAAAAATTCTTAAAAGAAGACCTTTTGAGAGGAGTAAAATTCAAAAAATTCTTTCAAAAATGGTGAAAGAAGGCCTTATTTCCCATAACAAATATGGATTTTTGGTGATAAAAAAGCCAAAGCATCAATTGTTGTATGATTTGATACATTATTGTTTAGATAACAGATTAAATTATAGGAAACTTATTGATATCTCTATTGCAAAATTCATTCAGAAGGCACTTCTTAAAAAGAGATTTGTAGCAGCTGATTTTAAAATTGATACAAGAGAGTATAGTAAATATGTTGAAATATTATCAAGATCTGGACTTTTGATCATTCTTTCTAGGCGTCCACTTGAAGGCACTGTTCCCTTTAATCAGTTTGTAGCTAAGTTGATGGAATATTTTGATCTGAAAGCATTGGTTGCAAAACGTCCAGGTGATGAATATTATGTTGAGATTGAACGTGATTTGAGAACATTTAGGAAGAAAATTTATGAGAATTCTGAAGAATTTAGGTTGCTCGTTGAAAAATATAAATTTCAATTTATCAAAAATTCATTAAGTTTAGAAGGGAACCCAATCACACTTACAGAAACTATTGCGTTATTGCGTGATCAAGTTCTTCCGCGTGGCCTTAGACTAAAAGATGTCCAAGAAGTAGAAAATTACCAAAAAGCTGTGAATTCTATGATGAAAGATGTGTATAATAAGAAACCATTTACAAAAGAATCTATTTTGAATTACCACTACCTTGCAATGTATCATGAACCTAAACTTGCTGGAAAAATACGTGAAGTTCCAGTATATATTAAAGGTAATCCAAAGTTTAAGATTGCAGATGTTTTTGAGATTAATGATAGATTAGGCGAGTTATTAGTTCAGTATAATGATTTTATTAGAAAAGGAAAAGTTAATTTTAGAGATATTTTAGAGTTTGCTGCTTATTTCCATAATGAATTCCAATACATCCATCCTTTTGTAGATGGAAATAGCAGAACTACGAGACTATTAGCTATACATATATTGCTGTATTTTGATATTCCTGTTTTAGATATTCCACTTGGTTTGCATGACGAATATATGCTTATTACAAAAAAGCATAAAAAACGTGATGATAAGAAACTTTCACAAGTATTACAAAGAATAGTTATGTATAACCTTAAGTCAGTGAATATGCAAATTGGTCAGTAAGTCTTCCTAACATCAACTGTTTCTGAACTTACTTTTTGTTTTGATTTATAAGCACCATGGACTGTGAGAAGCCATTCTTGGAATTGCTTTATTGTGCTTAGATTCTTTGTTTCCTCCTGGAACTGTTTGATCCTTCTGTTTTCTTTGTTTGTTCTAGCTTTTAGTTGATCTTCTGGCATGTTTGTGTTGTCTGTGGATAAGAATTCTAAGTAGTATTTTGATTGTGTGGTTTGATTATTGTCTTCTTCTAAATTGAATATCTTTTGGAAAAGTACTTTTGATCTTGGCATGTGGAATTTGGATGTGATAATTAGAAGATTTTTTAGTTTTAATGGATTTGTGATTAAGAGTTTTGTGAATATAGCGTTTCCAACAGTGTCTAAAGAGAAGGATTCTGTCAATATTTTGTTGGGATTGATTCCACTTTTGATTAAAATATTATTCATGACTCTAGCGTCGTAGAGAGGCTGTTTGTTGCTGTCTAAAGGTAGAGCTAGGTGAGGGGTTGCAGCAGAGGTAGTAATTATGTATCTTGCTTGGTTTTTTAGTTCAATTGCAGCGTTTAGTCGCTCTTGGACCCAAGGTGGAACAGTTGTTTCTGATCTAATGCCGCCGCTTAAAATTATTATTGCATCGTATTTGTGTTGTTTCATTTTGATAATTATATGTATTTGAAATTAACATCACCAGTTGGAGTAATGGAAGTTGTTTGATATAGTTTTGATAAAGCAGGATTGAAATTTGCAAAGTTACTTAGACGTTCCTTATCTTTATGGCTAACTTCAGAGTATGAACCTGTTGTAGCATCAGCCATTATTCTTGAGATAGTATCATGAGCCTCAGACTCATCCATTGTGTTAGAGTTTGACATGGCGTAAGCTTCTGCGGCAGAATCTTCATCTTTTGCATAAGGGTTGCTTGCACTTGAAATGATACTTGCAAGATAACCTTGATCGTTGTTTGAGTATAACTGCTGCTCAATTAAGAAGTCACGTTCTAAAGCAGAATAATCTATTGATTCTAGGATGATCTTTTCTCTGTCTTTTAGTTTTGAATCAGATGTGTCGTCATCTTCGCTGTCCTCTAGAACATCTTCCAAATCTTCATCTGATTTGTCAGATTTTGATTTTTGTTTTGATCTTGCTTTTTTTGAGATTTTTTCTTTTAAGGAACTGGACTCTTTTGTTTTAGTTGATTCTCTAGATTTGATTACTTTGCTGTTTTTTGCTGGCTTTTCATTGATGTTTAAGAAGGATTTTAAGTCGTTGAAGTTGATTTTTAGGTCTTTTTGAGTATTTTTCCAATCTTTTTGCTCTTTTAGAGTTAACTCTATCTTAGAAATAAATTCAGCAATATCAGGTAAAGTAATATCTTCTTTTGACATAAATGCACCCCAGATCCACCACTATTTGACTGTTCTGAGATAGAGTATTGCTTATAACTGTTTGTGTTGATTATTGAGTGAAATCGAGTTTATTAGTAGTTAGTTGTTACTTTTAAGTGGTTATTTAGGGAAATGTTTATAAATAAGGCTTGTTTTTGGAGATTAGTGGCAAATTTAAGACAATTAGGATTAATGCTTGGTGGACTTTACTTAGGAGGATGTTTACCTAAAGTAAAAGCAAAATTAGGTTCTTTAGCTAAACCAGTAGAAATACAAGCTGATTATGATATTGTTTTTGAAGAGAGTTCAAATTTAGGATCTCTTGTTGCTAAGGTTGATGCAGTTGCAGCAAAAGTACTTGATCCAGAGTATGTTAGTGATATGAGAGATGGAGATCTTAGATTTTTACGAAGTCTAGTTGTTAAAGAAGGAACTAAAGTTGGTAGTTCAGGAGTTATTGAAGGCAATGGACAGTTCTTATTAGCTTCTAGAAACCTTGAAGAAACTTATGGAAGTGATATTGCAAAGACTAGAATGGAATTGGCATGTGAGAGGTTTGCTGATATTTTAGATTGTTCAAGTTCAAAAGTTGTTTCTGAGATTGATTTAGTTGATAGTTTGAAGGTTAGATATGGTCTTCGTGGAGTTCACATGGACGAAACAGTTCAAACTGTTGTAGATTTAGCACAGTTACCTTCAGATGTTCGGTTTGCAGCATCAGTAAAGGATGTCAAAACTGGAGGCACATATGTTTCAATCAATTCTGATTTGGATATGCAAGCAGCTAGTACAATAAAACCATTCTTAGCAGATGTATTCTTAAGTGATTTTGCTAATGGACGATTTAAATTTAAGCCTAAAACAAGAAAGGCATTAGTAAATATGATTGCGAATAGTGACAATTTGGCTACTGCTAGAATTGCTGGATCAATATCACACAAAAAAGGAATGGGAAAAGAAGTTCAAGCAGATGGTTATTTAGTTGCACAAAAAGCATTGGTTGGTAGTCGTTCTTCTCTTAGTGAAGGTGGAATTAATATTACTAATATGATCACATACGATGGACCTAACCCTGGTGCTGAGTATAGTAATGTAATTGCACCTGCTGTTGCAACTAGTTACTTTGTTGAAACTATTGCTCGAGATAGTGGAGATTTTGCTCTTAAATTTGAAGGGCTTGAAGGCGAAACTACAATTTGGGGAGAACTTGGGTACTTAATGGGACTTGAGAAAAAATCATTCGGTTCAAGATTTGCTGATGGGTTTGAAGCAGTTGGAGCTAATCTTGTTTATTCAGATAGAATGTCTGGAGAGGGAGCAACAATTATAACTAAAACAGGTACAACCAGTAAAGCTGCTCGGGAATTAGGCGTTATTTGTCATGTTGAAAATGGGGAAATTGACCAATGTTACGTTATTGACGTAGCACTTGATCGTGAAGATAAAAGTTTGGAACCAAGTACATATATTGGATGGAGAGAAATGACTTATCCTGTGATTTCTGATGTTGCTGGAGTAGTTCATACAGGAATGGTGCTTGAAAGAGAATTAGGTACTGGAAATGGTTCTTATGTGGCTAGTACAGTTGAATGATTATTTTTGTTTATTTTTTGCAAATTATTTATAAATAAAGAATTTTCTTTGTATTTTATGAGTTTTACATTAGCAGATCTCTTAAGTAATGAATCAACAGCACTAGTTGGAAGAGACTTTCCAATAGAGGAAGCTTCTGATCTTGTTGATAGTGGAACTGACACTATTGATTCTGGATCTCTTGTGAAACCTGAAGACTATAGAGTTGCAATAGTTTATCCTAGTTTAGATTTATCAACGGATGGGGCCAGAATGGGTTCTTCTAGTTTTAGAGATTTTTATGACTCAAGTCATGTTGATGGGAACCCGGAATATATTGTCATTGGCGTAGATGGAAAAAATGCACCAGGACAATTTTGGCCAGGAAGAGACCATGCAAGCCCATTAGAAGATGATGTTAAAGAACTTAGAGAAAGGTTCCCTTCTGCTTACATAGCTGTTTGTGTTGTTAGAGAAAAAAGACCAAGTAGAAGAAGTAATGGGACTGGATTAATAAGCCAAAGAGACCACTATGATACGAGAAATGAAAGAAGAAATTATCCAAAAGGACCAATTGATTCATGGACTGTGGTTGATGACCCCACTGAAATTGGAGAAAGATTTTTCCAGTTTTATTTTAGAAGTATTTTTGACTATTCTGAACCAACGGTTATAGATTGTGTTGAAGGGAATGCAAATCAGAGAGCATTGCTTCAATGAAAAAATATTAAATAGTTAGAAAATTATGAAAATATTATGTTGTTTAAAAGAAAAAAGATAGTAATTATGCCTACCATTGGCTCAGTTGGTATTATTCCTACTTATGCTAAGGGACACAGAAGAGTAATCAAAGTTCCTATTGAGAGGCGTAAAAAGTCAAATAAAATGAAAATGTCAAGAAAATATAACTACAGGTGACCTTATTTTGTCTTAGTAACTCTTACCAAAATAGTACCACTTTGTAGCTTTCTCTTTAGTTAAGAAACAAACTTCGTTCTTTAAATCTGGCTGATCAAATGGAGCATTTAGAGACTTGATTCCAGTTTCTTCTTTGAACTTACTTTCAGAATCTTTTGAACCGCACCATGGAACTAAAGCAATTTTGCCTTTGTTGATAGCTTTGATTACAGAATTTTTTGTTCTAACTTTGACAATAGATTTGTTTAAATTTTGTTTTGCTTTTTTGTATAAGTCTCTTTGAATTCTGTTTAAGTTTGTCTTGGTTGCTTTTGTTAGTTTATCTAAAGGTATTGCTTCTTTATCGTCTTTATCTCTACGTTTTAGCATAGCTTGATTATTGTCTAGATCACGTGGACCTATTTCAATTCTGATTGGGATACCCTTTAGTTCCCACTCATTGTATTTGTAACCTGCAGAATGGTTTGTCCTATCATCTATTCTTACTCTGATGCCTTTTGCTTTAAGTTCTTCTTTGATTTTGTTTGCTGCCTTTAAAACTGGCTCTTCTTTGTTTTTGAAGAGAAGTGGAACGATGATTACTTGAGTCTGAGCTACTTTTGGTGGGAGTACTAGGCCTTTGTCATCTGAGTGTAAGAGAAGTGCCATACCAATTGCTCTTGTAGTGAATGCCCAACTGTTCTGGTAAACTAATTTTTCTTGACCATCTTTATCTTTATATTTGATATTGAATGCCTTTGCAAAGTTTTGACCCAAATGGTGAGAAGTACAACCTTGAATTGCTTTTCCATCTGGCATTACACTTTCTAATGAGAAAGTATTGTCGGCTCCTGCAAATCTTTCTTTTTCTGATTTCTCTCCAGCTAATGATGGGATTGCTAAAAGAGTTTTGAATACATGCTCGTACATATTGAGAATTTTCTTTGCTTCATCTATTGCTTCTTTTTTTGTGGCAAAAGCTGTGTGACCTTCATGCCATAAGAATTCTCTTGTTCTTAAGAAAGGAGTACAATGTTTGAATTCCCAACGTACAACGTTTCCCCATTGGTTTAATCTTAGTGGTAAGTCCTTGTATGATCTAATCCATTTGCTGTATGATTCATACATAATTGTCTCACTTGTAGGCCTTACTGCCAAACGTTCCTTTAACTTTGTATTTCCACCAGTTTCAACCCAAGCTACTTCGGGTGCGAATCCCTCCACATGTTCTTCTTCTTTTTTTAAGTATGATTCTGGGATTAGAAGAGGGAAATAAGCGTTTTGGACACCATCTTCTTTGATCATTTTATCGAAAACTTCTTTCATTTGTTCCCAAATAAAGTATGACCTTGGTCTTAGAATGTAGCATCCTGAGACTGGAGAATAATCAATCATTTCTGATTTTTGGATCAGCTGAGTGAACCATTCTGAGAAACCAGCTTCTTTTGTTGCTGTGAGGCCTAGGTTTGCTTTCTTGTCTTGATGCTTGTTGCCTTGGTTTTTGTTGCCTTTGTGATTGTGTTTATTATTGTTTTGTTTATTATTTGATTGGGAATTTGCCATTGTGATTTGGAAGAGGCTGCTTTGTTTATTTAAATTCTGCCATTGAGTGTTGGGTTTGACTTATTAGCTATTATTTGACAGATTGCATTTATTTGTCACTTACTAGTAGTTATTTTAAGTAAAGTTTATAAAGTACAGTGCTTTTTAGAGCGTATATGGGACTTTTTAGCCAAATTAAGTCAAATGTAGCTACTCTTGGATTAGCTGCAGCGCTTTATTCTGGAACTGCAGTTGCTGGAGATTCTGATGTTGTTGGGTCTGAATTTAGCCCTGAGCAAAGTGAGTTTATTGATACTGTTTCTTCCTATAGGTGTGGTGATGAGCCTGCTTTTGAAGATGATTTGATTAAAGGATCAGCAGATAATGGAATTAATGATTCACAAAGTAAAGGATTGTTATTAGCAGCTCCAATTATAGAAAATATCTGCTCAGAAAATGAATACTCTGGGACTATTGGGAATTATGACAATGCTAGTTTTTTGACTAACGCTTTTGGAGAAGAGAAACTAAGAGATGTTCTTGGATTATATTTAGTGGTAAAAAATTTAGAGTTACCTGGAAAATTAAGATATTCCATTACTGATGCCATTGATGAAGTGATTAAAGGAGATGTGAAGGATCAGATAAAATTGTATTCTGTTAAGAGAAATGATGGTAAGCCATTAATACAAAACTTTGGAGCATTTCAAAAATTATATGGTAGCTCTATTGATCCAGACATATTAGAATCACTAGTTAAATTAAAAGGAAATTCTAAAAGAGATTTCTTTGCACAAAAAACCTCATTTGAAGATAGTGGATTGGAAAAAGAAGAACTTAAATCAGAAGTACTATCAACCGATAAATATATGAACAAATTTTGGCCTGCAATAAAATTTGCTGAACTTGGAGGAGATTTATCAATGGCAATTTCATATAGAGATTGTGAACGTGCTGATGGAATTCACCCAATTGATGGTGACTTTGCTTACCGACTTTTGCAGCTTGGATATACACCAGACACACTTGATACTGAAACATGTATGCCAGAATTTGTTGATACAGATAAACCAAATTCAGTTATTGCTTTTGGAAGAGATTGGAATGGTGCATTTGATAATGAAAAGATTATTGATTTTTTTGGTTCTTTAGGTACTGAATATGACAGAGCTGTTTTGTTCACAGAAAATAGAGATGAAATACTTGATTTGACTAAAAATATTGAAAATGATGAATTACTGATTACTCCCATGCATGGATCAAGATACTTAATGTCATTAGTTGATGACCCTAGGAAAAGTAAATTATTTAGATCTAAAAAACTTGGAAATCTAAGGAGAGCTTTCGGGGACTTTTTGAGAGAAATAGGCATTAAAAATAATATTGGTGCTATTGATCCTAAAACATATATTGGGATTCCAAATGCAAGAAATTTAGATGAAGATAGTGCATTTATGAGAGAACTTTTTGCATCACTTGATCCTAAGGCAACTGTGTTTTATATGTCGTGTGATACTGCATCTGGTGAAAATTATTTTGAAAAAGGCCATTCGTTAGCAGGAACTACAACAAAATTGTATCTAGGTGAAGAACAAAGACTAATTGCATCTGAATCTCCATTTAATGCTGATAATCTAAAAGTATATGGACTTTATCCATTTGATGTAGACATCATTAGAGATGGTGAAGACAAAACTTTTAACCAGTTTGGAAATAAATAGTTCTAATTTTTATTATTGATTTAATAAGAAAAAAATGGAAAACCATGGCGGGAGTTTGGGGTGACTGCTGGGTGGCAGATCGCTCCCGCCTGGTTACCAAAAGGGGTGGTGTTGTGTTAAAAAACTATAAAACTAAACCAATTCTATTCCAAGTTCTTTAGTAAAAGCGTTTGCTCTTGCTTTTTGACGCTTAGTGTCAGTTTTACCTAAGATCCATGGGCTGTTTACACCAGTGATGATAGTCATGATGGTAACTTTACCCTTCATTTCATCAGTAACTCTTGCTCCCCAAATAACGTTTGCATCGTCATCTAGGCTTTCTGTTACCATTTCACCAATCTTAGATATCTCTTCTAGAGTTAAGTCAGGCCCACCAGTTACGTGAATCAATGCACCAGTTGCACCTTCATAGTTGATGTCTAGAAGAGGGTTAGCTAAAGCTCCCTTTACTGCTTCTTCAACTCGGTTGTTAGTATCGCTACTACCTACTCCAATTGCTGCTACGCCACCATTAGTCATAATTGCTCTTACGTCAGCATAATCCAGGTTTACTAGACTTGGTACTGCGATTGTTTCTACAATTCCTTTAATCATTGTTGCAATTAATTCGTTAGCTACTGCAAAAGCTTGTTGAATTGGCAAGTTCCCTGCAATCTGAACCAATCTGTTGTTGTCAATTACAATAACAGTATCACAAACTTGTCTTAATTGCTGCAAACCAAACTCAGCTTTGTCACATCTTGCTTTTTCAATACTAAAAGGCATTGTAACAGTTCCGATAACGATACTACCTGTGTCTTTAGCTACTTGAGCTACTACAGGAGCTGCACCTGTTCCAGTTCCACCACCCATACCAGCACATACAAATACCATGTCTGATAATTTTAGGGACTCTTTTAGCATAGCCATACTCTCTTGAGCTGCTTCAGCACCCTTACTAGGATAACCACCACAACCAAGACCCCTGGTACAATCTTTTCCAATCAGGAATTTTCTGTCAGCACCAGTGATTGCTAAATGTTGATGATCTGTGTTTGTTGCAATAATCTCGGCACCTTTAATCCCTTTTTTGTAGAGCCAGCCAACCATGTTGTTACCTGCTCCACCAACACCAATTACTTTGATGTTTGCTTGACTCATGTTTTCAAAATTTTCTTCTGGCATACTTTGTAGTGCGCTTTCCACTATAAAATCCATTTGTGTTCCACCTTCCGTTGTTTGTTTATTTTTACACCCCCCCTAACACATATGGGTTTTTGCTAAGGGATTTTACGACGCTACCATTCGTCGATACAGCTTGGTTTGGCTGATTTTTACTTTTAATGCTTTGTTTGATCTGATCTGCATATTACCTTGTTTATTTTGGCAAATATGGCTTTTCATGTGACCATTTAAGCATCTGTTTTGAGTGCTATTTTGTTAAAGCATATACTGTAGTATACAAATTAATAAATACTAGTTATGTATTTCTTAATCTTATATTCGCAGCAACTACCGACGACAAGAACACTATGCGAAGAACCAACTAACAGAAGCTAACGCTGACAAAAACTACCGAAAATTACAATGAGACTATATGTTTCTTACTAAATTTTTTCTACACATCTTGAACAGAGTCCAAGGAAAGTAGGCTAACAGGGTGAATTCTAATGATTTTTTACTTATAAATATTTGTTGACACCAAAAAGTGACGTTTTAATAGAAAGATTTATAAAGTAATGTTGTTTTTACTACTTTTATGGGACAAATGACATTAAACATGGAATCAATGATACCATCTTTTTATAGCTTAGGAAGAAAGATAGCTGAAACTGATTTAGGTAGAAAGGCTATTGAGATCGGCAAAATGCCAGTTAGTGATGCTTTAGAAAAGGCAGTTGAAGTTGGAAATACACCAATTAGTCAAATTCTTGGCAAATTAATCAGTGAAAAAAGAACAACTGAAGCTTATGGAGCAATTGAAGCAGAAGAGGCTCCTGGAAGCAGATATATTGAAACTGAAGTATCAGTAGAATTAGAAAATGGAAGTCAATTAGTTGCAGAATTAAGTTATGACCAAGTTATTATTGGAAGTGATAGATCTTTTAGAAAAGAAGTACGAGATCCTAGGATTCTTAAAGTAGGATTAAGAGAAGAAGGAAGATTTGTTGCAAGTGCTGCTTTGGTAGGTGATAGAATTATTGCAGATTATGGTGAGAAGATTGATAATGCAGTTTGTGAAGCATATGAGACACTACGTCATGAAGAAGGACTTAAAACAAATGAAAGAATGTTTGTTAGAGCACTAAGCGACATGGTTCAAGGAAGCTATGCTGCTAGCAACTAGAGAAGCTTGAATTATTGTTTTTGTTTTAGTGTGATTTTCTTATTTTTAGTGATTAATTATTTAGCTTATTTAGTAATCTTACAACTCTTCGTCGTCATCTTCTTTGCTTTTACTTGATTCTTTTGTTTCTTCGTCTTCTTGACCAAGCTGCTTTTTTAGCTTTTGTCTGATTTTGTCAGTTATGGAAAGTAGGCTTTTTGTAGCTGTCTCTTGGACAGTGTCTTTAGTATTGATTGTTTGTTTCTTTAATGATTCAGGGATTTGGTCTGTTTGTGACTTCAATACTCCTTTGGCAGTGTCAGCTATAGCAGTTACGTTCTTTTTTAGAATAGCTGAATAAGTTCCTAGATATCTACTTGGATCTCTGATTCTGTTACGCCATTTGCCTAAGTAAACTAAGGATTCTAAGGGGAATTTTGGTGGTTTTGGTGGCTGAACCTTAGCATAGCCGATAGCCACAATTGCCTGAGGCCTTGCTGTTGCAGGAACAGCGCAGATTTCTCTAACTTTATCCTCATCAAAAGCACCGATCCATTTGGTGGAAAGGCCTAAACTTTGGGCCTCTATAAGCATATTTTGGATCGCTGCAGCACAATTTTGAATACTATAAAGCCTAACACCCCTAAGACCATAATAACGCTCAGCTTTGTCTATTTGGGCGCAAACAACTATGAGGTGTGAAGCCATAGTAATTTTGTATTGGTCGTAAGCAGCCCCAGCAATTGCTTGTTTTTGAGCAGGATTGTCGACTACAACAAATTTCCAGTTCTGAATGTTTCCAGCACAAGGAGCATGTCTTGCAGCCTCTAAAATTCTGGAGATTTTGTCCCAATCCACATATTTTGGTAAGAAGTCCTCAACGGTTCTTCGGCTTTTGATAATCTCTAGAACATCTTGCTGCATTTTTGTCATCCTCTTATAATGCATGAAGAAAGAAAGAAGGGCTTTTATATTTTGCCTTTATTTGTACGTATTAAGTTGGCTTTGAGTTGAGAATATTAATAAAAAAATGAAAATTAGATCCCTAGGATGAATAGTAGCAAACCTACGAAAGTTAGGAACAGACCAACAGTTGCTACAGAATATCCGATTTGTTCAGCCACAGAAATTGTTGGGAACTGCTTTACCCTTGAGATTACGAAATTTGCTATGCTTGTAATCTTTTGATTAATTTGATTCATGTCCATTTTTTTATTCTCCTGACCCTTAATTGCTTGATTTGATCGATTGTTTTGCGCCACCAATTAATTTTTATTGACATTATTGATATATTGCTTTGCTAACTAGTTATCCATCGCTTCTTTTTAATTAAGAATAAAGTTAAGAAATAAAAAACTTTGTTTTTGTTGTTTATTAGTTAGTCTTTGATCGACTCATTCTTGAGCTGGAGCTTCTGCAGGCGTTGCTGCTTCAACAAGAGGTTTTGGACCTTCCTTTGTCACTTTTACGTTGATTTGACTGGTTTTGGTTGAAATCATTTCACCACAAACAGTCCTTCTTCGGTAAAGGCCTTTTTGTTTGGTTTTATTTCTTGTTTTACCAGAAATACCTACACCTTTTTGAGCCAAAATTCTTTTTCTTTCAGCCTGAATACCTTTTCTTAAAGGAAAACCAGCTTTATCTGATCCACCCGTAATTAAGAATTCGTAGCCTTCAAAGCCCATTTGGTCCCCAGAAACTGTTTCACCAATTCGTTTTCTCATAAGAAATTCTGATTTTTCTGAACCTAATTTAAGTTGAGTTGTTTTACCAGATTTTTGTCCGATTACTAATTTAAAATCTAATTCTGCTGCCATTGTTTGTTTTCTCCTCCAAGCCCGAAAATAAGTCAAGAGTTTTCTTGTTTTATGCTTATTTTACTAGTTATCTAGCGACTCAGCACTAACTATTTTGAGGGTTTGTTTATAAAGGTTTTTGTTGGAATTTAGCTGATTTTGAAGTGAATTGAGAAAACTAATAAAAACAATTATTGAGAATTATTAGCTGGTTTTGGACGGCAAGCTACATATACTGTTTCACCTAAGCCAAGATTTGTTTGTTTAACTAACTCGTTGCAATCAAAAGTTCTTACTCGTTGAATGTTTGTATAACCAGTTGTTTGGCAAGAATTAGCTCTGAATTTTCTGTCCCAAAGGTCGAAGCTAGCTGAAATCTCCCTTGCTTGTTGGGCATTTGTATTTCCTACTTGTTGACTCCTTGCCACAGTAGTTGTATATAATGCAAATTCACCATTGCAAGTTGATCCCCTATATGTAAAATCTGTTTCTGAAACAGCATCCCTAGCAACATAATGCCTTGTTTCAATTGGAGTTGGTTTTGCTGGTGCTTGAGGATTTGAAGTAGTTGGTTCTTGGATAGATGGAACAGTTGTTTCTGAAACATTAGGAGTTTCTGTTTCTTGATAATTTATCGTAAGTGAAGGCATAGTTTCTCTCCTTACTTGATAAACAAGACTTTTAAATTCAGGCTTTTCTGAGTTTCTGCTAAATTCAGTAGTTGTGACTGTTGCAAATCCTACAAAATCCCTGTATTTTGGGTGACCATAATTACCTGAAGTGTTTTTTCCAGCCTGACTTTTAAAATCTGCAGGAAGAAGAATTTCTGTACCACTAGCAATTGCATCTTCAACTTCAGAATCTGTTTTAAACCCATTTAATCCTTTGATTACTTCTAAATAGATTTTGTTTGTTGTTTCTTTCCCTGTTTTTTTATCTCCCACCACCAAACTTTTTCTTTTCTTTGCTAAAGAAGTATCACAAGGACGCCAATCATTAGTAGGATAATTATCAAAAACAAAATTTGTTCTAATGAAACCCTCTTTTAAATAATCATCAAGAGAATCACCTTCTTTTGTTTGAAACTGATAAATTTTACTTCTACTTACACCAACACATTCCTCTAATGCACCTTCAACGAAATGGCAAGCTGAAACAGGAGTTAGGATAGTTGCAGCAGTTACTAGACGTGCTAAAGTTTGTCTTGATTTATTTATAATTGAAGATAACATTTTTGATCTTTTTTATGAGTATTTTCTGTGTTTGGAGCAGTATTTGCTACTTTAGGCTAGAAAGTAAGCTCATTTATAAATGTTGTTCCTTGTTAATGGTGTTTTAGTGAAGTGATTTTTCCTTTGATTTTTGATTGGAAAAGACAAAATTACGAGAAGTCCACCATTATTTCGGAAAGTTTACGGAGATTCATGAGAAAGACATTTTAAATTAGCTGATCTTAGGTTTTTATGGAGATTAGCGAGGAGAAATTGAAGAAATTGGCTTTTATTTTTGGGCTGTTAGGACTAATTATTTTGTTTTTTTACTCAGGCAACATTAGTTTGATGCCAGTTAGCTCACTTGAAGGATATTCTAAAGACAATGCAATTGTATTGCAGGGAAAAGTTTCTTCTGTTTCTTGGCATGATGAAGTGGCTTTTTTAGAGCTAGAAGCTCAGAAAACAGAAGTTACACCTGTTTTGTTGTTTGTAGATCGAGAACTGTGGATCAATACTGGAGATTATGTTGAGATTCTTGGTACAGTTGAAGAGTATGAAGGAGAATTAGAAGTGATTGGGCACAGCGTTGAAGTGTTTGGAAGAGAAGAATGAGACTTAGAAGCTAGAGAGAAATGAAGTTTTTGAAAGATTTTGTTTGTTTAAGTGTACATGTATGTATGTTTAGATGGTTATTTTTAGGAGATTATTGTGTTTTTTGAATCAAGGAACTTTTGTTAGTAAAGAAACTAGAGTAGAAAACTAATAAAATGAAAATGTAAGAATGCTTAGAAAACTGATAGTTTTCTAGCACACAGAAATTCAAAGGTTTTCAGGTCTGGAAATACCACATTATTTCCAAGTATTAGACCCAAAAAAACTAATAAAATTGAAAGAAAAAAAGGGTTTATTAGGTTAGTTGCTTAGATATTCTAGCATCAATCTTACACCAACACCAGTTGCGTTCTTGGGTTTGCCGTCTTTTGCTTCTGGAAGAAAGGCTGGACCTGCAATATCAATGTGGGCCCAAGGTGTCTCTTTGACAAAATGTTGTAGGAAAATAGCTGCAGTGATAGCACCTGCACCCCTAATACTTGAGATGTTTCTAACGTCAGCAATGCTGGATTTCATGTACTTTTTGTACTCTTTCCAAAGTGGAAGTCGCCACACTAAATCATCTGAATCTTGTCCTGCCTTTAGAAGTTCAGTTGCTAATTCTTCGTTTGTTGTCATTAATCCACTAGTTTCGTATCCTAACGCTACAACGCAAGCACCAGTTAGAGTTGCAAAGTCGATGATTTTGTTTGGTTTAAGATTTTTTTCAGTGTATGTTAAAGCGTCAGCAAGGACAAGCCTTCCTTCAGCATCAGTATTGCCAATTTCGATTGTTTTTTTGCTGTAAGAAGTGATTACATCATCTGGACGGTAACTGTTACCATCAGGCATGTTCTCTGCACAAGCTAAGACTGCGTAAATTCTTTGTTTGATGTTTAGCTTTTGAACTGCTTTTAATGTGCTTAGTGCTGCTGCTGCACCAGACATGTCACATTTCATAGATTCCATGTATGCCCCAGGTTTGATGTTTAGTCCACCACTATCAAAAGTGATACCTTTACCCACAATCGCTACTGTTTCTTTTTTGTCTTTTTGTTTAGGGTTGTAGTCGATAATTACTAATCTTGGTGGTCTAACTGAACCTTGACCAACAGCTAGAATTGTGTTTGCACCAATCTTTTTTAGCTCTTTTTCATCTAGAACAGTCACTTTTGTGTTAGCGCTTTTTAGTTTAAGAGCTTCACTTGCTAAGAATTCTGGATAAACTTCGCTTGGAGAAGTGTTAATTAAGTCTCTTGCATAATTAGTTGCTTCTGCTACAATACTTGCTTTTTTTAATTGTGCTTCGTCTTGGCTTTTTGTTTGTTTATAAATTAGAGCTTGTGTTGGACCTTCATAATTGTCTGGGTCTTCTTCATCTTTTGATTTGTATTTCTTGAAGTCGTAAGCAGCTAAGTAAATTGCTTCTGCTGTGATGAAATCAATGTTGGTTTTGTTGTTATTGCTACTTTCTTTGTTGCTGTTGTTTAATTCAACTGTTGCTAAGAAGCTAGTGTAACTTGTGGTTCTTAGTTTCTTAGCAATTTTGTGAGCTGTGTTACTGGCCCTTCTTAGATACTTTGCTTCTAGTTTCCCTTGTTTTCCAAGACCAATTAGAATGATGTTTTTTGTATTGCTTGTGTTTAGGGTGCTAATTGTTGTTGATTTGCCTTGTTTTGCTGTGAATATTTTGTTTTTTCTGAGCCTTTCATACTCAGCTTGAATTTCTTTATTCAGGCTTTTGATTAGTTTGTTTTCTTTCTCATCTTCAAAACAAGGAATTACTATTGCGTCCGTTGTCAATTTTTGGATATCTTCTGAAGTATATTTGCAGTTAACCATAGCTGAAGAGTAGAATTTTGTTTATATAAGGATTGTGATTCTTGATGGTGGTTGTTTGGATGTGGTTGGGAGTTGCTACTTGAGTTGCTGTTGATTCAATTGGAGCTTTTTGAGAAGACAGAGCATTGTGTTATAAGTAAGGCTTTAAAAGAAAGTGGTTTTGGTTACTATCTTGCTTTTGCCAGTGAATAAGTCTCTGCCTTTAAGAGTATCATAGAAGGGTTTTTTGAAGTAGGCTAAGGAGTAGGCTTTCTTTGATTCTTTATCAACAGAACTGCTGGTGATGGTTCCAACTTCAGTGTATCTAATACGTTCTGATTCTTTTTGTCTGTGGTAAACCAAGGTGCCTTTCTTGAAGGGCTTTTTTTGGTTGTTGGATGTGAGTTTTACTAGTTTGATAGCTGTTTTTTCGTTTGCTTTATGCCTTAGTTTAGTGATTATCTCTTGACCAACATAACAACCTTTGTTTTCTGAGAGGAATCTGTTTGCAGCAGGACCAAGCTCGATAGGATTATTTGCCTCATCATAGTCAGTTCCGAATTGAGGATAGCCAGATTTGATTCGTTGGTTTTCGAAGCTTTGCGTGTCCTGTTTGATGATCTTGTTTTGTTTTAATTTCGTCATTACTTTTTCTAAACCATCTTTAGGAATCAGTAAATCGAAGTTTTGCAACTTTGCTCTGTTTGATTTGATGATTGTGAAATCTACACCTGAATTTATTGAATTGAATGATGGGAAAGGAGTTGATGTTTGAACCTGGAAGTCTTCCAAAGTTGCTTGTTCTTTTGCTTTGTCAACACCACCTTTATGTTGGAAAACAATTGAGTGGAGGGAGTGAAGAGTGAATGAATTTGATTCAATCTTACCTAACATCTTAGTTAATTGCTCTTTAGCGTTGTCACCCATAATGTTTAGTAAGGCGTAGTCGAAAGTGATGTTTTCAATATTGCATTTTAGAAGCCTTGCATCTTTTTCTAAACGTTCTGCAATCTTTTCTGTTTGAAGGAAGGGTAAAAGGAGGATGAAGTGCTGTTTGAAGGCTAAAATTTTAGTGCTAGTTTGGATTTTGCCAAATTTGTCTAGGAAAAATGCATCAATTGATTGGCCAGGAAGCAGTTTGTCAATATCGTTTGTAGTGATTCCTTGTAGTAAGTCTGCTCTTTTTTGTCCAGAGAGTAGTAGCTTTCCAGTCATGGAGAAGTCAAAATAGCCTGCTGCTTCTGGGAATTTGCCATCATTTTCAGGATTAGGTAGATTCATAGTAAGTTTGGCAAGGTTTGTTAATAAAAGGGTTTTGGTTTTGTAAATAGTAGTTTAGTTAAGTTTTTTGGATATCTTAGAACAACAGTAGTACAGCACAGTGCTGGTTTCTTAGAAGTTTGTTAGTTTTTTTGTGCTGTCGTAGTGGATGAAAGTCGTATTGCCATCTTTGCCAGTCACACGCTCAGTTGAGATGAATTTGCCTTCAGAAAGCTTACTTACACGCCGTTGGAAACTTTTGTAGCTCATCTCGCCACCAAATTTGCAGTACAGTTTGTAAATGTCACCTACCTTTTTTCCTGAATTTTTTTTGGCAATATCTAAGATCTGTAGGAGTTCTGAAGGAAGAGCATCTTTAGGTTTTATGAAGAATTCGTCAACCTTTTTTATGGCTTGTGCCACATGCTCAATTTGAATCTTTTTTCTGGATTTCTCCTCTGCTAAATTACCTGCTTCACGCATCAGATATAGGCCGATTCTAAGATCCATTGTCTCTGTACATTTTTGAACCAATTCTGTGAAAGCTTCTTCTTCCCAACAATTTTCGACAAAAGCGTACTTTTTTCTTTCTTCTAAGATCCCTTTGATCTCTTGCTCTTTATAAGGTCTGAAGCCTAGGAACTCTGGAGCTAGTCTGGATCTGATTCTTTCATCCATTTGGCTGTAACTGTCACGGTAATTAGTGATTAGAATGATTGTTTTACGATATATGTCTTCTAAAATAGTGTATAGAAAATCGGTTTCCTCTAGTTTATCGATTTCGTCAAAAATGAAGACTGCTGCTGACTTGTTGATTTTTTCTTTGATTAGGTCGAACAATTCTGTTGTTTTTTTGTTTTGAATAAATTTATAGCCTAATTCTTGACATATTTTGTTGTAGATCTTGAAAGTAGTGTTTTCTTTCCAACAATTGATGTAGATTGGATAGATGTCGTCAGTAGTCTCCTCTAATTCCCTTGTCACATTTTTGCAGGCAGTAGTTTTACCAATACCAGGAGCACCATAAACAAATAGGTTTTTACCAGTGTTATTTTGGAAGAGAGGTCTGATTGCAACTGCGAACCTAGCTTGCTCATTCTCTCTGAATTTTAGAATTTTAGGTTGGAAATCGTAGTCTAGGCTGACAGTGTCTCTAAATAGAGTTTCGTTAGATTTTAACATCTCTTTGAACATAGACATGCTTTGATTTGATGGATTTGCTTATATTAATGTTATGGTTGACTAATATCGTTGTTGCTAAGAATAAGTGAGATTAATAAAAAAAAAATAGAGATAGTATTTAGAACCATCTACCTGGTTCAGTTCTTTCATCCTTACCAAATAGTTTTGCGAAAAGGCCTTTCTTTTTTGGTTTTAATACTTGATGTGAATGCGCTGCTTCTGCTGCTTCTAGAGCCGCTTGTTCAGATTCTCTTTGAGTGATCAATTCTGCTCTTGCTTCTGCAGTTAGTTCTGAATGATCTTGTTGCTTTTGATCACAAGATTCATAAGTGTCTTCAGGAGCACAAATTAAAGGAGCCCAATCTTCACTGTTAAGTTTGACTTGCTTTTGTTCACAAGTTTGAATTGTGTCTTGAGGTCCGCAAAGACTTGGAGACCATTCCCCAGTTAGGAATTTGTATTCTGAGTAACTAGGTCTTCTAAATCTAGGAATTTTTCCTTCTGAAGGGTTGTTTACAAGATCTTCGATGTTATGAAGAAATACTCTAGTTGTTTCTCCCCTAACACGTTTAGTTCTAGTATAACCACCATTATTTACCCTTATTTTATTCATTTCAGTTGAATCTACACAAGAAAGTAAATTTGGAGTTGTAAAACAACCTGCTAAAGATTTTGCAGCTATATCATTACTACCTCTACCTGAATTTTTTGAGGCACCATAACTACCAAGATAAATCACTGGATCTGCTTTTCTTCCAGGAACATCAAGTATGAAAAAGCTTTTATCGCCTAATGCATCGCAACTTGCTTTTTGAGTGAATACAGAAGGTTCATTGAATAACCTATAATTTCCATCTGGCTGTTGTACTAATTTTTTGTTTGAAAGATTACCTTGGCCAGCCAAAATAGTGTAAACTTCTTGATTAAGTTCAGCTAACCTAGCACTATCTAAAGTATCTGTAATTGGTGTTTTAGTACAAATCTTTTCATATTCAGCTACTTGGTTTGTGATACCTAAACTATTTAAAAGTGCAGCGTTTTCTTTTTTTACTATTTTTCTGTGATCTTTTGCTTTAACTGATCCAGGAATAGTATCTGGAAAAAGAGTCCATGATTCTCCAACAAATTCATTATAAGTTGGATTAGGTTTGTGACCCTGAATTATTAAATCTCCAGTACTGATGTTACAAACCCAAGATTCTTTATTTCTTCCATTTTTAAGCAATAATTCATCTCTTTTTTCAGTAATTTCTGGACCTACTTTATAATCGATACCTGTAGGAAGATCCCCTAATTCAAAAGCACTATATTCTGTAAATAAATAGACTTCTTTTTGCTTTCTTTCTTTTGCTCTTTCATTTGCTTCTTTTAATTTACCTTGTTTAGCTAAATCATAGATCTCTTTGAACATGTCTTCTAAAGTAGATCTCATGGGTGCATTAACTGCTTTCTTTTGTGGTAGCCATTGTGTATTATAAACAGTTTCACAATTTTGAGAAGCTTGTCTTTCTAAAACTAACATATCTTTAGAAAATTTTCCTTGCCTTGCAACGCCAGCTTCAGTTCTTGTTAAATGGATTTTCTTATTTAGTGGATCTTCTGAATCTTTTAGAGCATCTTCTAGTGAAGTTCCTTCTTCAGCAGTTTCACTAGGAACATATTCTACTTGGAAACTAATTTCTGCTGCACTTGTTAAATATTCACCATCTGCATCTTTTTTTGGTGTTGAATCACAAAGCCAAGATTCTGCTGGTTGACTGTGCGCTGTTAAAAGACCATCTCTTCCTTCAGTTAGATCATTGTAACTAATTTTGATAGCATTTTTTTTGTCTAATTTACCTTTTGCAATCTTTACTTCTTGATTATAATCTGCATTACACCTTTTAAGGAAGCCCATCTCTTTTGAAGTCATACTTAGTTCAAATTTGTCTCCAACTGCAGAGCGATTAATACCTGCTGCTTCTCTAACTGATAGAATAGTTTTGTAATCAGAATTGCCAGCATAAGGAGATTTAGCAGCAACATTTCTAGAGAACTCTATTTTTGGACCGCCTGTCTCAGGATCTTTTTTACAGTACCAACTTTCCTTATGTTGATAGTCAGGAAATTTTTTGAAAATTTCATCTCTTTTTATTGTGATATCCATTAGTTGTTTTGAAGTTTCAGGTCTTGCTAATTTAACCTCACAAAAATGATAGAATTCTGCTTCAACACCATTACCTTTATACTCTGCTTCTAAAGCTGCAGTTACTGCTGCTGGACGAGGACCTAAACCATCTTCTTCCATCTGAGCTCTTGCTGTCTCCACTGCTACTGTTGAAGCATAAGTAAGGCCTTCTTCGATAGAAGTTCTTAATTCACCGTAACTTGATTGTGCTGATTTTAAAGTGTCAACTAAGTCACTGCAACTTGTACCAGTTAAAACCATTCCAGTTAAACCTAAAGCTGCTAGTCCAGTAACATATCTAGTAAGTGTCATAAATACCCTAAAATGGCTTTCATTTATAAATGTTTTGTTGTTTTTATTACTTTTTAGTGACTAATGGTGGTTTTGTGCTTGGGAAGCTTTGTATTTTCATTCAATTTGAGTCTGGTTTATTTTCTTTTGATTAATTTGAAAGTCAATTTTTATAGAAAGATTTATATTAAATTATGTCTTTTTTGACATGAACTATGACTTTTTTGTCCTGAATTAAAATGTTAACTAAAAGCCAACTTAAAATTATGCAATTGTTTGCATCAAAAATTACTGGAAATTTCAGTTTGATAGATGTCAGTAGGTCCCTTAAGATGCAATATAAAGTAGTTTATAGAGCTATGAAAGTTCTTGTTGAAAGAAAGTATATTATAGCAGATAATAAACGTTATAAGTTAAACTATAAGGAAAATCACCAAGTACTGAGCTTTGTAGAATTTTTGCGGGCAGATGAGCTTTTGGGAGAAAGAAAAAATGGAATTTTGTCTTTGTTTGTCTCTGATATGATTAAGAAAATAAAAGAAGAACATTTTGTTTTGATTGTGTTTGGATCTACTGTAGAGAATAATGGTTCTGCTAAACCAAGAGACGTTGATATTTTGCTGATTGTTGATAATATAGACAAAGTAGAGTCTGTAGAGAGACAAGTTCAAGTAATTTCAAAGATCTTTACTCTTAAATTTGATATCAATGTTGTTTCATATGAAAGTGTTTATGAAATGCTGGAAAAAAGAGAGCAAATGAATGTGATTAATGAAGTTTTGAACAAACACATAATTGTACATGGCTCTGAGATATTTTATAGGATGTTATCTAAGGGAAGAAGATGAGTTGATTGATATATTTTTAGGTGAATTATAATCTTGAGGAAAGAATATGTTTGATGAAAAAAAGTTTAAAGAAATTCAAAGAGTTATGAAAAAGCATATTTCTGAGGGTATAATTAGAACTAAACAAAGAAAAGAACACATTGATTTCTTTTTAACAAATGCGAAAAATTCACTTCTAACGGCTCAAGCAATTTATGATCTTTCAACCAATAGAGATTTTCAGGAATATACTGGTTATGAAGACATTAATGGCCTACTTTGGGTCGTGAATGCAAGTTATTATTCAATGTTTTATACAGCAAGAGCATTACTAGCAAATGAAGGGATCAAATTGAAATCTGAACTATCAATACATGCACTTGTTTTTGATTCAATGATTTACTTTTTTTATCTTAATGAAAAGTTAGAAAAAAGATTGATTCAAGCGTTTTTTGAGGCATCAGAAGAAGCTTCAGAGATTCTTGGCAAAGAAAAGGCAGATTCAATTATGAAAGAATATTCTTGGGAGAAGAGAAAAAGAAGTGAGTTGACTTATGAAATTGGTGAATTTGCAATAAAAAGCAAGGCCAAAACTTCTCTTGAAAGAGCAAAAAGATTCAATGAAGAGATTAGATTGTTAATAGAAAGAAATGAGTGATTTGTTATGAGATTTTCTGAAGTTATGGATTTTGCATATGGGACATTATTTTTTCCTAATGCTTTTTAGCGAATACATCGTTTAAAGACCAAGCTGTTTTTTTAGATCTTCACTAGAAACAAAATTTGATTCATCACAAGATTTCACTTCAGTTATGCTTTTTTCAAGCAAAAATCTTTCTTCGTCAGATAATTGACTATCTTCAATATGTTCTTTAATGTAATCAATATCTTGTTTCAAAGAACCAATATCTTGTTTTAAACTCACAAGTGTATGTAACATTTCCTTTTGAATATCTGCTGGCGCCATATTAACTAGCCTAAATGTGAAGTTTTATAAAAAACTAACTATAAAAATGCTAATTGTAATGAAATTATTGAAATTGAATCAAAAAATCTTAGATAAAGATAGAATTATGACAAAAACTGAATTTAAACAGTATAAGATAGCCATATCAGAATATTATGATGGAAAAGCTGTGTCTTTAGAAAAAGTGAAGGAAGAATTAGGACTTAGGTGAAGAAATATGAACGTAGGCGGACAGGCAGTAATTGAAGGAGTTATGATGCGAAACAAAGAGAAGTTCGCTATAGCTGTGCGTAAACCTAATGGAGAGATTGAGATTAAGGTAGAGGAAGCGCGAAAGTTTCCTAAATATTTCTCTTGGCCGTTTGTTCGAGGAGCACTTGGGCTGTGGTTTACACTTTATGATGGAGTTCGAGCACTTATTTGGTCTGGAAACCAACAAATGGAGGAAGAAGAGGAGAAAATTAAGCCACATGAAGCTGGTTTGACGTTTTTGTTCTCATTTATTATTTCAATTGTTGTATTTGTAGGGATTCCGTTCTTTTTAACAAAATGGATTGGGTTGACTGGTGCAGTTTTTGATGTTGTAGATGGAGTGTTTAGAATGGCATTCTTTTTTGGTTATATGTTGTTGATTTCTCGTATGGATGATGTGAAGACACTTTTTGCTTACCACGGAGCAGAACACAAAAGTATTGCATGTCATGAAGCCAAGGAAGAGTTGACTGTTGAAAATGTACGAAAGTATAGTCGGTTTCATCCTAGATGTGGAACTTCATTTTTAGTCTTTGTAGCAGTTATTTCAGTAATGGTTTTTATGTTAATTCCAGGTGGATTTGTAATGGAGTTTGTTGGTCGGATTGTACTAATTCCTGTTGTAGCTGCACTTGGGTTTGAAGTGATCAAATTGAGTGGTCGTTTTTCTTCTAACCCACTTGTTAAAATGGCTATTTTGCCTGGACTATGGACGCAACGAATTACAACTAAAGAACCTAGTGACAAGCAACTTGAGGTTGGGATTGCTAGTTTAAAAGCAGTTTTGGATGAGAAAGTTACTAGTTGATTTTTATTTTTAATATGTTAAATTGAATTAGAGGTGTTTAGTGTGAATGAAAAGAGGATTAATGAAGTTATTGTTGGTAAACATTACAGACATTTCAAAGGATCTGTTTATGAAATAGTTGGTTCCTGTATCCATTCTGAAAACTTATCTGAAATGGTCTTATATCAAAAGGTTCTTGGTGCTGGAGAAAGTAGTGGACCTAGTCGAGGTGATGGATCCAAAGTTAAAGAGAGTGTTGGAACTAAGGATTCGTTTGATTCTAAGGTTTGGGCACGTCCGAAAGAGATGTTTTTTGGATGGAAGGTGTTTGAAGATGGAAGGCCTGTGAGGCGTTTTGAGCCAATTTAGGCACCAGTATACAAATTAGTAACATTTATATAGTTGTACTGTATTTCTTCTTATTAAGGTACTGGGATCGGATTCCATGGATTCTACCACCCTCACCCCCTCTCTATGGATCCGCCTTCCCCTTGCTTTAGTTTTTTGTCTTTTTAGTGATGATTGTTTTATAGCATAATTAGATTTATACATCTTTTATTTGGTATTTACCTACTAAGAAAACATATACCACATATATGCTTATGTCGTAAAGTATATATATGTAAGGGCTGGTTCTTTCTTGTATATATAGATGAATTAAACATGTGAGGTGTTTTGAAAAAATGGTAAGCCACAAAGAATTACGAAATGGATTAGAAATAATTAGATCTAGTACTTGTGGTCACTCAGCAATTAATCGCTGTGTTGATTGTAATGATATTATTACACAACCAATATGTTCTGAATGTTTGTCTAGCCAAATGAAAGTGATGGTAGCTGAAATGGATGCCTCACTAGTTTCTGAAATTGATTCTGCCAATATTCCTGGAGGGACCAATTGTATTAGATGTTCTTCTGAGATGGGGCTTTGTGCACATTGTTATTCTAAAGATGTTTATTACCAAATAAAAGATAAGAATTCTGAAGTTGCTGAGCAGTTTTTAGCAAGGTTTGACTTTGGGTTGCGAGAGAGTTTGGTTAGTTAAAAAATAGAGTTATTTTCATTAGACTTTTTTTTGCTTTAGGTTGTATTTTAATAAGATTGTTCTTATGATGTTTTTATTAAAGAGGAGGATGTTGAGTGTTAATATCTCCTGACGCTAGTTCTGCTAAAACATGTGGAGGAATTCTTGATACTGAGATTAAAGAAGAGGTTGGTCTTTGATACCTTTTTTCTGTTGTTTCCTTGGCATTTTCTAATTGAATTAAACTTAGTGCTTGAAGTAAATCTCCTGCAGTTTGTGGCCTTTGTTTAGGGTTGATTGTTAGAAGCTCGTTTGTAATTGATTCTAAACTTGGACCTTTTTCATCAGTTGGATCTTCTGTATCTGATTCATTTATGTAGTTTGCTAAGAGAGCTGATCTGTATAAAGCTAGTTTGTCTGCTTGATTGTCTGTTTTTGGAAGAGGAAATGGGTCTGTTCCAGCCATAGTTCTGTAGAGGACTACCCCAAGAGAGAATAAATCTTGGCTTGGATGTGTTTTAAGAACAAAATTTTTTGGTGATTTAATTAAAGGATGCCTAGTATGAGCGATACCAACTTTTCTTCCATCTTTTGATAAATAAGGAACAGATATTTTTAAAAAACTACCTCTTCCAGTTTTAACCGTTCTTGGTTTGAATGGTTTTTCTGAAGGAAGCCTATAGCCAAGGAGCATCTCTGGAGGTATGTAGCCGCAATTTCCTGCCCTTCTTCTGACTTCACCAATTTTTTGGGCAAGACCAAAATCAATCATAGTTGCTTGTCTTGAATTTGGATCATAGAAAGTGTTTCTTCTGGAAGGATCACCATGAACATAACCAAGACGATGGATTATTGCTAAATTTGTAGTTAGGGCTCTGGCAAAGTCAAGCATTGCTTGGTCATCAATGATTCTTCTTCCAGCTAAACAATTACCTTCTGGGAGGAGATCCATAACAATATAAGCTGGTCTTATTCTGCTTCTTGCTGCAAAGTCATGAACTTTTGGTGTTGAAACTCCTGCACTATAGAATTTGTCTTGGAGCTGTGCTTCTGCTTTTAAGTCAATATCTGGTTTACCTTCCAATGACCTTCCTATTACTCTTAATGGTTGTTCTACTTTTAATGCATAGCTGTTGTCGCCTTTGTTTATTTGCCATATCTCTGCATTTTGAGTTCTAAAGATTAAATTTGTTGCAATAGCACCATAATTAGCTGCTGCATTAATTACTGGTTGGCTTGGTCCTAGATAGTTCATTGTTTACGAAGCTGAGGGCGAAATGCGAGGTATATAAAGTATTTGTTTTTTTTGTGAGAAGCTATTTTTTGTTTATTTTGAGAGTGTGTGGCAGGTAGGAGATGTTCCTGGCGTTAGATATACTGTAAGATCAAATTCACTTTTTTTTCTTTTGAAAAGGCCTGGTTTATAAAGAGTTTCTCTAGAAGCAGCAACTTCATAACTATGAATTATGCCAACACTATTACTATAAAGATTTAAGGGAAAAGTCATTTGATTAAGTGGAAGTATCTCTTCTTCATTTGTTGATAGGGGAAACAAAAGCCTTACTCCTATATCTAAGGAATCCATTAATGCATCAACATAAGTTGGTCCAGTTCCAGTTACTTCTAAGGCATACTTATTACCTTTAGCACAAGGAAGTAATTCGTTGCCACAACCGCCACCACCATTAATTTCTCTTTGAGAAGGTAAATGTTCTTTGTTTTTTATTGTTGGAACATGATAAAGAGAAACTAACCTTCTGCTACTGACAGGAAGTTGACCTCTTTCGTTGGGTTCTAAAAGAGTAGCATTTTTTTGAGAAACTAGACAAATATTTTTTCCTGATTTTGTGAGAGTATTTGTATTTATTTTTGGTGCCTGGCTTAGACTTAGAAGAAAAAGAGCTTGTTGGATGTCCATGAATCTCTGACTTTGTTCTTATTTTATAAATTGTTTTGAGAAATTTGAAATATTAACTTAGCCATCTAACAATCGTAGATCTCAAGAGATTCAATGTCATCATCACTAAAACATAAGCTTAGAGCGTCACAAAAATCACTGTAATCAAGATAGTCTTTTGCTACAGTTTCACCTTCTTCAACATAATATGAAGGTAAAACATATACGCCCCTTGTAACTGAAGACCCACTAAGAACCTGATGGGCTAAGTTTGCTGTAGTACATGTAGTAGTGGTTGCAACGTATTCAAATGATTCATAATTTGTGAACTTTACTGCAAATTCATAATCTGTTGGGTCCCACTCGCAAGGGTCGTTTTCTGTTATAGAGTGACCGTAAGGTGTTTTTAAGACTAAATATGATGCACTATAATCACCATCATCTACTTGAACACATAATTCAAAATATTCAACATTGTCATAAAACTCATTTTGATCAACATAAGTACTGACCAGATCTTCTACAGATTCATTTAACTCTGCTTCTGTACCAGTACTACTCGTATAAACAGCATGACCTACTGAGTTTTTCACGAAAAAGAGTAGTGCTCCTAAAACTAAGATGCTAATTACTGTTATTACAACACCTTTTTGATGATGATGATCTGCTAATTTTCTGGCAGGAAGATGTTTTGGATCTTTACCCTGAGAGATTAAATAATCATTATAGTTTTCAGCTTTAGTATGTTCATAAGCCCATTTTGCATCGTCTTTTGACCAACCTGACTTTTCTAAGGCTTTAAGAATCTCTGTTTTAGTATTGTTTTGCTTAATTTGATTTGTGATGAACTCTTTTACTTCTTTTGGTAATTCTGCTTGTCTTTTAGAATGAAGCATTAACATGTAAGCAATGCTTGCGAAGACTGCAAAAACAGCTACAATTAAAGTGATTGTTCTAAAGTTCTTTGATTTTGATGCTTGTTCTTCTAGTTCTGATTTTGTTTGATCTAGATCTCCTTTAGCTGTATCAATTTCTTGTTGCATTACTGCCATCCCTGTTGCAAGTTCTGCTCCAAGAGTGTTAAGTTCTTTTTCAGCATCATGAGAATCTACTTCAAGATTAGTAGCTCTGGCACTTATGTCAGTGATTGCTGCTGCATTGTCAGTGATATCAGCTGTGTTTGCTGTTGTTGCTGTTTCTGTATTTGTTGCAACAGTACTTAAATCTGTAATCTCACTAGAAATAGAAGTTAAGCTGGTTTCACTTGTAGTTAGCCTAGTATTCATTCCATCAACCATTGTGCTTAAGTCTGAAATTGCAGCAGTGTTGTCTTCAATAGCTGATTCTAAACCACTGGTGTCAGTTGAAGAGTCGCTTCCACTTGAATCTGTTCCATCACTTGATCCGTCTGATGAAGAACCTGTTGAGCTGTCTGCCTCACATTCAAATGTACTTATGTTACAGATGTAACCTGTGCCTAGGGCTGTTGTACAATCATCGTCTATTGCACAGTAAGTAATTGTGTCTGAATCTGTTGAAGAATCTGAGCTGCTGGAATCTGTGCCATCACTTGAAGCACTAGTTCCACTTGAGTCTACACAGATATAATAGTCTAAATCGCAAGTGTAAGTATCCCCTAAATCAGTACAATGACTGTCTTCTGTACATAAAGTGTCTTCTGCATATGCAAGGGGTAGAAGTAGTGAAAATAGCACTATTAGTACTAAAACCTTTGATCCAACAGCTCTTACCATGATTAACTACCAGAAGACTCATTTTTGGGTTTATATATATTTCTAAAATTTGGCTTTATTGGTAACGCCCTACTCTACTAGGTAGCCAATTTACTGGACGAATAGCCAACCTTTGTGATGCTGCAAGAACAGGCCCATAAGCAGATGTTAACTTATCTTTGTGTGTCTCAATATTGTCCAAGAATACATTTACTCCATCTTCTGTTGTTAGAGTTCCAGATGCTAAAGCAGTAGTTAAAAATTCATTATCTTTACTATAATGATTCATTCTTTGCACATTAATATTTACTAATTTTAAAGTATCTTCAGTTGAAGCAATAATTCTTGCAACATTCAAGTAATCCTTTATTGCAGAATCAAAAGTAGCTATTGCGGACAATCTTGCTGGAGTATTGCCAAATAAACCTCTTTCTATGGAAGGGATACTGCCTTCACCCCTTGGAAAAATAAAGTATCCTAATCTTAATCTGGAATCTCCAATTTCAGCAACTTGAAATCTAGCGCTTGGACCACTGTAATTTATTCCTTTTCCTTCTAAAATCTCAACTAAATCCCTAAATATCATCTCATTTTCATGAAATGGCTAGTTAATAAAGATTATGGAGGTGAATTTGTTAGTTTTTTTACTTATTTTAGCTTAAGAAACTGTTGCTTTTGTTAGAATTGGTAAAGGAAGATCAATAATCAAATCTTGAGAAATTTGTTTGTTTCGTTTTTGGAAGTTGAAAAATGTATAACCTACTAATTTATTTGTTTCTTCATCTCTTCTTTCAAAAATATCATCACCAATGTCTTCGTAATAGGAAGCTGTTGGCTTGCCGAAACGTAATTCTAGCTTGTCTGATTCTGGATCCCAATGTACATGCATTTTTTGATTCATT
>CAZGQD010000017.1:0-26156 GCA_964527395.1 uncultured Methanosarcinales archaeon
ATATTAGTAACTTCAATGACCAGACCTGATTTTGTTCCACACATGAAAAAGGCTGCCGCAATAGTCACCGATGAAGGCGGAGTTACCTGCCATGCTGCTGTAATTAGTAGAGAATTAAAAGTCCCTTGTATAATTGGAACAAAAATAGCTACAAGAGTCCTCAAAGACGGCGATATGGTAAAAGTAGACGCAAACAAAGGTACCATCAAGAAACTAGACACAAATGTCAAAATAGAAACTAGCCAAACAACAGCATCAATCGAATCAAATAAAAATCAAGAAAATAAAGAGAATAAAGAACAACAATCCAATTACAAAGTCCTTTTGCAAAGAGAAGGCGTAGACACTAACAAGGAGTTGTGAGGAAGATAACATGAATAATATAAACAATGTCAACAACATTAGTAATATTAACAATAATAGTAATAACAACAATATCAATAATACACAACAATTAAATTTAGATCAAAATAACATTCAATATTTCCTAGAAAGAGATGAAAAGCCATTAATAGCTTGCATAATTGCTAATGCTTTTTGCGACAGTCAACTAATGCTAGAATTCTTTCAAACAAGCAAAGCTCAATCTGTGATTCAATTTAACAAAGATTTCTTCCAATTCAAAGACAAATTAATTGAATTCCAAGATGCAATCAAAGAGAATATCAAACAGCCAAAATTCATTCAAAATTTCTCAAATGAATGTCATAAAGAAGGAAAAAGACTAATTAGGCTTGCAAAACAGCTAAAAAAAAGTGAAGATTCAAAAAAAGCATGGTTAGAATACGAAAAAGCTGCCAAAAGATATTGTGTTTTTGTTGCCACTACTGCTTTTGAGGTACCTCTCACAGAACTAGCAAAAGAGATAGCAAACAAACATAGCCTATTTAAATACCAAGAAGAAAAGATCATAAATATCATCACACATCCAAGAACTCTAACAAAAGCAGAGGAAGAGCAAGATGATTTTTTAATTCTCTGTAGCAAAACTAATCAAATTAACTTTGAAGAATTAATCCAAGAACACAAAAGGAATTATTCATGGATGGCTCTAAGACATTTTCAAGGTGTACCATGGTCAACTAATGATATCATACAAAGAGTAGAAGACTTCAAAAAGACTATGCAAGACCCAAAACAGCTCCTTGAAACTAGAAGAAAGAATAGAAAAGATGCTGAACAAAGGGTGAGAGCTTTCAAAACAAAATGTACCAGAAAAGAGCAAGATCAAATTGATGACATTCAAGAGATTATCTCACTAAGAACTCAAAGAGCAGAATATTTTATTGAATCCAGTTTTCATATACTTCCAGTCTTAAACAAACTTGCAAAAGACCTTAGCCTCACATTCCAGGAGATCATGCACCTAAAAACAAGTGAACTAGAAACCTTAGATTTCAACCAAATGATTCATCTAGCTAAAGAAAGAAGAACAGGGTTCTTTATTTTCCATCCAGAAGACAAGATCCTTTCGGGCCAAGAGTTACAAGATTTCCTAAACCAAAACCAATTCCTAATTCAAAACACTCCAGATACAAATAATCTAACTGGCAAGGTAGCTTTCGAAGGAATTGCTCAAGGTCCAGCAAAGATAGTCAAATCTCAAGAAGACCTTTATAAAGTAAATCATGGTGATATCTTAGTTACAGTTATGACTACACCCGACTTCATATCTGCTATGGAAAAAGCTGCTGGTTTTATCACAGACGAAGGTGGTATTCTTTGCCATGCTGCAATTGTGAGTAGAGAGATGCAAAAACCATGCATAATAGCTACCAAATATGCCACAAAAACAATTAAAGACGGCGACATAATTGAATTAGATGCTAACATTGGCATAGTAAAAAAGCTAAATTAAGTAAAATAAACAAAACAGCCAAAAACACACATAAATCTTTAAAAATAGCAAGCTCACAGAACAACCATGGAAGCAAAAGATATCAATATTGGAATTGTACTAAGTACTTACTATTATGATTTAATCACAAAACCTATGCTAGATAAAGCAACTGAAGGTATAAAAGAAGAAGGTGCAAATCTAAAACAAGTAATTGAAGTTCCAGGTTGTTTTGATATCCCTCTTGCAGCAAAAAAGCTTCTAGAAAACAAAGAAATCCATGCAGTTATCACTTTAGGTGCTGTAGTTGAAGGTAAAACTGATCATGATAAAGTTATCAGTCACGCTTTAGCAAAACAATTAATGGAATTATCTCTAAAATACAACAAACCAGTAGTTCTTGGTGTTAACGGTCCGAAAATGACAAGACAACAAGCAATTGATAGAATCCCAAGATCCAAAGATGTTGCTAAAGCTTGTATTACTATGCTTGGGAACCTAGCTTAATATATGATAAATCACCCTAATTTCTTCTCCATTTTACAAAAAAGAGCAAAACACTTAAATAATGTTCTAATATTGTTCCAACAATGGCAACAAAATCTATTAAAAGTGAAACAGTAAGCTTCACTCTACCTCAAATGATGAAACTAGAACTTTCTGCAATTCCAGAAACAGGATACTACGATAGCAGTTCTGAATTTTTAAGAGATGCAATGAGATCACTTTTCAAAGAAAGAAAAGATCTAAGACTAGCAATAGCTTCAATACTTTACAAAAATGAAGACATTTCTTTAGGAAAAGCAGTAGAGATATCTGGCACAAGTTATAGTGAAATGAAAAAGATTCTATCGGAAAAAGGAATAAAATTGAAAAGAGGAACTACAACAGTTAATGAGATGGAAAAAGGATTAAAAGATATCAAAAAATGGAAAAAATCCAAATAATATCTGATACCGACTTTATAAGTTCATTTCTTAAAATTGATAGAATGGATTTAATTCTCAAAAGTTTTGAGATAGAAAGAATCACAATCACAAATGCAGTTTTGCAAGAAATAAAAAGAGATCAAGTATACCAAAAATATCTCAAAGATAAGCATAAAATAGAGCTTAAAAAAGTAGAATTTTCAAAAAAATTAGAGAATTTTGGAGCTGGAGAATCAGAATCAATTGCTTTAGCTAAAAAATCAAACTCATTATTGTTGATGAGCGATAAAAAAGCAATAAATTTTTCAAAAAATTTAGGTTTGAAAGTAATTGACATTCCGACATTTCTTTTTTACTGCAAAGAAAATAATATTTTATCCTTAAAACAGCTAAAACAAATAGTTATTGATCTAAGAGAAAAGGACAAATATGAGTTTTCTAAAGAAGCAAGAAAAAAACTACTAAATCAATAAACAAACCAGTAGTTTTAGGTGTAAATGGTCCGAAAATGACAAGACAACAAGCAATTGATAGAATCCCAAGATCCAAAGATGTAGCAAAAGCTTGTATTACAATGGTCAAGAACCTTTCTTAACTAATACTATTTCTACGAAAATAACTCTACTTTTCCGTGATTCTTCCGGAAAAACTACCATAACACATATTTAAACAAAATTCTAAAGGAAATTTATGGAGCAAAATTCAACAATAATTCAAAAAGACAATATCAAAAATAAGATTTACACAATTAGAGGAATCCAAGTGATGCTAGATTCTGATTTGGCTGATTTATACCAAGTAAACGTAAAAAGGTTAAATGAGCAAGTTAGAAGAAATTTCGAAAGATTTCCAGAGAAATTCATGTTCAAATTAACTCCTAGTGAAGAACGAATCTTGAAGTCGCAATTTGCGACTTCAAGTTATGAACTAGATTTGAGGTCGCAAATTGCGACCTCAAAATGGGGTGGTAAGAGAAAAGGATCATTAGCTTTCACAGAGCAAGGTGTTGCTATGCTCTCAGGAATATTAAGAAGCAAAACTGCCATCGAAATTAGTATTAAAATAATCAATTCTTTTGTTTCAATGCGAAAATTCATCAAAAATAACGCAAATCTTTTCCACAGAATTGATAAGATTGAAACAAATCAAATAGAATACCAATTAGACTCAAACAAAAAGTTTGAAAGACTCTTCACTGCGTTAGAAAACAATCAATTATCTAAAAAACAAGGCATTTTCTTCAATGGTCAAGTTTTTGATGCCTACAAATTCATCTCAGAGCTAATAAGATCAGCCAAAAAAGAAATAGTCATAATTGACAATTACATTGATGAATCAGTATTAACTCACTTATCAAAAAGAAACAAAGATGTAAAAGTAAAAATTTACACAAAAAATATTACAAGTGAACTAAAATTAGACTTAAATAAGTTCAACACTCAATATTCTACAAACAAAAATACAATAAAATTACACAAATTCAGTGATTCACATGACAGATTCCTAATTATTGACAAAAGTGAAATTTATCACATAGGTGCTTCACTAAAAGATTTAGGCAAAAAATGGTTTGCTTTCTCAAAATTAGATGGAAAAAACGTTAATATCTTAGAAAGACTAAAAAAATAAGAGAAATAAGAAGAAGCAGAACAATTCTGATCATCTACCATAAACAAGCGTATTTGGATGAAACGCATACCATGCAAAAAAGAAATCTCTCTCCTTAACAAGTTCTTCTCCACTCTCAACATCAGTAATAGTCACAATCCCACTAGAATCACGAGAAACAACAATGGAACGACCAGCAACAGTGTCACTAATAGAACCACCAGCAATCACAATATCCTCTTCTATATACGCTTTATAAACAGAATCAATTTCAAGACCATAAATTACAGTCTTAGGATGAATACTATCATCTGAATTATCTACTGGAAAAAACAACAAACTATCTTCATAATAACTTCCATAAGGGTCACGACCATAGTCACGATTCATACCTGTATCTGTACTAAGTACAATTGCATCACTATGAACTTCTTTGTAATCTCTCCAAACAATTGTATCAATATTAGTATCAACTAATTCAGTGCCTACAAGTTCTCCAACAATAGCTTTCCCATCAATTTGTTGCCAATAAGTATCGGAGTAGTCATCATACATAACAAGGTTGGAGTTATACAACTTTCCTGATGTTCCAAAATTAGGTACAACACTAGCACCATCTACAACAAGTTCACGTTCATATGCAATTCCTGAACCACAAAGTGGACAATATGTAATTAAAACAGGCTCTCCACCAACAACATCGTTAGCTATTTCATGCCAAACCATTATCTGCAAAGGATAAACACGTTTCTCACCTAAATAATGAAAAGCAAGCACCAATTCATTGTCAGCAATGAAAGTATCTGCTTCACTAACAGACACAAAATTCATATCTTCAGAAACAAGTGCAGGAATGCCACGATCAACTCCAATCCCTCCTTTAGACGGTCCTCCACCACGCAATTCATCTGGGTGAATAAGATAAGCCAGACCAGAATCAGTGTACTGAATCTCAGACTCAAGCACTCCACTAAGGCTTTCATCAGCAAAAAATCCACCATTTTCAATAGAATCAGATTCTCCATCATCAAATCCTGCATCTTCTGAATCTGTAGCCACACATGCAACTAGAAATAACAAAAAGAGTCCTAAAAGACAATAGATTATTTTACGATCAAATACCATCCTAAATTAAAGAAGAAAAACATATTAATAAAAGTATCCATCAAAACAACCTTCAACTTACTTAAAAAACCAAAAAATTTATATAATAACTAGCTTAATTTACTTAAAAATGCAAGAAAATAAAGGATTTAAATCCGCAAAACCAGCTAAACCAACGAATTCAAAAGAATCTAAATCATCAATAGTGTCAACCAGAAACACAAAGAAACCCCGCTCAAAAACAAAGAAAAAGTATCAAAAACGCACAACCAATGAAATCCTCTACCAACTAGACGGTCTTCAAACAGTAGAATCTATCATGGAGGAGCTAAAGATCAAGCGTCAAACAGCCAATAATCTCATCTCAAAACTAAATAAGCTAGGTCATGTTCAAACCCAAGGGAAAGGTAACAAGATCAGATTTTACAAAATAAGTACTAAAAAATTCAGAAAAAGAGATCCAGGGATGTGGGATATCTTAAACAAATACAATCCTAACTTTCAATTAAATGAGTGGTATGATCACCAGGTGCATGGTAAATATACTGTTGAAGATGTGATTGTTGATGCTATTCAAAAAAAATCTTTTAGAATCCTCTTAGCAACCCTAAGATTATTCCAACATGTAAAAGATTGGCCAAGATTATACAATAAAGCAAAAAAGTACGATGTTTGGAGACAAATAGGAGCGCTCTACGACATTGCACGTATATACATCAAAGTAAGGAAAATGCCAAAGAGATATAAAAAGCCAATAAAACAAAGAAAAAACACTTCATTATTTGAAAATTTCAAAACTACAGAACAGATATTTTTATCAATAAGTCAGTTTTGGAAAATAGAAATTCCATTTAAGATAGGAGATATAAGAAAAGTAATTCCCGGTGCATAATAATGTTAAATATAAAAGATCAAGGAAATTTGTTCAAATTTATAGCCAATACTCTCAAGTCTGATGTAGAAGCTTATGCTTTTGGTGGTACTGCAATGATGTACTATGGGTATAAAGATGAAACTAAAGATATAGATATCATTTTTGAGACAGAAGAGCAAAGAGAAACATTCATCCAAGCTTTAAAACTCCTAAATTTCTCTAATTTTGATCCAGTAAAAATATATATTGCAAATAAGCTAAAAGATAAACATAAACCACTTATGTTTAGAAGAGACAGTTACAGATTTGACTTATTCGTAAGAAAGATATTTAAGACTCTTTTAAGTAAAAGAATGAAAGATGATATCTTTGCTGAGCATCATTATAAGGGTAAAAATGCCACTTTCACCGTAAAAGTCCTAAGAAAAGAGATAATTGTGATGTTAAAAGCAGTAACAGACAGAAAAAATGATTTTATTGATATCAAAACAATCACAACAAAAGAGAAACATTTTGATTGGGAATATTTTTGTAACGAAGTTCTTTGGCAAGCAGACAACGGTGACTCTTGGATTCTTTTAGATACAGAAAAGATGCTCCAGGAACTAAAGGAATATGTGTTCATAGAACAAAAGTACTTTGATAGGCTGTATCGAAAATAAAGTAAAAAAAACAAATTCAAAATAAAAAAGAAAAAACTTTAAACACAAATATCAAATAATACACTGAAATAACTAACATAATCAAACCAGCAACAAGATTGATTCTACGCTTATTACGAATCAAAAACCCAATCACTGTGTTTGAGTACCCTGCTGAAACAACTCCTAAAATGAACAAAGGAAGTGCCATTCCTACTCCAAATAACACAAAACCTAGCAAATTTAGTAAAAAACTGCTAACTGAGCTTGAAACTGCGAACAGAACTACAAGTGAGGCAGGGTTACATGGCAAAACAACAATTCCAAAAAATAATCCAAACAAAATTGAACTAACATACGGGTTTGATACTGTTGGAGACTGTACTTGTGGTATATATTTGGAAAATTCAAAACCAAATATCAACATCAAAGATATAATCCCCAATATAAAAAATGCAATAGGTGAAACAATCTCAATCACAGATGTAAGTGAAACCTGTAAAAACTTTGTAAAAATTAGTCCAACTAAGAACATACTTAGTACAACTCCAAGTGTAACTAAAGAACTAAGCTTCAAAAGTAGCACTTTACTTGATTTGTCATCGACATCTTTAGAATTAACTTGCCCTGCTAAATAAGCTAAAAACCCAGGATACAATGGCAAGACACAAACAGCTCCAATTGGTGCAAACAATCCTGCTAAAAAACTAAGATACAAATTCTCTAATCCCATCATCTAAACCCCATATTCATCCACAAAATGCTAATCCTTCTTTAAGTTCATCAGCACTTTTCACTCCACCTTTAAGCAATTTGCTTTGCCCATTTGGACATACTACAACAATTGGTGCTTGTGGTGCGCTTGCAATAGTCACCCCATATAGTTCAACTAACCTTTCTGTAAGTGTAACCGGTGCAACTGCGTATCTCCAATCAAATCCATTACTTTGAGCATGTTCAAGTACTAAAGCTTCATCTTCATTTGGATCAATATTAACTGTAACTGAAACAAACGCATCTCCAACTTCAGAATCATGATGTAATTCTGAAATAATTCCTTGCTGTTTTGTACATAAAGGACACCATACTGCAAATGTTTCAAACAAGACTGGTTTATCTAGCAAACCACTCACTGTAAAACTATCACCATAGTTCACATCTACTAGTTCTATATCTTTCCATGAACTTTCTGTAGCTTCACCATAACCTGTGTCTAAACTTGCTTCTTCTTCAGCAGAAACAACCAATTCTTCATTCGCACATCCAAATAAAAAAACAGAAGAAAACATAATAACAGTTACCAAAAACATTTTTTTAACATCCATAAATATAATTCTTTATTTCCAACTTAATAAATCTGGCGATAGCAAGCACGAAAAAAAGTACGTATTAAGTTGGCTATAAAATATAGGAAATTAGCACTGCCGCCCATCGAGGTGCCTTTTTAACATCCTTTAAATTAAACACAAAATTCGCAGAATTGTTTGTGAGGAACGAACAAACCATCGAAAACTTTGTTTGAGTTTGTTACTAAAATTTGATGTTAAAAAGAGTAGCACCGTGCCGCAGTGCTAATTTTCTAAGCACACTCAAAATTAGTGAAGTATGAACTAAGCCAAGAGAGCTTTGCTCGAAATTAGCCAACTTTAATACGTACGAAAAAAACAAGCATTTTTAAAGACAAAATTATTTATTAATTCATAATGGATGAACAATTAGCAACAAAGATACTGCCACTTATTTTTGCAACAGTGGTCTCTCTAGTTTACATTTTAAGCAACAAGTTCCAAATTAGACATAAGGAAAACAAACAAAAGATAATCTCATTTGCTGCTGGTGTATCAATTACATATCTTCTACTTGACTTTTATCCTAGATTCACAGAAGGTGCCCTAGAAATCAGCAACTACTTATTCATTGCAGTACTTTTTGGTTTCACAATCCATCATATCATTGAAAAAGAGATCTATCTACATCATCATAAGCATGGATTAGTTAAGATGCTAACATTGGAGGAGAACATTTTTTCATACATCTATCATGTGGTAGTAGGTATTGTGATGGTTTATTTAACAAATTTAAGTATCTTTGATGGAACTTTGTACTTTGCAACAATTTTGGCATACACCTTTGTTAGTACTTTACCAACAAAACCACACGAATCTCATAAAAAATCAATAATTTTAGCAAGTTCAACTGTATTAGGAGCAATCATAGGTCTACTATTAACACCTATCATGCCAGTTTGGGTACAATTCCTTTTAATGGGTCTTGCGATCGGAGTACTTTTGTTTACAGTAGTAAGGCACCACATTCCTTTCGGAAGACATGGAAGAGTAGATTACTTCATATTAGGGTTTATGATGTATGCCATTCTGATTTTAGCAAGCTGGCTTTTATAGAGAAAGACTCTATAAACTTTATATATTAAAACTTCTTACAATTCTACACCCTCTAAAAATATATAGTAAAATATACATTAGAGACCAAGTAAATATAACAGATAAAAAACATAGGTGGAAAAATGAACTACAAAAAAACAATAATTCTGTTTCTAATTGGTCTTCTGGTAATGTCCTTGGCAATAACATCTGTTCTTGCTGATGAAACAACTGATGAAACAACTGAAGAAACAACTGATGAAACAACTGAAGATACAAATGAAGATACAACTGAAGAAACAACTGAAGATACAAATGAAGAAACAACTGATGAAACAACTGAAGATACAAATGATGAAACAACTGATGAAACTGAAGAAGTAGAAAATACAGAAGAAGCTGCTGAAGAAGTAGAATACACATTTTCCGAAGAATTTGATCCAGGTATGACTCCTGACAATGCACTATACTTTTTAGATGAACTATTTGATTTTCTTCAATCAGAAGATGCAAGGGCAAATGAGAAACTAGGAGAATTAATTGCAATGGGCCAGGCAGGAGATGAAAAAGCATTAGAAAAGGCAGAAAGAAAGTATGAACAAATTCTAAGTAAAAGAGAAAAAAGTTCTGAATCTACTGAAGAAAAAGCCGAAAAAGTATTAGAACAGATGTCAAAACACTTAGAAATTCTAGTAAATATCAAAGAGAAACTCCCTGAACAAGCACAAGCCGGTATTGATAATGCTATTGCAAACAGTGCTAAAGCTGTAGAAAAGTCATATACTGAACTTGAAGCAAAAAACCCTGAAAAAGCAAGCAACTCAAACGCTCTAGCTACTTTAGAAAGAGTTATAGAAAAGGCTCCTGAAGCTGCTCAAAAAGGTTTAACTAACGCTATGGAGGCTGTTCAAAGGCGAGGCCCTCCTGAAGATAAAGGTAACCAAGGAAAAGGCAACAATTCTTCTGACGATACAGATAATACTGAAGAGCAAGAAGAGGCCGAAGAAGAAACTGAATCTGAGGAATCAGAGGACTCTCCTGGAAATAGTGGAAACGCGGGCAACTCTGCTAATGCAGGAAACTAAGGCCAGTGTAACAATTAGTAACAATATCTTTTCTTTTTTTCTTTTCTCTAATTTTTTCAACAAAAGCCAATATTTAAATTCACAAACTCTTTTTTAAAAATAATGAAAAAATCTTCCAAGAAAACTAGCAAAACTCGGTGCAACCGAGTCCCAAGAAGGAACTTCGCGGACAAACCAGCTAAACAAACAGCAGTTGGTATTATTAGGATTAAAACAAAAACTCTAAAAACAGTCCAAAAAACAAAGGCAGGCTGGAATTTAATAAACAAAGATTTTCCAAATCTCATTAATGTAGTAAAATTGTTCAAAGCAGCAAGAAATTTCAAAACTTTGATTGATACAAAAAATCCCGGATTTTTAAAGGGGCAGATAAGCAATAATGGGCAAGTTCAAGGTGCAAGGATAAATGTTCTTCCAACAGGAGAAATCCTTAACAAAGCATTTTCCTTATTTTCTCCAAACCTAAGAATTCATGACCAAAGTTCTCATGATCACTGGGATGTCCTTTACCAAAATAAGGGTGGAACATGGTCATATGTGTATACTAAAGAAAAAATTAAAAAACATAGAGCTAAAAAATACAAAAAAGTTGAAAATTTCGAAAAACACTACTCAAAATTGCAAAATAGTGTAAGAAAAGCTCTTAGTGACAAAACAGACATCATGGCTCTACCCATGTACACTCTTCTAAAGACCAAAATTAGGGTAGGCAATGAAACTTACTTCAAAGCTCATAAGCACAAGGGACTCACAACTCTTACAAAAACGAATGTAAGGATAAAAAAGAACAGAGTAGAATTCAATTTTGTAGGAAAAGACGGCGTTCCAATATCAACAAGTTACACTTTCCCAAAGAAATACATAAAAAGGTTACAATCTCTACTTAAGAAAAGGAAAAAAGACGAGTATCTCTTTTCAACTAAGAAAAAAAAATCTCTTCGTGAAGAGAAGTTCAAAAAAGCCTTCAAAAATTATTGCGGTGAAGAATTTTATCCTCACATAATAAGATCATATTATGCTACAAAAACAGTGAAACATTTTCTCAAAAACAAAAGAAGAATTACAAAGCAAGAAAAAGAAGATTTGTTATTAGAGATCGCACATACTTTAGGTCATAAGAAGTTAAACAAAAAAACAAATAAATGGCAAGATAGTTATACTACTACAATTAACAGTTATATACAACCAAAATTGATTGAAATATTATCAAAAAGAGTAAGCTAAAACAAAAATGGCAAGCAAAAAAAGATCCAGCAGCTCCAAAAGCAGCAAAAGTAAAGGCAAAATAAAAGCAAAGCCTAAAAGTAGGTCAAATAGCTCAAGTAGTTCCAAAATCAGTAAACTCTCTCCAAAAACGATCAGATTAAATGGCGAACTTCACGATATCCACCAAATTAAAGATCACAAAGGCAAAACCCATAAAGTAATCAAGCCAAGCAGTATTGAATTCCAATTAAGAGACGCACTCCAGGTTATCATTGGAGCTTCAGTTCTTTCTGTTCCTGTTGGTTTCACAGAAGAAGTTTGGAGATTAGGTCAAACCCTTCCAACAAACAAGATTCTTCTTCTTCTAATAGTCTCAATTTCTTTCATTAGTTTGTTCGTATACTACAATTCTTATAAAAACAAATTAAAAGAGCATCTAAACAGCTTCATATTAAGAGTAAGCGCAACATACATCTTGTCATTAGTGGTAGTATCAATTCTTTTATTCATTATAGGAAAGATTTCTGGTGACATTAGTTTAATTACTTCAATAAAAAGAATAATCTTAGTTGCCTTCCCAGCTTCTATGAGTGCTGCAGTGAGCGACAGCCTTAAATAAATAACAACAACAAACTCCACATACACAAAGAAAATTAACACAATCTCCCCACTGGCAATCCCACTCAACGCATAAACCAAACAGCGAGCATTTTTTGAGCCAGTCTCAAAAAATTAAAAGCGAAGTGGACACGCCTGCACTAAGTCTGATGGTGTTAATTTTCTTGAATTGACTAATTCAAGGACAGGAGAGCTTAGTGAGCATGCGAACTAAGTCAAGAGAGCTCTGCTCGAAATTACTCTGCTCGAGTTTTTCTTGAAGAAAATGAAAAAGAGACAAAAAAATGAACAAAATAATACTATATCAACTACCAGGCTGCCCATATTGCACCAAAGTAAGAAACAAACTTGAAGAGATGAAACTAGACTACGATATCGTAGATGTAGAAAATGACAGAAATGATCCTGTAAGACAAGAGCTTCTAGAGAAAAGCAACGTCCCTACTGTACCTGTGATCCAAGTTGATGGCGAGTATATAGGTGAAAGTGACATAATTATAGCATATCTAGAAGAGAATAAAGACACTCTGAAGAAATAAGAATTTAGTATAAACGGTTGGGAGTTAAATCTCCTTTTTATTCCTCAATAGGATGTAATTCTAAAGCCATAACTAATTTTTCATGATCATTTGAGGTATGATTGCTTCGTATTTCATTTGAATAGCGCTCTGATAACCTATTTTCAATAATTTCTATATGTTCACTTTCAGCGATATAATTAAGTACACTATAACTTATTTTTCCAAAAAAATGTGGATAAGAGAAGCCAAAAACAGCTTTCCAAAGAGGGTCTCTTTCAGTAAATATTGAAGATTTTTTTGTTTCTGATTCTCTGTTCCGATCAAAAACTAAATTATAATGAAAATTGCTTGCGAGAAGACCAAATATTCCTCCAATCACACTAAGTCCAATCTTTTTTACCTCACCCACAGAATCTGGAACCAAATTGTAAGTAGTTAAAGCAGAGATTGACATGTCTCCCAAAATTGTAGAGATTACAGATCCAATATCATAATACCTCTTTTCTGGTTGGTAATCAACAAGATAATCAGAAATATTTAAATTTCCTTCTCTAATTGCAAAATAATCAAAATACCCATCAACTCCATTTTTGTCCTTTATTCGAAAGACATCTACATACCTTTCACCCACTGAATTCTTTCTTCTCCTAACATAAACATCTTTAAGTTCTCTTTCTTCAGGCAAGCTCAATGTGAATTTTTCTCCAGTAGCAGAATCAACACATTCAGTGTCTTTTAATTCAGTTACAGTAAAAGTCCTTTTAGTGTAACCTATTTCAAGAAGGATTGCATCCAATTCATATACAAAATCCTCACTTATAGGGCAATTTACAAAAAAAGGACCCTTACGAAAACCTTCTGGTAATTGATTTGCTACACTTTGCACTTCAAATAGTTTATATACTCTTTTAGGTCTTTTTTTTCCACCTAAATCATTCACTGATTCATCTATAGTATTTTCATTATTACCAATATTCTTCAAATCATAAAGCAAATCATCATTAGTATCATATCTATTTGTTTCATCATGACCAAGCATCTTTTTTAAGATTGTTTTTAATCCATCACTGACTAAAAGTGCTGGAAAGATAGTATCATCATATTGTTGTTCAAACCTTTCTCCTACAAATTCTGGATCTTCTCCAGTAAGTAAAAAATATGCTGTTCTTGCAAGTGATTTTAAGTCATCAAATCTTGAATATTTACTCCTTATTCCTGTATAGGCTAAACTTGTTCTGACTGAAGAAGTAAGTGTTGTAGAAACATCATGTCTTCTTGAACAACCAAAATCAATCAAAGGATGAGATCCATCATTAACAAGAATATTGGATGGTTTTACATCACCATGAACAAAACCTTTATCATGAAGTTTTCCTAAATCTCCTTCAAGAACACTTATCAAAGTATCAATAACTTGCTCTTCTGAATAAACAGCTCCTTGAGTTCTTAAATGATCTTTTAGATTAATACCTTCAATATAACCACTTTCAATTGCAAGATCTAAAGGATTTACTTTGAACACCCTATGATCTCTTCCAAGAATATGGTTTACTGGACCAAAATCTCTAATCAATTTTCCTTCTAATCCGCTTGTAGTCTGGCCAGAACTAGGACTAACAAGTTTAATTGTTCTTAGGCTACCATCGTCCCTTCTAGCTAAATAAGTGTGGCCTTCACCACCAGAACCTAATTTTCTTTGAATTTCATACCTAATATCTTCTCTAGTGAATACAGAGCCAGGTTCTAATTTATCTATAACAGAATGTGGTAAATCACCTGGATAAATAGTTGGTTCTACAGTGATGGGTCTAGATCTAGTAGAAACACTAGTATTCTGTTTTCCTTTTCTTTTTTTTAGCTCTTCAGACATATGGTCTCAAAATTAGCTCTTTTTAAAAAAGATAAGGTGAAAATAGTAGAGATATTTGCATTTAGATATTATTACTTTCTTCTTTTTTAGTAACTTTCTCTTCGCCGACTGTTACAAATCTAGGTACTTCTGTTCCATAATTTATCAGGTTTAATGCTCTTTGATGTAAAACTTCTTGAACTACCCTTTGCCGTTGCAATTGATACGTCATACCTCCTACAATAGAAGACATTACACCAGCATATAAACCAACAACAGCTCCTACTACTGCTCCTGGTTCAGGAAGATAAACTTCTCCAAGCTCTGCTCCAACACCTGCAAGGCCAATTAAGCCAAGAGTTAAACAACCTATATCATACATATCTGGTCTCATAGACAAAAACTCGCTAAAAGTAGTTTTTAAGTTTTTCTACATCACTTTAGTAAAAGGTGGGAGAATTTGGCTTTTTTCTAAACTTTACCGTAACCCTTCCGACAACTCCACCATAACACTTATAAAACCTCCAACACCAAATCTGTGCATGGGTGGTGCTGGTGATGACTATTTATTCGTTCTAAAAGCCTTAAACGAACTACCTTTTAATGTTGGAAAAAAACTTCTCACAGAATTCTTGCAAGGTAAAGAAAGCCACAAAACCATCAAAAAGCACAATTTACACAAACTAAACAATTTCGGATCTTTGGCCTACAGCAGCGATGAACTAACTCCAATAATTACTAGACTAATCCACAAAAACTTTATTGAACTAAAATCAATCAAAGGCAACAACTTCTGGAAAGTCTTAAACCTAACAAAAAAAGGTAGAGAAGAAATATCAAACCCAACTCTTAACAAAAAAACAAGCATCATCAGCAATGAACATAAAGAAACAGTAATCACAGATCAAGAAAGAATATTGTTCAAGAACCTGCCTTTCCTAGAAAAGTTCAACGATGGCCAAAAAAAAGCAATAATTTGCCCAAAAGAGAAGATACTTTGCATAGCAGGTGCAGGTTCAGGTAAAACCACTGTTCTGACACAAAGAATCAGCTACCTTACAAGATACAAATCCATCAAAGAAGAAAATATTCTAGCAATCACTTTCACCAAAAAAGCAAGACAAGAAATGATGCACAGAATAGGCAATCCACTAGTTAAGATTGAAACATTCAACTCTTTTTGTGAGAAAACCCTTCAAAAGTACAACCACCTATTATACGACAAAGTTTTCAGAGTGATAACTTACAAAGACAGAATCATTTTCTTCAGAAGAGCCCTAAGTAAGCTAGGCTTAAACCCACAACGGGCAGTCAACGCCTACTTCACTTTCCAACAAAGAAGAGGTAAACCTGAAGAAAAGCTATTGAACATTTTCATGAACGATATATTTTTGCTAAGGAACTCTTTTAGAGCAAGAAACTTAGAAATCAACCCAGAAAACTTCGAATATGAAAAAGAGCATGAGAGAACTTTCAAGATGCTTTGCCAGATCTGCAACATTATTAATGAGCTAATGAAAGACAATGGCTTACGTGATTTTTCTGACCAACTGATTGAAACAAAAAGATTGTTCAAATTACATCCAGAACTGATACCTAAATACGACCATGTCTTAATAGATGAGTATCAAGATATTAATGCTAGCCAAATAGAACTAATTGACCAACTTAGCCCAGAAAACTTCTTTTGTGTTGGCGATCCCAGACAATCAATTTACGGTTGGCGTGGTTCAGATATCAAATATATTCTAAATTTCGAAGACAAATATCCACAGGCACAAATTATTAACCTTACAATCAACTATAGATCAAGCAAGAGCATTGTAGATCTGTGCAACTCTAGTATCAGAGACCTAGGTTTCCCAGATTTAAAGTCACATCAGGAGCTAAAAGGATCAACAGATTCAAATGATCTGACAAACGCTCCAACAAATCAAACGCTCGGATCCATCCAAAGCAGCGAAACTAAATCGCCATCACTAACTCCAAAAGCCCACTTATTAAAACACAAAAACCAAAAAGAAGAGTTCCAATTTGTTCTAAACAAAATCATCTCCAGTGATACAAATCTGGAGGAGATATTCATTTTAGCTAGAACCAACAGAATCCTAAAAGATTTCTCAGATATTCTAAGAAAAAACAAAATCAAACATGTTTTAAGAAACGATGATGCACCAAAGCAGCAGGTTACAAAGAACAAATTGATGCTTGCAACTGTCCATGCTATTAAAGGCCTAGAAGCAAAGATGGTCTTCGTGATCAACTGCACCTCTAACAGTTTTCCTTGTAAAGGTTCTGACCATCCTATTATGGATATTGTCAAAGACAAAGATTACGACCAAGAGGAAGAAGAAAAAAGAGTACTTTATGTAGCCTTAAGTAGGGCAAAAGAAGAGTTATACATCACATATGCAAAGTCCCCAACTTACTTTTTCACAGAAGAGATGATAAATTTAACAAATACACAATTAAAAGCACCTATCAGATTCAAGAAAGTAAACAGCCTCAGTAACTCCAACAGATTCTCAAATACCAGCACAATGTCTAGTCAGATAGTCACAAACGCTTCAAGACTCTCAAATGCTAAATCAAGTTCCACCAGAAATAGATTCACTAAAATAAATACAAATTACAAAAATACTTTGAGAAACAAAGTTCCAAGAGGTTCCCTCGCGGTTATTTCTTCCATAAATGAACCAATTGATGAAAGAACCCTATCCAAACTTAGATCCTGGAGATACAAAACCAGCAAACAAGAGAGCTTACCTGCCTACAGAATTATGCACAACAAAACTTTGGATGAACTCTCTCAAAAAAAGCCTACAACAATATCTCAACTTCACAGCATCTACGGCTTAGGTAAAGCAAAGGTAGAGAATTACGGTGAAGAGATTCTAAAAGTAATTCATGGGTAAGAAAAAAAGAAATTGATAGTTCTATAGTCTAGTATCAGTTGGTATTGGTTGTACTGTCACATAACTAACACATGCAGGTTCAACATTTCTATCCATTCCAGGAGTAAAAAATACACCTAAATAAATATCATCTCCTGTTTCTTGAGAATACTTTAAAGCTGCAACCTCTGTAGCTGTTTTTACTGTTTGACCTTCTAAAGACAATCCAGCTGTACCAACTCCAATGCCTCCTCTAAATGCTATTTGTTTACCATCTTCATCAGTAAGTACTCCTGAATAAGCAACCTTTCCATTTGGTAGTTGGTAATCAACTAAACCATGAACAGTACCAGGGAGTTCTGCATGAACAATGTCAGTATTTCCTAAAAAATCAGTTAAATCTCTTCTTTCATTTCTTTCAATCTTTGCCATATCTAGAAAAAGATTTCACAACCTTATAAATATTATTAATCTCCAAACACAAATATTCCCTATTTTCACAATACTTATAAATAAAATATTCTCAAAAATCACATAAACTCACGTTGATTTAAGCCCAACAGTAAGTAAATATATCTAATTAAAATATGAAATATCAAGGAGGCTAATAAAATGACAATAAAACCAATTGGACCACGTGTCTTATTAAAATATATCAAACATGAAGAAAAGACCAAAGGTGGGATATACATACCTGATTCTGCTAAAGAAGATAGAAAAGAAGGTATTGTAGCTGCTGTGGGTACTTATCCAAATGGAACTCCACTGCCTTTGAATCAAGGAGACAAGATTCTCTATGGTGGATATACAGCTGATGAATTTGAACATAATGGTGAAAAGTTCAAGATGATTGAGTTCAAAGATGTTTTGGCTAAGTTAGAATAAGTTAAACTAAGTCGAACTAAGTTTAATAAAAAAAAGAGAAAGACTGCAGAGAAATCATCTCGGGGGCGTCGGTCGCAGAAAGAGAGTATTTCCATGTGACCAAACGACCTGAACGAGGTACGAGTGAACGCGGAGAAGAGCCTCTTCAGCTTCGCCCCGTTGATGATTTCTTAGCAGTCCAAGAAAAAGAGCAGCACCAGAGCAGATCTCTAGACAAAACACAGCGAGATATTTTTCAAGTCGTTGCTTGAAAAATGCTGGTTTTAATGGTAAGTGAGTATACTAAGTGCCCACCCACCATCCCCTGAAGAGGTGCCGCTCTTTTTCTTGGAGTATGATATGGTGATGTAACTATTGGAGCAAATGGTTCTAAAGAAACTAGCTTGCTTTGAGTAGGTGTTGGATGAATAAATAACAATATCGAGGTAAATAATATGGCAAAACAAATTATGTTTAATGAAAACGCACGTATGGCACTTCTAAAAGGAGTTGACAAAGTTGCAAACACAGTAAAAGTAACACTAGGTCCGAAAGGAAGAAATGTAATTTTGGACAAAGACAACAGTCCATTAATCACAAACGATGGTGTGACAATAGCAAAAGAAATTGTTCTAACAGACAAGTTTGAAAATATGGGTGCAAAACTAATCAAGGAAGTTGCATCAAAAACTCAAGATAACGCAGGTGATGGAACTACAACAGCTACAGTTCTGGCTCAAGCAATGATCACAAACGGTCTAAAAAATATCACCGCTGGTGCCAACCCAATGGATGTGAAACGTGGGATTGAAAAAGCAACAAAAGCAGCAGTAGAATCTATCAAAGCTAAGTCTACTCCAGTTAATGATAAAGAAAAAATCAGGCAAGTTGCAACAGTTTCAGCTAATGGTGATGAATTAATAGGAAGCTTAATTGCAGACGCTATGGAAAAAGTAGGTAACAATGGTGTAATTACTGTAGAAGAAGCAAGATCTATGCAAACAAGCTTAGAAGTTGTAGAAGGGATGCAGTTCGAAAGAGGATTCATCTCACCTTATATGGTAACTGACAGTGAAAAAATGGTCGCAGAGTTCGAAGACCCAGCAATTCTAATCACAGACAAAAAGATCACAGGTATGAAACAACTTGTACCAACTTTAGAACATGTAGCGCAAGAAGGAAGGCCCTTACTAATAATTGCAGAAGATGTAGAAGGTGAAGCTGTAGCTACAATTGTACTTAACCTAATGCGTGGTTCACTAAAAGTATGTGCAGTGAAAGCTCCCGGTTTTGGTGACGACAAAAAAGACATCCTAAATGATATTGCAATCTTAACAGGCGGACAATTAATCACTGAAGATAGAGAAATGAAATTAGAAGATTTCACTCCAGAATGGCTTGGAACTGCAAGAAAGATCAAAGTAACTCAAGAGAACACCATGATTGTTGAAGGTAAAGGCAACATTGAACAAATCAACCAAAGAAAAGAGACAATCAAAAGACAACTACAAACCGCTGAAGAATACAAAAAAGCAGACTTAACAAGACGTCTAGCAAAACTAGGTTCTGGTGTAGCTGTAATTAATGTAGGATCTGCAACTGAAACTGAGCTTAAAGAAAAGAAAATGCGAATTGATGATGCTTTAAACGCTACCAAAGCAGCAGCTCAAGAAGGTGTTGTAGCTGGTGGAGGCTTAACCCTTTTAAGAGCCCAAGAAGCACTAGATAATCTTAACCTTCAAGCAGATGAACAAGTTGGCCTTAACATTGTAAGAAAATCTTTAGAAGAACCTCTAAGACACATCGCAACTAACGCAGGTAAAGAAGCTGCTGAAGTTATAGCTAAACTAAGGGCAGAAGCAAACAAAGCTATTGGATACAACGCTAAAACAAACAGATTCGAAGACCTAAGTCAAACTGGTGTTATCGACCCAACAAAAGTAGTAAGAAGTGCCTTACAAAACGCAGCATCTATTGCAGCTATGGTTCTAACAACTGAAGCTTTAGTAACTGACTTTGAAGACGACAAAGACAAAGTTATGCCCACAATAGTTATGTAGGTAAAACAGAGATATTTTCTTTTTCTCTCAATATTTCACCTCTTAAACACCAAAAAGCTTATATTCATTTTAAGATTTATTTCTAGTATGAGACAATATTTATTTGCAGGACTATTAGCATTAAGTTGCGGAAAAGACAAAGATACAGCAGAACAATTTACAGGATTAGATATTATGGTTGATGGTGAAGAAGTTCATCTTCCTACATTAGAAACTACAATCTCTATTGATGGTACTGAGTATGGATATGCTCAAGCATCCAAAATCACTGTTGATGAAGTAAGAGATGCAATACCTGCTACTCGTCTTCTTGAACAAGCCTTAGAAATGAAAGAGATGTCAGCAGCAGTTCTTCTTTTTGATAAAATTCAACATGCAAAAGACTTAGCTATTCATATCTCTAACAGCACAGGAAAGTATTCCATGCCAATAAGGGCACAAACAGTTGATGCACTTAATGGTAAATATGAGATTGTCCATTCATCTTACACTGATGAAGAAGCAAAACAAATGATAAGTGAGTTTAACCAGTTTGCAGAAGATTTAGATTTTCTAGCTCAAAATGTAGGTACTCTTCAAGACACTCTTAATAGCTATGGAATATTTATGTCAAGAGTAAAAGACGGCCTAGAAAATTATGAGGGAAGGGATGAACCTGCTAGAACATATAGTAATGTACAAGATGTAAGTAACAGTTTGATTATTTTTGGAAAAAATAAAACGAAAAGTGATGGGAATTGGACATTAATGTTAATTCATGACGATGCTGAATACCAGAGAATCACTTCAGGCGAACAGCAAGGAATCAATGGAAAACATACGGAAATAAAGTATCATGCAGACTCAAACACACTAACACTTTGGGTAAATCAACCAAATCCTGCAGAGTTATATAGTAGAGCAGCTGGAGAAAATACTGAATGGGCTTCACCAGATATCGGTGCAGATGGGCTAACAGCAAGCGTAGAAGGGCTAGCATTAAGATTCGATCATACTAGGGAAGATCAAGTTAACCAAACACACTTAGGATATTTACAAGAATCTTTAGATGTGCTTGAAGCAAGATATGATGCAAATATGTTTCAATCACCTGACTGATTTTTTTCTTTAATTTTTATTACTATTCTAATATTATTACCAATAAAGTTTTTAACTAAATCTCCCAAATACACATTTATGTCAGAAAAAACAGAACAATTCCTAAAAAGCAATAATATCGCTTACAAATTAGCAACTTATGACTATCAAGGAACAGATGCAACTGGAGCTGCTGATCAAATAGGCTTAGCTAAAGAACAAATAGTCAAGTCTATGTTAGTAAAAATAAAGAAAATAGGTTTTGCTATGCTCCTTTTACCATGCGAAATGAAAATAAGTCCACAATTTGCAAAAGAAAATTTCAATTCTAAACTAAGGATGGCAACAGTTGAAGAAGTAACAAATGTCACTGGTTACCAAATAGGAACAGTTTGCCCATTTAATTTAGCACAAGATGTTCCTATATTTATCCACAATTCATTATTAGAATTTAATGAAGTAGGTATTGGTTCCGGCAAAAAAGGAATAGAAGTCATCCTAAATCCTAAAGAAATCAAAAACTGTCTTAAAGCAGAAGAAATTGAATGATTTTTCTACAAAACTATATAAATAACCTGATAAAGACAACACGCATGAAAACTAAAGTAATTATAGCAAAGGCTTTTTCACAAGACAGAACTCAGGGCAGTCCAGCTGGCATAGTCCTAGACTCAACATATACAGAAGAACAGATGCAACAAATAGCCACTAAAGTGGGGTACTCTGCAACTGCATTCATAACTAGAAAGAATGAAAATGTTTTCAATATAAGATTTTTCACAACAATCGCTGAATCACCAATTTGTGTTCATGCAGCTTTGGCAGCATCAAAGACAATTATAGAAAAATATTCGCTAATTTCTGTAAAAATCTCTTGTAAAGCAGGAGATTTTTCTGCTAAGAAATTAGATGATAGTTCTGTTGTAATGCAAATGTCAAACCAAGAAATATTTAATTTTGCAGTCGACAAAAGTGAATTAGCATTGATATTAAATATTCCAAAAAATCAGATTTCAGAATTAATTCCAAAGATCTCATCTGCTGGAAAACCTAAGTTGATAATTAATATCACTACTCTAAAAGCTCTTCTTTCAATAAATCCAGATGTAGAAAAAATGAGAGAATATTGTCATAAATCTGGAGCACAAGGTTTCTTTATATATTCAGAGGAAACCAAAGATCCCCAATATGATTTTCATGCTAGACACTTCAATCCATTAACTTTGGCAGAAGAGGATCCAATTTGTGGTGTTGGTTCTGCAGCACTTGCAGCATATCTATTAGCTCAAGGTAAGATAAAAGAAAAAAATAAATTCTCTGTTGAAATGGGTTTTAGTACTGGAACAAGTGGCGTAGTTGTTGTAGATGTAACAAATGGGGTAAAAGTGGGTGGGCATACTGTAGTTTTTGACACAAAAGAAATAGAAATATAATCATCCAAAAACACAAAAATAACCTACTCTAGTATCAACCACTTCACAGCCCCAACTATCAATAACAGAACGCCCATATCTTCTAACGGATCCAAAATCTTTCAACTCAAAAATATCCTCTTTAACATACAACAACTCCAGATTAATAGATCTAAAGTATCTAGCTGCAAGTTCATCAGTAAATTTCTCACCATAAACAGAAATCACAACCTTCTTACCAAGTTTTTTCATATTTTCAATAGCTTTTTCCTGATCAGGAATATATCCAAGAGTGTTATTCAAACAAATGACATAATCAAATTCAGGTAAATTAGGCGGAGCAGTGATATCTCCAAGCACCAAACCTACCGAAACAGCAGCCTTCCTAACATTCAAAACAGCAAGTTTATGTATCTCTTCATCAATTTCAATACCAGTCAAGCTCAAATCTGGCCGAACCTTTAGCAAAGAAATGATTCTGGTAGCATCCATTGAACCAACTTGAAGCACATTTGCAGCATGAGGCAACATTTTACACAACAAATCTACTTCTTCATTCCAATTCAACTTATTTTCAGAGGGTATTTCATCTAAAATATCACAATTCACATATACGTCTTTAGCTTCTGGCATATGAAAAACAGCTTAATTCAACTTAAATATATTTCTATAAATAATCATTATTACGAAAAACCCTACAATTCTCCGGAAAACCCACGGAAATTCTACCGCAACGCACTTTTAAACTAAAATACAATAAATTTGATTGGCAAACAAGCAAAAAGCTCAGGATTGGTCAAATTACGTAATCAGAAAAATAAGACAATATCAAAGAAATAACATATTTTTCACAAAAATAGATGATCTTAAGGAGTTACAAAAAAGAAATAAAGCCTCTATTGGTGAGATGAAAAATGAAATAATTGAGAATAAATACCTAATTTTTGCAGAAAAACAAAAAATAGAACACCAAGGCTCATTTGAGGATAGATTTCGCTGTTATTTTGTGTTTAACAATAATAAAGCAAGGTGTTATGTATTTAAATTCAATAAAAAATTAAAGGTGATTACTGCATTTATCTTGGGAAAAACTACTTTAAGGAAGTACAGGAAAAAGTTTAAATAAATAAACAAGGTATAAATTAACCATGAAAGAAGAAAAATTCAATATTTCATACGATCAGGATAATGACGTTTTATATTTATCAAATAAACAATTAGATGTAGAAGAAAGTGTCGAACTAACTGAAGACATTGTTATAGATTTAAACAAAAAAGATGAATTAGTTGGTCTTGAAATATTCAACGCATACAAATTTCTCAATACTCTTAACGAAAAGATTTCAAAGGATATTCTATCAAAAATGAATAATGTAAATCTTGAATTAAAAAGGTATAAGAGCTATTATTTAATTTCAATCTCATTTGAACATAACAATCAAAAATACAAAGAAAAACTACCTGCTTTCACAGATCAAGAGTATGAAAGTCCATTAATAGCTTCAGTTAGTAGCTAAAGAAAAAAAATCAAGCATCCACTAGATAAGTTTCAACTCTCTCGACTCCAGCACCTTTATTCTTTCGCTTCAATCGAATCATTCCAATCTCAGAACTATTTTTGACATGCGTCCCTCCACATTTAATCACAATTGGACCACTTTCCCACACACGAATCTTAGGGTTCTCAGTATCATTGCAAGTCACAACAGGATGTCCACCAGATATAAATTCATTACAAAGCTCCTCAACTTTCTTAAGACGTTCATTGTCAAGCCTCTTTTCAGATTTATAGTTTGAACTATCTTTTCTATCATCTACAGTAGATCCGATCCGAACTAATTCACCAAAAACCTGATACAAAAAGTGTTCCATAATATGCGAAGCACCATGTAAACGCATTATTTTCAGCCTTCTGTTCCAATCAATCTCACAAGAGACCACATCTCCTACAGAAAAACTATTCCCAACTTCACTTTCCATAATATGAACAACTTCTCCACCAACAGGAACTTCAGATCCATCAATAATAGCCATTTCTGTATTTTCTTTAACTGTATCAACAACTCGAATTCCAGAAATAGTCCCAGTATCACCAACTTGCCCTCCTCCTTCAGGAAAAAAACAAGTCTGATTTAAAACAACACGATTCCCAGAAACAGACACAACTTTAGCTTCAAATGTTTTCATATATGGATCTTCATAAAATATCTTTTTTGCCATAAATAGCCAAAAAGCGTAAATTATATAAGTCTAGTGTATATTATTTTACAAATATGCTTAAAAATCATAATTTTAGACTCAGATAAATGCTTAATTTAACACAAAAAACACAAAAAAGCACAAAATTAATCAAATTTAATAGTAAATAAAATGAAAACTACAAAAAATATTAGTCAATTAGTCAGAGATTACATAGACAATAAGCCCTTCTTAAGAGAGGCATTAAGACAAGACATTATCAATTTTGCAGCTCTAGCTGAAAAAATAAAACATTTCTTGGACAAAAAGCATGGAACAAACCTTAAACACATAACTGTCATCCAAGCTATTAGAAGGTATCAAAGTAAAGTAGAAAATTCCCATATTAATCAAACAAAATATGGTAAAGGTGCTGAAGCAAATCTAAAAACTAATCTTCATATGTTTACAATATTAAGATCAGACTCAGTTTTAAACAAATTAGTACAAATAACAAAGTTAATTGACTTCAAATCAGGTGGAATTCTGCATGTAACTCAAGGAAACTACCATCTATCTTTAATAACCAACACTTACAATGTAAAAAGTATAAAAAAAGCTTTAAAAAATGAAAAAATAGTAAGGGAAGATAAAAATTTAGTAAGTATCTCCCTAAAATATTCTCATAAACTAATTGACGTTCCTGGAAATATGTTTCTTTTATCAGGCAGCTTAGCTTGGGACAACATTACAATTATTAGTACTGTAGAAACTATGTCAGAGACAACTTTCATGGTCAAAGAAGAAGATGCAACTAGAGCTTTAAGCAAACTAACTCAAGTAATGAAAGATCACGAATGAATCTAATTTGTTATAAAATTAAGTAATTATAAAATGCTAAGAACAAATATTAAAATAATCAATAAAATAGAAATAACTAATTATAAAAATAAAATAACTCTATATAAAAATAAAATAACTCTATATAAAAATAAAATAACTCTATATAAAAATAAAA
>CAZGQD010000017.1:26256-28863 GCA_964527395.1 uncultured Methanosarcinales archaeon
TAACTCTACCAGTAAATCTTCCCTGGAAATGCTTCTAAATCATTATCAGAGTTTAATATCATAGCTCCACCATATAATGGGTCTCTTCCTGAAGCTTCTTCTATAAGTTCACTAGTTTCATCATCATCTATTCCAAAAGCAACTACTGTAGCAAAAGTCTCACCATCTCCAATATCATTACCACAAACTGCAATAATTCCTCTGGCACCTTCTGGCATAATATCACTAATAGCCCTATAACCTACTGATCTTCTAACAGCTTCATTATCAATACCAATTGCAAAATAATGACCATTTTCAGTCCATCCGCTTGCATCAACAACTTGGCTATCATACAATATATCTATATTTTCAATATTTAATACATCGCCAATAAAATGATTTTGTAAATCTACAGCTGCTTCGTAATCATTTTCTGTAGAATTTTCTCCAACAACCATGTTTCCTTTAAAATTATAATTATTATCTGCAAAACAATCTTCAGTATTTAGAAATCTAAGATCATCACATGACCCTTTAGGCGCAGCACATATCCCTTCAAGTTCAGTAGTTTCTTCACCAGGAATTGTAATTGTAACTGTATCTGCTGGAGTTTCATGTTCTGTAGCTACATCATCTATCTCAAAAAAGTAACCAGTATCTTCACCAGTATCATTTGATCCACTTTGCATCTCTACTCCAAAAACACCATCTCCTTCACTAGCTACTGGTATTCCATAAGAGTCTAAACCTATTCCTCCACATCCGGTACTCACTATCAAGCCTAAGCTAGCTCCTATTAATCTTAATCTTTTTTCCATATTTTCACCTATTTGTAAACCTCAAACCAAAATATCTCTCATATATGTACAAAATACGAGCTCTATTTATAAGCATTATGGACAAAAAGTCACTAAATAGTAACAAAAAAGAAGATGGCTACTTCATAACCAACTACCACAATCCATTTCAGCTATACTCAAATTCTTCAATTTTACGAAAAAACACCCAAATCTCCGGAAGAACCACGGAAATTCCACCGCAACGCACTTTTAAACAAAAACCTTTCAAAAGAGCATGAGAATGAAAGACATTCCATGGTTTAATCGGCCATGGACAAAGATGAGCCGTAATGGCATAGAATCACTTGACGACGCCGAACTACTAGCACTTGTATTCATACAAGGAACCAAGAAACTAAATGCCTTAGAGCTAGCCAACACAGTTTTGAACAAGCACAACTTCCATAAGTTAGAAGAAGTAGCAACAGATGAACTAACAAAAATATCTGGAGACAAAGTAAAGTCCTTCCAACTAAAAGCTGTAGCAGAGATATGTAAACGTTACACAAAATTGCAAAACAAAGGCTTCAAAAGAACAATAGATTCTGCCAAAGACGTCTACAATTTCTTCAAAGTTGATTTAAAAAACAAACAAAAAGAACATTTATACGCCCTTCTATTGGATGCTAAAAACAAAATAATCAAAGAAGATTTAGTTAGTGTTGGAACTTTAACGCAAAGTTTTGCTCATCCAAGAGAAGTTTTCAAAGAAGCAATAAAGAAGTCAGCCAATTCTATAATTTTGGTGCATAACCATCCTAGTGGTGACCATAATCCTTCTAAAGAAGACTTAAGTCTCACAAAAAAGATGCAATTAGCAGGCAAGACTCTAGGGATCTTAGTAACAGACCATATTATCATTGGAAAAGACAACTATTGGAGCTTTCAGGAAGCTAAGAATAAGTGATTTTTGCAAAAGATTTATATTTTCTTACTTTTCTTACATTTAAGGAAAGGTGATAAAATGACAATTGTAGAAATAAGGACAGCAACAGTAACAGAAAAAGGACAGATTTCGATACCAAAATCAGTAAGAACTAATAATTCGTTCAAAAAAGGTTCAAAAATTGCAATTTTAGCATTTGAGAATCACATAGAATTAAGGCCAATGCATCAAATTAGTGAAGGTATGAAAACTGCTATTGCAAGTCAAAAAGTATTAGCAAGAGAATGGAACACAAAAGAGGAAGACGAGGCATGGAAAAATTTGTAAAAGGAGAAATAGTTATTATTCCTTTTCCTTTCACAAATCTTTATACTTTCAAAAAAAGACCTGCTTTAGTTATATCTGACATAGACAAGAAAGACTTCATTCTTTGTCAAATTACAAGCAAATCAAAAGACGATGATTATTCTGTTTTGTTAAAAAATGAAGATTTCTTAGATGGAAAACTACCATTACTTAGTTATATCAGGCCAAATAGGTTATTCACAGCAGACAAATCCTTAGTAATAAGAAAAGCAGGGTTGATAAATTCAAAAAAGATTAGTGAAGTAATTAATAAACTAATAGAAATAATAAAATAATAAACAAAAAACTTGTGAACACAATGATCAATGGTTCGGAAACTAACTCTGGTTACCCAAAACCCTATAAATAAGATCAATTCTCAAATACAATCATGAAACTCCTAGAAAACCCACCAAATCCACTTTTACATGTATTTGTTTGCATCAATGATAGAACTAGCAAAAACCAGAACATGGATTCTTGTGCCCCTGAAATAACAGCTGTAGAATTCCATAATTCTGCAAAAAATTTTCAAAAAGTTCCTTTATAAGCATT
>CAZGQD010000018.1:0-28779 GCA_964527395.1 uncultured Methanosarcinales archaeon
TGCTTATAAAGGAACTTTTTGAAAATTTTTTGCAGAATTATGGAATTCTACAATACTGTAGGAGATTTAGAAACAATAGATGCAATTTAAGTTGTTGTACTATGAACAGGAAATTCTTTGATTTGAAAGAAAATGAAATTGAGAAAAAAAAAATTAAGAAAATTAAATTAATTATTTGTTTATCCGCAAACTAGAGGAATCTCGAACGGAATTACTCCTTTTGTACCTAAGAGAACTAATATCAATCCGCCAATTAAACCGATACCAAAACCAAACATGAAGAATTTAAATTCAATAACACCTAATTGTCCTTTTTTATTCATAACCATCATAAATCACCTTGTTTGTAGAATAGAAGTTTGGTATATAAACGTTTTCATCTGGCAAGTGAATAAAAGAATAAGAGTGCAAGTATAAGCAGAGAACTTAGGACCAAAATGTCACCACTGTTTTTTTTTCCATAGATCTTTTAGATTCATAATCTCACCTTAGATTCAAAATATGTTGTTACCAATATGATAAATAATGTGTAAGAGATGATTATTAAAACTATTGATAAGAAGTAGGTATTAAGTTGCGTTAATTATTATGAAGACAACACCGTCCACTGCTGGCACTCCCATCCAAAGCAAGACAGTAAGCACAAGATTTTTGTCATGAAATGAACAAAAATAGTAACGAAGTGCTTTGTACCTGCACTAACGCCTGACAGTGCTGTCTTCAGATATAAAATGCAACTTAATACCTACGATAAGAATGAGAGATTTTTAGCTTCGCGTAAATAGTAGATAATAGCTGCACCAACTCCAAAGAAAGAAGTTGAAGCCATAATTACTGAGCTTGAAGCAGTGATTTTTTGAGTTTGCATGAAAATTATTGATTTTAGCTTATTTATATACACAATATCTACTCTAGGCTTCAATGTATATACTCATCCGTAACTATTTTCTATAACTTGGTTACGGATTCGAGACACAGTTCCGTAAGAAAAGTTCCACTTTCTACTTACGGACCAGTATATACCTAATGCTTTGATTCTTGGCAGATCATTGATCTTTAATTGTTTGGTGTTTTTATGTGAAAACAGGGCTATTTTGTGTTTAGAAAAGCGAAAGGTTTATAAATAGAGGGCGTTCAAAGTATTTAAACTTAACTTTTTTAGGTGTTTCTTTAAAGACGACAAAATCAAAAAAGACCTTGGAGGCCATATTATGAGAAAATCAGCAATAAAAGAATGTCCGGATTGTGGCAGTAAAGCTATTCATAGGAATAGAGAAAAAGGTGAGGTTACTTGCCGAGAATGTGGACTTGTTCTAGAAGATAGAATGATTGATTTTGGTCAAGAATGGCGTAGTTTTGATGATGATCGTGGTGGAAACAGACGTAGATCAGGGGCTCCAACAAGTGAGACTAGCTTCGATAAAGGGCTTGGAACAGAAATAGGAATGACTTCTGATTATTATAAGTTAGGTGGGAAAGAGAAAGATAAGTTCTTTCGGTTACGGAAGTGGCAATATCGTATCTCTACTGCTATTGAAAGAAATTTGAAGGTAGCTCTTGCTGAGTTAAAGCGTGTTGGTTCATATTTAAAGTTACCAAAACAAGTTGAAGAAGAAGCTGCTAGAATCTATCGTTTGGCTGTTCAAAAAGGGCTTGTTCGTGGTAGGTCAATGGAAAGTGTAGTAGCTGGAGCATTGTATGCAGCTTGTAGACGTCATGAAGTTCCTAGAACACTTGATGAAATGGGTGAAGCTAGCGGTATAGAGAAAAAGGAAATTGGTCGTACCTATAGGTTCATTACTCGAGAGCTTGGAATAAGTATACGTCCTAGTAATCCTAGCGATTATATTCCACGGTTTGCATCGGCTCTTAAGCTTAGTCCTGAAACACAAAGTAAGTCTGTTGAGATTTTGGAAAAGGCACGTGACATTGAATTAACTTCAGGTCGTGGTCCAACTGGAATTGCAGCAGCTGCACTTTATGTTTCGTCTTTAATTCATGGAGAGAAGCGTACCCAACGTGAAGTGGCTGATGTAGCAGGAGTTACAGAAGTTACAATCAGAAACAGGTATAAAGAGCTGATTAAAAGGCTGAAACTTTCTAAACAAGTTGAAAAGATGAAGAACAAGAAGTGATTTGTTTTATTATTTTTTATCTTTATATTCTCAAAAAATACATAATACTCAAGAGTCAGTATCAGGTTTGTCCACTTACTGGCAATGTTGTCAAAGGAATAAACCTAACAACAAGCATTTTTGTGACTAAATGCTGAATTTGAAAAATTCAGCGTCTGAAAATCCTTGATTTTCATGAAAGGAGCAAAATAGTGAGCGCAGTGGTCACGCCTGCACTAGGTCTGACAAGCTGTAGACTGACTCTGTATAAAAATAGTGTTTTTATGAAGCGAAAATTTATTAACTATTAATTCTCTTTTTTTCTTATGAAAGTTAAGACTCTTGAAAGAATATTAGGGCATGTTCTTGTTCCAGGATACACTATTCATGATTATGTTACTAGGGTCGATCCTGAAGTGAAAAATCCTGTTAGAGCAATTGCAATGGGAACTATTGATAATTTTAAGCTTTTACCTTATGCTACTGGGGCTGCTGTAGCTATTAATTATGCTGTTCAACATATAGCTAGTAATATGTGAATTTTTTATTTAATTATAAGCTCTACTTCTTCTAAAGAGATCAGATTTTCCTTTACAAAGCTTCTTTTATAAGCTAAAAATTCCTTTGCATCCATAATATCTTCTTTTTTATTCATTAATGAGACTGAAATAGCAATTCTTTTAAAAAGCTAGGGAGATATTGGGTGTTATGAATGTTACACCTGAGATGAAAGCGCAGCTTGAGGAACAAAAAAAGCAGTGTATTCATTGTAAATTGATTTCTGGAGAGCAGCCTGGAGCTAAGACTGTTTTTAAAGATTCTAAGATGGCTTCAATGCTAGATATCTATCCGATTGTAAAAGGACATTTGTCTTATATGCCAATTGAACATTATCCAATGCCAGCGTATATCCCTGGTGACGAATTCACTCACATGTTTGCACTTATACCTAATTTTGCTAAAGCGCTTAAGAAATCGCTAGTTAGAACTGGGTTTAATGTGTTCATTGCAGTTGGAGGAGTAGCAGGACAGATGTCTCCTCATTTTCTTGTGCATTTACTTGCGCGTGAGAGCGGAGACAAACTTAAGACACTTGAATTTAAAGGTAAGGGCGAAAGGATGGAAGCTAAGACTATTGAGATGCTTGGTAATAATTTGCCTATTATGATGAGAAACCATTTTGGAAGGCATCCTGCTTCATGGCATAGTGGGAAAGGAATTGTTCCCGAACATTTGGCTGATGTTGCAAGTTCAGATGATGTAGTTTATGAGGATGAGCAAGTTTTAGTTGTAGCACCTGTGAGGGCAGAGAACAAAGCGCATTTGGTAGTTTATAGTAAAGTTGAACCTAAACTGATTGAGAACTTATCTCAAGATGAGAGTTCGCATTTGTTTTTTGCTGGATCTTTTGCGTCTACAGCGATCTTTGAAGGAATGGGTTGTCATGCAACAAACATTATTTTGAAGTCAGGTGTGAGTGATGATAATAAAGATGGTCAGCTTAGTTTGCATGTTTTTGGTAGATGGCAAGAAGATGGTTTGAAGATTAATTGGCAAGCTGATCAGAACATGGATGGACTTGATCAAGTTGAAAAGGAGATTAAAGATGAAATGTGGCAAGTTAAGCTTGGTGCTTCTGGGACTAAAGTAAAGGGTTCTAGTAGGGCTGGTTCTGAGAGTAAGAGTGCTGCTGTTTTAGGTAAGAAGAAAGTTAAAAAGATTGGTGGCAAGAAGAAAAAAGGAACTGAAAGTCTAGAGGATCTGGCTGCTAGGATTGCCCCTGCTGCGCCTGAAGATGAGATTAGTAGAGCAATTAAGAAAGTTCGGAAATGAGATTTGCAATTGGAGTAATTAGATTTTTTTTCGCATTTCTTGTTTAGTTTGTTCAAATCCCCATTTTTCATAGATATCTATTGAAGGGTTTCCTTTAGCAACGTCCAAAATGACTTGTTTACAATTTTGCTTTTTAAACCAAGAGATTAATCTTGAGTAAAGTAACTTCCCTAATCCTTTTTTTCGATGACTTTTAGTTACAAAAAAACTATCAATGTACCCTCTGAATTTATCTTGTTCGAATTGATTTGATTGGATACTTCCTAACATGTAGGCAATTAGTTTATTGTCTTTTTCTACAACCAAGAACCTAGATCTTTTTGTTTGAGTGAATTTTTTTAGGTAACTTTTAGCATAATTTCTTTGCTTATTTTTGATGTTTCTCATGAACTTTTGTATGTCTTTAGAATATTCTTTATCCTTATATTTTAAAAACTCAAGTAATAAATTTTCTAATTGAAGAGCATCTTTTGATTGATATAACCTGATTTTCATGATTATATGATATAAATTTGATTTATATACTTACTGTTTTAAAATAACTTTTCTAGTAAGTAAATTGACTTAAATGCTTGGTGTTCTTGGTTCTTTATGAAAAATGAATTTAGGTATGATGTAGTTTTAGGTATTGTTGGTTTTGTCTTATCAGCTGGAGGTTTTTATGTGAATAATAATTTTGTAGCTACTTTTGGAGTTATGGCTTTAATTATATACTTTGTTTCCTATTTAAAAGAAACATACCTTGATAAAATAGAAGAGTCTAAATCAAAAATAGAGGAGTTAGAGAAAGAAATAAATACTAAAAAAGAGATAGATAAAGTTAATCAAAGGTTGGCAAAGATGGAAGGAATACTTGAAATGTTGAGAAATAAGAAAGGAAGATTAGAATTAATAAACCCCTTGACTCTTACAATCGCTCTTCTTCTTGTTATAATGCTCATTATGTTCTTAAGAGAACAAGGAATAATACAATAAAAAGAAAATTAAGTTTTTTCAATCGCCTTCGAATTCTACTAACCAAGAAGGATTGTAATCAACGATTCTTGAAGCACCTTTTAAATCTGGGAGGTTTACTACAAAAGAGCATGAAGCTACCTTTGCTCCTGTTTTCTCAACTAATTTACAAGCAGCTAAAGCAGTCCCGCCTGTTGCAATTAAGTCATCTATGATTAGAACTTGGTCTTCTTGGTTTAGAGAAGATTTGTGGATTTCTACGCAATCTGTGCCGTATTCTAGTTCATATTCTTCTGAGAATGTTTCTGCTGGTAACTTACCTTTTTTTCTGATAAGAATGAAAGGAAGGTTTAGATCTTTTGCTAAGGCTGCTCCAAATATAAAGCCCCTTGATTCAATACCAGCAATCTTAGTGATGTTTAAGTTAGTTGTTTTTTCTTTTAGTTGGTTTATTACGTATGAGAAAGCTGTTGGGTTCTCAATGAGAGTAGTTATATCTCTAAACATAATTCCTTGTTTAGGAAAGTTTGGTATTGTTTGAATCGTTGTTTTTATATCCATTTTTATCACCTTTTAAACAAATTTAATACATTTAACACTTAAAACATAGCACTTTTTAGGGCGCTTCTGATTGAGTTGTCTTTGTCGTATTGGATCTTGGGAATCACATGGAGCAGGAGTTTTTTTAGTTTCTCTGCGTTTTGCTTCATTGTTTGGATAACGGCTTCAGTAGTTACTTCCTCTTCTTTCCAAACGTCGTAGTCAGTTACCATTGAGATATTTACGTATGGGAGTTGTGCTTCTCTTGCTAAAACTACTTCTGGAACCATAGTCATACCAATAATGTCTGCGTTCCATGATCTGAACATGTTTGATTCTGCCAAAGTTGAAAATCTTGGACCTTCGATTACTACGCAAGTTCCTGACTTATGAAATTCTAAGTTTAATTCTTGACAGCTTTGGATTAATTGGTTTCTTAGAGTTTCGCACATTGGTTTAGCTATTGAGATATGGCAAACCTTATCTTCTTCATAGAAAGTTTGTTTTCTTTTTGTAGTTCTATCAATAAACTGATCAGCTAGAAGAATTTCACCAGGTTTGATGTGTTCTTGTAAGGATCCAACTGCTGTAGCTGCTATGATATGAGTACAGCCGATTTGTTTTAAAGCTTGGATGTTGGCTCGATAGTTTACATTTGTTGGGTTTATTTTGTGACCTATTCCGTGACGTGCGATTATTGCTACCTTTGTATTGTTGATTGTTCCTTCTACTATCGGACTGCTTGGTTGACCGAATTTTGTGATAATAGATGTTGTAATTCTATTTTCTAATATGTCTGGTTGGTCGATTCCTGAACCGCCGATTATTCCTATTTTAATTTCTGTGTTTGAAGTGCATTCTTGTGAAGTGTTTTGTTCAGTTTTGTTTTCATCTGTGCACTCATTTGAGCTTTCTGTAGCACAGTGGGCTGTTTCTTGATTGCTTTCTTGGTTTTGGTTATCTTCTTCCATTGTTTAATTACCTTAATATCTGTTGAATTAAATCTATTGGACTTATGTCTTTCATAGCTACTCCTTTTTGGGAAATTACTCTTGATGCAAAAAGTGATCCTAAGCTGCCTGCTAGAGACAGTGGCCAATTGTGTGTAAAACCATAAAGAAGACCAGCTGCGTAACTGTCACCTGCTCCTGTAGTATCAATTGCGTTAACTGCGTTTGCTTGGATTTGAATAGTTTCACCTTTGTAGGAAATCAATGAACCTTTTGGACCTAGTTTTACTACTGCCATTTTCACTTGCTTTGCTACTTCATTTAAGGCTTGCATTTCTTCTAGACCAGTGAACTCTTTTGCTTCATCTTCATTCATGAAAACAATATCAATATCGTTTTTTACTAGAATTTTGAGGAATTCTTTGTTTCTTCTGATTAAACCTGGGTCAGCTAGGTCCATTGAAACTAATGTATTTGCTTCTTTTGCAACTTTGATTGCATGGAGCAAGGTGTCTTTGCTGTCTCCTTCAATTTGATAACCCTCTAAGTGTAAGACTTTTGCTTTTCTGATGTCATCATCTAAGACATGTTCTGGTTTGATTTTGATTGCTGCACCCAAATGAGTTGAGAAAGTTCTTTGAGAGTCCGGGGTGATAAAAGTTAGAGCGTGACCAGTTAGATCTTCGTTTTTAGTGAATTTTGTTTCTACACCTATTTTTTGAAGCTCTTGTTCATAGATTTGACCATTTTCATCGTTACCTACAACTCCGCAAAAGATAACGTGTCCTCCTAAGAGTGCTACACCTTTGAGAGTGTTTGCTGAAGATCCGCCAGGAATTACTTCAATTTTCATTTCAGTTTGTTTTATTTTATTTAGAAATTCTGTTGCTTTGTCATGGTCAACAAGCTGCATTTCGCCCTTTTTTAAGTCAAACTCTAGTAAGGTGTTTTCGTCTACATCAATCAAAAAGTCCATTAAAGGAGAACCAAGCCCGATCACATCTATTGATTTTCTCATGCGATTTTTTTAGGCTTTTATCTTATAAGGATTGTGCTTTTGCTGTTTATATTACTAAAAGTTTTTATTTGGCAGGGTCTGAGAGGCTAAAGTGGCAAAAGTAGCTAGGGAAATAAAGAGGGATTTTGAAGATATTGATAGAGATACTTCTTGTGGAGCTAGAATTGCGTGTGTGATTCCGGCTTTTAATGAAGAGAAAAATATTCGGGCTGTACTTGAAGTTGTTTCTGGTTATGACAGATTTGATGAGATCATAATTGTTGATGATGGGTCTGTTGATGGGACTTGTGACATTGTTTTGGAATATTCTGGCAGATTTAGGATTAAATTGCTTAAACATGAAGTGAACAAAGGTAAGACTGCTGCTGTTCTGACTGGAATTGATGCTAGTTCTTCTGATGTGATTGTGATGCTAGATGCTGATTTGATTAATTTGACGCATGAGAACCTTGATAAGCTGATTGATCCTATTGTTAATCGAGAGCTTGATTTGGCAATACTTGATCGAGAAGGTGATAGAAGAACAATATTTGGGTTTAGTAACTGTGCTCGATTTTTTGGTGGTGAAAGAGCCTTTTGGAAGAAAGATTTTGTTCAGATTGATATTCCAGAGGATGGTGGATTTCTTTTGGAGATAATTATGAATTTGCATTATATCGAAAATGGATTTAGGATTAAAAGCATACATTGTCCGAATTTATATACTGTTCATCAGTTTAAGAAGTTTGGGAAGGTCAAAGGATATACTAATTATCTTAAGACTTCACTAAAAATAGTTAGAGAATCAGGACTAATGAATTTTATGTCACAAGCACGTGCAATTGAGAGTGACCATAATGATAAAAAGGTGTTTGAAGAGACGCTTAAGAAGCTGTATGGTTTGAAAGAGTTGCAAGAGAAGTTTAGTTCTGAAGAAATGTTTGAGTTCATATCTGTGAAGGTTCGTAATAGTCGTGATAGAGTGAGGAAAGCTCAATTATTGGCTAAGGAGAAGTTGGCTAATGGGAAAAATGTTGCTAAATCAAAAGTTTTTTCTTTTGTTGGAAATGTTGTTGTAAAAGAAATTGCTTGTGAGAATATTTCGTTTGTTATTGCGATAAATGATAATATCCCTGAGTTTGAAGGAGAATTAGGTGAAAAATATAGTGCAGAATATTTTCTTGATAGAATATCTGGCAAGGCAAGTGTAATTTTAATAGGATCTATTGGGTTTGTTGATGCAGGATATATTGTAGCATATGACAAATATTCTGATGGATCAATATATTGCTGGATGGCAGGAGTCGATATTAAGTTTCGTAGGAGAAGCGTGTTGAAAAATATGATGAATTATTTATTTACTTGGGCTGAAGCTAATGGATATTCAAAAGTGACTATCAAAACTAGAAACAATAGGCGTGAGATGCTTAGATTCTTGGTGAAATATGGATTTAATATTTGTGGGTTTAAAGCAAAAGAGGATATTTTAGAGAATAGAATATTGTTGGAGATGAGTATTTAGAACAGACATATTTTTAAGCTAAATATTAAACTACTTTTATATGGGATTAGACTTATTCATACTAGATGACAATAATCATGTTCGTGAGATGTTGACTGGATATGCTGACCAATTTAATATATCTGTAGTACCATATAGTAGTGGGGTGGAAGCCCTTAATTTTTTAAGAGACTGTGAACCAAGTGATTTTCCTGGAACATATCTTGTTGATATGAGAATCCCTGGTTCTGAAGAAGAATTAGCATCCTCTTTAGAGATTTATAGATTTTTAGAAGCACAAGGAAAAGTAGATAATTTCTATTTTATTACAGGAAACATCTCAGATCATGACAGAAAAGTGGCTGCAGACACTGGTGCAGAGATTATTCTGAAAAATCCTGCTGGTTTAGAGAGTATTGTTAGAATAATCCGGAATTCTAAAAGGGACTGAAACTAGTCTCTAGAATAGATTCCTTTTTATATTGTAGATTTCTGAATGTTTTATGAGTGTTTTAGGTGTTTCTATTGCAGTAGCTGGACTTATGTTAACTATGCCAGTTTGGAACTTATTTAGTACTAGGAAACTTAGAAAAAATATTTTGAAAAAACAAGATGGGGCTTTTGTAAGTATTATTGTGCCTATGCGAAATGAAGTGCACAATATCAAATATACTTTGCCTAAAATACTTGATTCTAACTATAGTAATTGTGAGATAATATTGCTGGATGATGGGTCAAGTGATGGAACATATGAACTTTGTGAAAATATTTTGGGAAAATATATTGATTCATTTGAATCTGTTGAGTCTGGTGGTGTTTTGGGAGCTGTTGGTGGTGCTCGGAAAAATGTTGTATTGCTTCGTGGAGAGAAGTTGCCAACAGGTTGGATGGGAAAACAGTGGGCTTTACATCAAGCACAAAAATATGCAAAAGGAGATTTGTTGTTGTTCTTAGATGCAGATGTACATTTGAAAAAGAATGCTGTGAGTCGATTAGTTTCTGAGTTTCAAAGGAAAAAAGTTGATGTAATATCTGTATTTCCCAGACAGATTATGAAGAGTTTTGGTGAGAAGTTGCTTGTTCCAATATTACATTGGAGTTTGCTTGCGTTTTATCCGATATGGATGGCACAAAATAGTAAAACTGATAAATTTTGTATGGCTAATGGACAATGTATTCTAAGTAATAGGTCTGCATATGATGAAATTGGTGGGCATGAGATGATTAGGTATGAGATTTTAGAAGATTCTGCGTTTGCCAAAAATATGAAGAAGGCAAACAAAAGAATGAAAATATTTTTTTGTGATAGTTTTTCTTGTAGAATGTATTCTGACTTTTCTGAAGCATTTTTAGGGTTTTCTAAAAACACATTTACAGCTAGTAGAGTCCCAGCTTTGTTGTTTCCAGGACTTTATTTGATTGTGGTTGCTGTACATTATTTGGGATTCTTGGCGCCGTTTATAAATGAAAGTTTATTGCCTTTGACTGTGGCTATTGTTGTTTTACGAGTGATTCAAACATATCAGACTGGCGAGGATTATTTTTACAATGTTGTTTTATTTCCTGTGCAGTTTACTTTGTATTGGTTCTTAGGTATGTATTCTTGGTGGAAAAGTATATTTGGAACTGTTAGCTGGAAAGGTAGAGAGTATAAATTGAAGTGAAATTGAAAGTGTTTTAAAATAATTCAGTAAGTTTTTATATCCCTAAAGATTCATAAAAGAATGGTTATTCAAATCCTCCCAAATGAGGAGGAGGCCACTTGGCTACCAGGTGATACTGATCCAATTCTTAAATTGAGAACATTAATATTTCTTGATGCAATAAGAAAAAGAGCTAGTGACATATATTTGATAGAAAGAGCTAAAGGAGTAGATGTGAGGTTTAAAATTGATTCTGCTGTTCGTTCAAAAATGGCTCCTCCTAGAGGATTATTTGGAGCTTTAACTGACAGTTTTAAACAAGCATTTGGCTTAGTTGAAGAAAGAGAAGTTCCATTAACAAGATGGGAGAAAGTTAGTGGGAAAAAACCAGAACTTGAAACAGTTGTGCGAGATTTAAAAGCAGGAGATTTGGTTTCTGGAATACTAAAGCATGACGTAGATAAAAAAACAAGAATTAATCTCACAAATCTCCCTATTGGTAAATCGCAGGGGTATCATATAGAATTATTTTATGAAATGCCAGATCTTAGTCCTTTAGTTGGAGATTTTATTCAAGGACCAGGATTATATCTTGTCTCAAGTCCGCCAGATCATGGGAAAACTAGCTTTGCATACCATTTAGTAACTGATGCAATTATGAGAGGAAAGTTGACAGTATCTGTTGAACAAAAACCAGCTTATGTTGGACCTGTTGATGGAGTTAGAATGTCTCTTAGACCAGATGATTCAGAAATGGAAGGAAAATTGCGAGGTTTACGTGATTGGAACCCTGATTTTCTGTTTATTGATGATGTTAGTGATCCAAGAATGGTTGAGGAAGCTATGTTTTATGCTAAAAATGGAAAAGCAGTTGTTTTAGCAACTCCAGCAGCAGGTGTTGTGGGTAGCATTGATTATTTAGCTAGGCTTGGTGCTAACAGAGAAGAGACAGTTGATTATTTAAGAGCTGCAACATCTCAGAGATTAGTTAGTAGACTTGATCCTAGATTTCTTGAAGCTGGAGGAGGTGGAGAAATTTCACCTGATGATGATGGTTATTTAGGGATGGTTCCAATAAATCAAGTGCTTAATTCTGACAATATAGGTGATGTTAAGAAGGCTTTGCTTTCTGGTAAAGTGCCAGGAGATGATTATATTACTCCTTTTTCTAAGTTAGTTGAACCTTTAGTGGAGGGAGGAATTACAACAAAAGAAGAAGCAGGAAGAGTAGGTAGGTATTGAATTTCTACGTTTTACTTCAAGAAAAGCCACTCCCACTGGACAGGTCCGGATAACACTTATAAATAAAGAAATCTGTTAGTTCTATGACACAAAAATAAACATAAAAGGACTTTGTAAAGAGCAAAAAAGGGCCAAGATTCTTGAACATGCTAAGGCTGTTTATGATAAGGAGAAGCGTTTCTTAAGTAAAAGAGAAATTAGAGCAGTTTTTAATGTTGAATTGTATAATTATTTCAAAAATATCTTTGATTTATACCAAAAAATTGGTGTTCAAGTGCCATTAGAGTTCTGCCCTAAGAGTTATGCAAGAGCTAAAATTATTGAATATGTTCAGAAGGAGTATGCTAAGGGGAGGTTTGTAGGGATTAAAGAATTGTGTTCTCTTCTTTGCATTAAGCTATCTACATATTTTAAATCAATGGAAGACTTATACTCTAAATCAGGAATAGATCTTGAACTATATAGAAAAAGTCTTTTTGACAGAAGTGATAAAACTTACTCTGATGAAAAAAATGAAGAAAATAAGAAAAGAATAAAGAGATTAATTAGAAAAAGTGTAGATTTAGGTTTTTATCCAAGTACAAGTCTTATCCAAAAAAGATTAAATCTAAAATTTTACAAATACTTCAAAAATATTCAAGAAGCATATAAAGAAGCAAATGTTGTGTATGATAGGCCTTGTCCTACTATCCTAGGAAAGAAAAAAGAAGAAGTATTGACCGAAATTGCTATTAAATTATTAGAAAACATGAACTATAAAGTTAAAAGAGTTTCTATTTATGAGGCACTGTCCTAAATCCTGCCTTCGGCTCGGGGCGAGGCTGAAGAGGCTCTTCTCCATGTTCATTCGCAAGCTCATTCAGGTCGAACGATAATGCTCTAACGAATAAGATCTCTTTCTGCTATCGACGCCCCCGAATAGATTTAGGACAGCGCCTATTTATGATAAAGATAATTTCAACAAAGGAGAAGATATTTTAGTTGAAAATAAATCTGGTGAGATGATTGTTGTTGAGATTAAAGCATATGGTAAATTAAAAAGAGTCTCAAAAAGAGAAATTGATCAACTTTATAGTTACATAAAGAAAAAAGAAGTTAAGAAAGGGATTTTAATTACTTCTTCTACAATTGTAAGTGAGGTTAATTGGAATATTGATGTTATTGATGGCTTTAAGATTGAAAGACTATTGAAAAAATACAAATTTAGTGAAAAATTGACTGAACTTGAGTGGATTCAAACTGCAAAAGTTAATAAAAAAGAGTTAAATATGGCTAGATCAAATAAACGCAGCCAGATCATTTCATTTATTTTAGAAAATCCAAAAATTGACAAGGTTAACACTGTAGAAAAGGCGCTTAAACTTAGTTTTAAGACTTATTTATCTAATAGATCAAATAAAATAATAAAAGAAATAAGAGAATGTTATGAGCTTAATAGCGATAATGCTCAGGCTTATATGGTCCATCCTTAGAGACTTTGATGTAAGCTGCTTGTTCATCAGTTAAAACATCAACTTTTACTCCCAATTTCTCTAAATGTAGCCTAGCTACTTCTTCGTCAAGCTTTTTTGACAGAACAATTACATCAACTTTATGTTCATTTTGCCAAAGTTCTAATTGTGCTAATACTTGGTTAGTAAAAGACATACTCATTACAAAACTAGGGTGCCCATTTCCACAACCTAAATTGACCAACCTTGCTTCAGCCAAGATATAAATCTCCTTTCCATTAAGAGTGTATTTATCATATTGTGGTTTTATTTCTATTTTAGTAGCACCTGACTCTTTGTTAAGCCAATTGATATCAATCTCGTTATCAAAGTGACCTATGTTACAAACAATAGCTTGATCTTTCATAGATAAGAAATGCCTATCTACAATGATGTTGAAATTACCAGTAGTTGTCACAAAAATGTCACCGATCTTTGCAGCGTCATCCATTGGAATTACTTGGTACCCTTCCATAACAGCCTGAAGAGCATTGATTGGATCAATTTCAGTTACTATTACTCTACAGCCATAGCCTTTTAGAGATTGGGCACAACCTTTACCTACGTCACCGTAACCAGCAACAACAGCTACTTTTCCAGCAAGCATCACATCAGTTGCACGTTTAATACCGTCTACTAAACTTTCCCTACATCCGTATAAATTGTCGAATTTTGATTTTGTTACAGAATCGTTCACATTGATTGCTGGAATTTTTAATTCTCCTTTCTCCATCATTTGGTATAATCTGTGTACACCTGTTGTGGTTTCTTCAGACACACCTTTCATTATTTTTAGGGCTTTTGAGAAGAAATTTGGATCTTTTTCTAAAACTAATTTTAGGTGTTTATTTACTTGTGCTAGTTCTTCGTTACCTTCATCGTTGTCTAGGATTGATGGGTTTGTTTCTGCTTGTGCTCCTCTGTGCATGAACAAAGTTGCGTCACCACCATCGTCTACAATTAAGTCTGGACCTGTCCCGTCTGGCCATCTTAAGGATTTCATAGTACATTGCCAATACTCTTCTAGAGTTTCACCTTTCCAAGCGAAAACTGGGACTCCTTTTAAATCAGAAGAAGAACCGTTTGGGCCTGCTACAACTGCTGAAGCAGCATGGTCTTGAGTTGAGAAAATGTTACAGGAAACCCACCTTACGTCAGCTCCTAATTCTACTAGAGTTTCAATTAAAACTGCAGTTTGAATAGTCATGTGTAATGAACCCATGATTTTTGCTCCTTTTAGGGGTTTTGATTCTGCGTATCTGTCTCTTAGAGCCATTAGTCCTGGCATCTCTTTTTCTGCGATGATTATTTCTTTTCTACCCCAATCTGTAAGAGTGATGTCTTTTACTTTGTAGTCGAATGTTTGGGTTGTAGAATTATTTGCTTCTGCTGCTGTTTGTGTGTTTGCTTCTGTAGAAGTTGCTGCTTCTGTGCTAACTGGTGTTGTTGATTCTGTTGTGGGTTCAGTTGTTACTTGTGTGTCCACCGTAGATTCAGCTGTTGCAGTTGTTTCTGTGCTTTCTTCTTCTGTGCTGATTGTTTCAGAGCTTGATTCAGTAGCAGTACTTGGAGCAGTTGTTTGAGTCTCAATCTCAGTAGCTATTATAGGATCTGTTACTGATTTTGTTTCTGTTTCAGAACTTGTAGAAATTTCTGGAGTATTTTCTTCAATTGTAGTTGCTACAGTTTCTGTTTCTGTCGGGGCTGGAGTAGATTCTTGAGCTGTTTGCTTAGAACTTACAGACTCAGTACTTGTATCTGTAACAGTTTCTGAACTTGAACTAATTTCAATATTCACTGAATTTTCAACATTTTCAACATTATTTTTCAAAACTTCGCTATTTTCCATTATTTATTCCCCGGTAATTTGAATGCTGCTTTTGAGCTTGAGGCTTATATAAAGATTTGGGCTGGGTTTTTTTGGTTTATTTTGAACATAATTAATAGTTTCTATTAGTAATAGACAAATGTTTCTATTAGTAATAGAAGGATTTAAAAATGAACTTATTTATTAAGAGATTATGCTCAGCAAAAATAATTTAAGAGAAATAGTACATTTGCAACGAAAATGGATTGAAGATATAGATACAGGTATTCCTAGAACTGGTTTAGAAGATATAAAAATTAGCTCAAATTTCGCTTTAATTATTACAGGTATTAGGCGTTCTGGAAAAAGTACTTTACTAAGCCAAGTTCTTGAAAAACAGAGAAACTTTTATTTTTTAAACTTAGAAGATCCTAGATTAGAAGGGTTTGAACTATCAGATTTTACTAAAATTGATACAATTTTCAAAGAAGAATATGGACAAAAAGGCGTATATTTCTTTGATGAGATTCAAAATATTCCTAAATGGGAGAATTTTATTCGGTTTTTAATAGATAGAGGTGAGAAAGTTGTGCTTACTGGATCAAATGCATCTCTGCTAAGCCGTGAACTTGGAACTAAATTGACTGGAAGACATATAGATTTGTCACTTTTGCCTTTTTCATACCAAGAATTTCTTAAATTAAAAAAGAGAAAAGCTTCGTTAAATTCATTTGATGAATATTTTCAAAAAGGTGGTTTTCCAGGGTTCTTAAAATCAGGAAACTCTGAAACTCTTAACATACTCTTAAATGATGTATTAATGCGAGACATAGTTATTCGTTTTGGGATTAGAAACTCACAGATACTTAGGAGGCTTGCGGCATTTATGATAAGTAACGTTGGGAAGAAATTTTCGTTTAATTCTATTAAAACAAATTTTCAAATAAAGTCTGTGCAAACTGTGATAGATTATATCTCTTACTTTGAAGATTCTTACCTTATTTTTTCTGTTCCTAAGTTCAGTTATTCATATAAAAAACAATTAGTAGCACAAAAGAAATTTTATTCCATTGATAATGGACTTTCTAATATTAACTCTATATCATTTTCAAAAGACAAAGGAAGAATGTTAGAGAATTTGGTTTTTTTGCATCTTAAAAGGAGATTTAAGGAGATTTTGTATTATTCTGAAAATTATGAGTGTGATTTTATTATTAAAGAAAGAGAAAAAGTAAGTTCTGTTTTTCAAGTTTGTTATGATTTGAATGAAGAAAATAAGCAAAGAGAAATAAATGGATTATTAGAAGCTATGGAAGAGTTTGATTTGGATGAAGGAATGATTATTAGCTTTGATCAAGAAGATTCTTATGAGATTAAAGGTAAGAAAATTAAAGTGATTCCGGCTTGGAAATGGATGTCAGAATAAGTTTTTAGTTAAGAACAAAATGGCCTATATTATAGCTATCTGGATCTAGAGTTCTTCTTTTTATTGGTTTTGGAATTTGTTCTCCTTCGCCACAAACGTATTCGATTGCTGATCTAAGATTCATTAAAGATTCTTCAACTAAAGGATCACCTTGTTCAATTTTTTTATTACGATTAAAATTCATTCTTCCAAGGCTAAGTCTATTAGCTTTTTTTAAAGAACCGTCTTTTCTTTCTAATATTAAATGCATTAAATTGTAAGATTTGATTATTCCTTTGTCGTCTATAATGGTTTCAAATTTTAACAGATCTGAATCATAAATGATACTTATTTTTTCAGAACCTTTGTAAGAGGCAGATACCTTATAAACATCATCACCTTCATGTATAGTGGCACGTAAAACTCCCTCAATTTGACTTAAGTGACCCATTAAAGAAGCTGCTTCAGCAGGTAAATTACTTACGTATACATCTAATGTTTTGCCATCCTTTACTTCTGGTTCTGCGGGAGTTACTGGAAACAGTTCTGTTGGGCATTGATTTATTTCAACTTTGATGTATCCAGGCGGAGGAGTCCAAACAGGTACGTTTGCGTAAGAATCATTTGGAGCTAGGGTTAGAGAAGTGATTGTTGCTAGAGTTCCTAAAGTTGCTAGGCCTGCTCTGATTGGTCTTAAACTTGGTAGGTAGTCTCTTAATGCCATTTATTCATCTGTTTGGTTTGATTTGATTTTTATAAAAAAAAAATATTCACTCCAGATCTATATCAATATTAAAGTCTAGAACTTCAGGAACTCCACATTGGTCTTCTACTGCAATTCGAGTAGATCTTAATATGTTCTCTACATTAACTGCACCATGATGAGGATTTGTTCTTAAAGTTTTATTTAATTTTTTTAGTTCTTTTTTATCTAAAACTGAACCATATTCAATTAGTCTTGAAAATTGCATTGAAACTACTTCTCCATATCCATCTACAGTGAACTCTAATTCAGCTGTACTTGAATTGTAAGTTACTCCAACTCTGTCGTTACCTTTGTAAGAAGCAGTGATCCTTTGAGTTGTTCCATCTGGCCTAGATGAAGTTATCCTAATAGGTCTTCCATTAGTATATCTTAAATGGTCTAGTAAAGAATTAGTAGCCATAAAACTTCCCACATCATGTACACCAACATTAGCTCCATCTTCGTGTCTGAGTCGCATGACATAAGCTGGACATTCACTTACAGTGGTAGTCATATCATTTTCTTTTACAATATCTGCTCCACTGTGTGGGCAAGGATCTCTTCCTGCGTAAGATTCGCTTGGTGATGCTAGTCCTAAAGTTGTTGCTAATGCAGCTCCAGTTGCTAGTGTAGTAGCTAGAGTTGGTAAATTTGTTATGTAGTCTCTTAGTGCCATTGTTGTTTCTCCTGTTTGGTTTGATTGCTTTTTATTTTTTATTTATAAACTAATTATTGCAAAACACCTTAAAAGAACCACTTTTATGCTTGATATTTGGTTTACAAGGAAATTGTAAATTTCCTGTACCGATAATCCCAGATTATCGTGTATTTATAAAGGTAAGTGAGGGTTTTTGTTGGTTTTGAGGGTTTTATTCTTTAGTTGTTTTGAGCTTTGGTTAAACCATCAATTCGGGGCGAGGCTGAAGAGGCTCTTCTCCGCGTTCGTTCGCTATGCTCACTCAGGTCGTTTGGTCTTAAGTTGGTGGTCTACTTCTGCGATCGACGCCCCCGAGATGGTTTAAATAAAGCTGGTTGTGTTGCTGTTGGTTGTTTTGATAGTGGTAGTGATGCATTTGTTGCTGTAGTTGCTTATGTTAGAGTAGTTGATTGTGGTGTTGCTGAATCTGTTGTTTGCTTCGAAAAGGTTTTAATACTATGAAAAAAGGTAAGAGGCATGGCAAATGTTGGTGACAAAGTTAAAATTACTATTAATGATCAAAATGGGCACAGTGAAGAAGGAGTTCTGATGCCTAGCAGTGATGAAAATGCAGTTATAATTAAACTAAGTAATGGATATAATATTGGGTTTGAGAAAGCTAAGGTTTCTGAAATAGTGGTGCTTGAGGCTGCTGATACTAGTGGAGCTGGTGCTAATGATGTTTTGAAAGTGCAAAAAAAGAGCTCGCTTCCTGATGTAGTTATATTACACACGGGAGGTACAATTGCTTCTAAAGTAGATTACAAAACTGGAGGAGTTGTTGCTAAATTTACTGCGCAAGATCTAATTAATATGGTGCCAGAGATCTCTGGGATTGCAAATATTAGAACTCAGATGGTCTTTAACATGATGAGTGAAGATATGGATCTTAAACATTACCAAGTACTTGCTGAAGCTATTTGCTCTCTTGCGCATTCTGGAGTTAAAGGGATTATTGTTGGACATGGAACAGATACACTTGCGCAAACCAGTGCGATGATTTCATTTATGCTTGATAACTTGCCTGTTCCTGTTTTATTTGTAGGTTCGCAGCGTAGCAGTGACAGAGGAAGTAGTGATGCTGCTATGAATCTAATTTGTGCTGCCAGATTTATTGCAGAGACAGATTTTGCTGGAGTTGCAGTATGTATGCATGAGAACAGTAATGATAATACTTGTTTAGTTCTTCCTGGAACTAAAACACGAAAAATGCACACTAGCAGACGTGATGCTTTTAAAGCTGTAAATGCTAAAGCTATTGCTCGGGTTAGTTATCCTGTTGGGGCCGTGGAGTATATTGATAATGAATATCTTCGTTCTTCTGATGTTAAAGGAGATTTGGTCTGTTTGGCTAATCTGTCTGACAAAGTTGGAATTTTGAAAACTTATCCTGGAATTAAACCTGAAGTTATTCGTTTTTATAAGGAGCATGGATATAAGGGTTTGATTATTGAAGGTACTGGAATGGGGCATGCTCCAACAAATAGTGAAGCTAATAAAGCTAATTTATCTGCTCTTTCTGAGTTGATTGAATCTGGTTGCGTTGTTGGAGTTACGTCGAACTGTATCAATGGCGCGGTGCATGAGCACATTTATAGTAATACTCGTAGATTGGCTGATATTGGAGTTGTGTTTTGCCACGATATGTTTACTGAGACTGCTGTGATGAAACTAATTTGGCTCTTAGGTAACTTTGATGCTGCTGAAACTAAGAAAATGCTTTGTGAGAACCTTCGTGGAGAGATTGGAGAAAAGGCAGCTTATGAAGAGACATTCACAACAGAATAGATATACTCATCTAACTAATAAAAAACAAGCTCATATATACTCATCCGCAACTATTTTCTATAACTTGGTTGCGGATTCGAGACACTGTTCCGTAAGAAAAGTTCCAAATTTCACTTACGGACCAGTATATTTCAAAATCATACAAGGAGAAAGGCGCCGTCCCTTACTGGCAATGTTATTTAATGCATAAAATTGACCATGAGTATTTTTCAAGCAACGACTTGAAAAATTAAAAACTCAATGGTCTGTACCTGCAGTAAGTCTGACAGTGCCTTTCTCCTGATAAAAAAGAATAATACAGGTGTTAAAAATGAGAAAAATAATGATTATGTTTTTGCTTTTGTCAGTTGCTATGTTTTTGGTAGCATGTTCTGGCAGCTCTGTTCCTGCAGAGAAGGTTTGTGTAGAGGACAGTGAGTGTGTTGCAGCTGAGTGTTGCCATAGTAGCGATAGTGTCAATGAAGACTATGCGCCTGATTGTCAAGGAGTACTTTGTTCAGCAGAATGTGCAGCAAATACATTAGATTGTGGCCAAGCAAAGTCTAGATGCGTAGAAGGAGCATGCACAGTTGTAGCTGTAGGATAGTTTTTTTTATTTTTTAGGTAGTTTTATATTTCTTTAAATTTTTATTTTCTTTTAATGGTTAAACAAAAAGCTGTAAGTGGACTTAAGAATTTCATGCGTGAGCTTGTTTTTGGGATGGAAGACGGGCTTGTGAGCAACCTTGGAATTGTTTTTGCAGTGTTTGTAGCTACTCATAGTCAGAGTACAATACTTTTAGCTGGGTTGGCTAGCATGTTTGCAGGAGCACTTTCTATGGCAGCAGGATCATATCTATCATCCAAATCTGTTAAAGAGATATACCAAACGGAAGTTAAGAATGCAAAGGAATTAATTAAAAAGAGGCCTAAAAAAGCTAGTTCTGAGATGCGTGCTATGCTTAAAAAGGAGAAGTTTGATCAAGACGAAATTGATGTGATGATGAAACACTTCGTGAAGCACAACCATCGTACTTTTGCAATCAATTATATCCAAAAAAAGTTGCATTTGAACCCTGAAGCTGGGACTAACCCAATCCATGATTCTTTTGTGATGTTTTTAGCTTTTGTAATTGGAAGTTTGTTTCCTATATTACCGTTCTTTTTTGGAGCTGGGACTGTAGTTATGACTGTTAGTTTGGTTTTGACCATACTTGTGTTGTTTTTGGTTGGTTCAGTTAAGGCGTCTGTGAGTCATAGGGACTGGTTCAAATCTGGATTTGAAATGGTAGTGATTGGTATGGGAGCAGGAGTTATTGGGTATCTAGTAGGGTTTTTGTTCGGAGTTGTTGTTTAGTTTCTGTAGACTAGAAATGCTTATAAGACTAAAATTAATGGTTTTTTTATGGTAGATTATAGTTCAGTAGGAGATATTGGAGATGCAGTGAATGCTGCAGGTGTTGGGACAGTTAGTCCTGATTTGAATGTTTATAGAATTCCACGGGATAGAAGGGGACCTATTTTATCAGGTGATGGAACTAAGTTTGTAGCTAGAGTTGACTATAAAGGAATCGAAGGTTTGACTATTAAAGGAGATTTGGAAACTGCAAAAAGATTTCTAAAAGAAGGAGAAAGTTATGATGATACAGGTGAAGTATTTGTATCAAAAGATGATGCTAAGTTATATAGTGATGCAGTTGCTGAACTTGATAGAGTTTATCGAGAAGAAGTAGCGGCAGTAGATGTGAGATTAGAGCAAGGTGTTGAAAGAGTAGTCAGAGCTAAATATCCTGAAGGTAGATTAACTGAGGGATTAGAAAGTGAATTGGCTCGTGAGTTACGAAATTCTAGATTTATTTTTCCTAATGGTGGAATTAGTGATTATGAACCTATTAAAGGAATTCAAGTTGATGCTTATGGAGAAAATGCTGGAGATAGTGCTTTAGTTAATAGTATTACAATAGCTTATACAGATCCGCTTGCAGTAATGAATGTTGATAGTCTTAAAAAACATGGAATTGAGTTTAGTGAAAGTGAACTTTTACAAGCTATGAATGGTCTAAAGGATAAGCACCAAGTTGAAACAGGATATCTTCATGGAGAAGTGCTGCAGTTTTGGAGCACACCTAGAGGAATAGGAGATACTTCACATCGTATGGGAAGAAGACCAGAGCATAGACAGAATAATGTATTTCAGGTGACTTTGTCTGGAGAAGAGATCACAGCAAAAGCAGTAACTAGTGCTGTTTCAAGAGTCTATCAAACAGGTGAAGCATTTAAAGCTGGAGTTCAGACACTTTTGGAGAGGAAAAAGGCTCAAGAAGCAGCGGCTGCAGCTGTGGTTAAGCAAGAGAGTGCAGATAAACTTTCTTTTTTTAATTGAGCAATAAATTAATTATCAATTCTTTTTTCTATTTCTTTTTCTAAAGCAGAAGCATAAAGGTTTAATTGCAGTTCTATCTCATCCCAATCTTTTTTATTGATATTTTGACCATAATAACTAACGCCATTTCGTTTTGTTCTAATTTTCTCAAAGAAATCCCAACTGAACTCTAATTCTGGCTTTTTTACACAAATGTACGCAAATAAACATCTATGGTTTTGTAATTTTATCTTATCGAACCTTAACAAAGCTTCTGCTAAAGAATGGATTACATCGTACCCTAGTTTGTAAATGCTAGACCATTGTGGATTTGAAGAATTTTTAAGTGCAGTAATTGATAGCAGATCTGATTTTGCATTTTTGACCATAGATTTTACTTTGAATACGTCTACATCTTCTTGAAACCTAATCATACCTTTTTCTTCACATTCCTCATAAATTTCTTCTATTGTATTTGCTTTAGGCATTGATCTTAACCTCTAAAAAGTTCAAATCACCTTTGACTAAGTAGCCTTTAATTATGTTTCGCATCAAATTTGGACCTAGTTTATTAAGGTCTTTCTTGCTTTTTGCAGTAAACAATTGAATCTCATGTCCAATTTCTTCTTCATAGTGGCCCAAATCAAATTCACTGTCATCCCCATAAATAAATAGATCTAAATCGCTTTCACTATACCAATCTGAACGTAACATACTTCCAAAAAGGATAATAGTTTTAGCCTTTTTTAGAGAACTCAAATGGTTAAGTAAGCCAGAATTGTGCAGTTTTTTTAAAGTGAAGATCTTCTTTTTGTTTTGATATTCTGGACAATTATAATTTCCAATATAATAAGGCATTTTTCCTCTTGGTTTTATTCTTTTGATTAGTTTATCTTTGATGAAGAGTTTAAGCCATTTGTTTACCTTAGTTCTACTTGTGTTGCTTATGTTTATGATATCTTTGAAAGACCAATGTTTAGTTGGTTCTGTGAAAAAAAGTCCTAAAACATTATTTTCTTTACTTTCCATTTTAGTACCTATAATGGATACTATTATTTAAGATTTATGGTGGGTTTAGTGTGATTTTCATGAAAATAGGCATATATTTTCAACGTTTTATTTGTGAGTAAGCTTTAAAAAGAGAGATTTTAGCTGATTTTGTATGGCAATAGATGAAGTAGTTGAAGAACAAGCATATATGTATGTTGGATGGAGATTGATTCAAGAAACTGGACCTAATGCAGTTACACTTTATGATGTTCATCCACAAATACCTTCTGATGCTCCAGTGAATGATTATATTGGAAATTTAGATATGTTACTTTCTGTTGGTGTAGAGATAGAAGAATATCCTGAATATGATGGTTATGGAATTGCATTGGATGTCATGTACCGTGGTCCTACAGCAGTTTGGCAAGATACTCAAGGTAGAACTTGCGCTTTTCCACTTGAATCAGGGCATGCTTGTGGGCCTGAGAAGTTCACAAATGGGGTTTATGCTAAACTAGCGCCTCTTGAAGGAGTCTTAAGTGATGAAAGATTTGCAGCAGCAACTAAAGTATACATTGTTGGGAGAGAAAAAGATAGAGAATTGACCTTTCCAGATGGAGTTCCTGATGAGAAAGTTCCTAATTTAGCAGCTGCTGGTTATGAAACTGTTTTTGTTCCTGAAGATACTAGATTTCATGCACCTAAATTCGAAGAAGGTAACTTAAGTTTGACCAGTTACAAAAGGGATGAGGAGAATATAGTGTTTCAAGTAGCATGAAAAACCTTTTAAAAAGCTGCTTTTGCTTCTTTGTATATATGCGAGGGTGGTAGAGTGGTCAAATACGCTGGCTTGAGATCAGGTTTGAACGTGTTAAGCTTGACAAGAAGGGCCAGTTCCTTAGTGGATGCGCGGGTTCGAGTCCCGTCCCTCGCACTGTTTTTTAATTTGCAATTTGTTTCTTTTTCTTGGATTCAATCAAATCTAAAGAGTTTTTGGAGCTTACAACAGGCCTTTCTAATTGTTTTTCAATCTCTAATCTAGCTCCTCCAGCAATATTTCCTCCCTTTTGTGCTATTTCTTCACTTTGTTTGAAAGTTTTTGGGTTTTTAGCGTTAGAAATTTCCTTTGTTGTGGCTTCTGCAAGCATGTTTAGAACTAATTCCATGTTAGTCATACTCAAAAATCAAGTTTGATTTTTGGTGTCCAGAAATTTCTTAAATTTCTAAGGATATTGTCTCTTAAATTCTCTTTTTTGAGATTCTTATGTTTTTTATACTCCTTTATTGTTTTACCAGACCAGCCTTTTGTGATTATATCAGTTAAGATAGCATATTCTTTGCCTTTTTCAACACCAACTCTGTCCCACTCCTCAGTTAGTTCTTTTCTAACTTCGATTGACTTTAATCTCTGATTGATCCAATCTTTTGAATAGCCCATCTTTAGATAGTCTTGCATGGCTCTATTGATTGTTTTTTCTGGATCTTGGCTTTCTTCAATTCGTTCATAACCCACTTTTGCTAGCCATAATTTGAAAGGTTCTGCTTTCTTACTTGGAATAGATTGAATCAAACGGAATAATTGCTCAGTATCAGCTACGTCTGTTGAACGCATTTTGCCATCTGGGGCTAACATTTTCAAAGCGTGACAATTTGTCACGGTTTCATTTCCTTCATTTTTGAGCCTTTCTTTAAGTTTTCTCCAATATGCAGTTGGATTAACACTACTTGTCAATACTGCTACAATATCTATAATAGAAAAATACCATCTTTCTTGGTCTTCATCCCATTTAGCCCGCACTTTTTCATTTTGGAATATCTTTACACTGTTTTTCGCTGTCATGAAAGCTCAAGAATTTACTTATTTAAATCATTTGTCCGCACTTGTCCAGTGGGTAAGTGGGTATTGTACAAGGAAATGAAGCATTTCCTGTACTGAAAATCTATGATTTTCATGTATATACCTTGCATGAAAAGAATATAGATGAATATGGTTTTTTTGAATATTTTCAACTGGTTACAATTTGTAACTGTTTGAATCTATTTTGTTCTACTTGCTACTTTGGACTCTGTTTGTTGCTGGATTTCCTAGGTTCAAAATGTTATGGTTTGTTACTGTTTTGGTTTTTTTAAATGATATTTAATTATACAATCAAGAGAAATAGACCAAAAACTACCTAAAGCTTTTTAACTTTAAAAGTTTGGACCTTTTAAATGGATTATTCAAATTTAGCTAGGACTCTCTTAAAGCCATTAGCTGAGATATTTGGTTATGGTAGTAATCAAACTAGTTTAGGTGACACTGGATTAATGCCGGCAAGTCCTCCTATTCAAGAAACTCCAGTTCCAGAGCCTCCTACAGAATATATGTCTCAAGTAAATGCTGCAATGGATGCTTTTGGTACGTCACCGTTAGCTGCGCGTGCTAGAGAACTAACACTAGGGGCAAAAGTAGAAGCAGATTATGAAGGAACAAAAAGAGCTGTTTATCGTCTTGGTGAACTTGAGCTTTCAGGATCTAGAGTTCCAATTGCTCTTAAAAGATGGACTTCAAGACAGCCTGGAAAAGAAGTAGCTTTATTTGAGCCACATTTTTTTAGAGCTGCTGCTGAGAGGCATAAAACTACAGTACCTCAATTTACTTTTGCTATAAATATTGATGGAAGATATGCATTAATCACAGAAGACCTTACAGCAGGTGGAAGATACAAACTTCGTGATTTGTCGGAGATTGATGAATTTGCTCATTTTACTAACGAAACAAGGTATGAGGGTGGCTTTGATTTAAGATCTTCTGTAGCACACCATCTAAACGGTGTTTCTGAAGCTTATTTTGGTGCTGGTTTGCATCATGAAGTAGCTTATAAATTATTTTTAGCTGCTACTGAGGATACTCCATTACCTGTCATTGGTTCAACTAGTTTTGCTGTGATTGATGAAAAACGTGGAGCTGTAACTCGTTTAGTTTGTGCTGATGTAGATCAATTACTTAAAATAGAAAGATTTGACCCTAACAATGGGTATATAGAAAAAGTTAGACAATATCCAGAGCTTCTTGATGAACTTATTTTGAATATGTGAACTCTACTCTAACTTAGCAACCTTATTGCCCCATTTACTAACCTCATAAAGCGCTTGAATAGCAGTAACTAACTTGTCTTCTTTGATGATTAAGATGTATTCTGACTCGCATATGACACTGTCTAAGATGCTAATATCCTTAAGAGTGAATTCGGAGCTAACAGATGCTAGGATGCCAGGGATCTCTTTGATTTCTTGATTGAAAATTAAACTTATTTCACCTAAGTTCTCATTAGTTGCAATTATGTCTTCTTTTTTGATGAAGTTATTTATTAAAGGAAGGTTTGTTTGATCGAGAACAATTTTGATGTATTGGCTAACTTCTAAAATCCTTAGAACGTGATTTTTGGAAAAGTCGATTGCAGTTTGGAGTTTTGAAATGTCTGATCTTAAGTTTGGACTGATCTTTAAAAGGACAGAAGCCATTTGGGTTCTTGAAGAAATCTTGGCTTTTGAGAGGACTTCGTATCTAAGTTTGACTTTTTCTGTATTGTCTTCGTTGAATTTGTATCTTCTAATTGCACTAATGATAGCATCTAAACCGCAGTTTAAAAGAAGTTTTTCTTGGATGTATTTAGCTAAAGCTCTGTTATTAGTAAAACCACGCTTTAAACTTCTTCTAATTGATACATCTTGTTCTATGAAATTTGTCACATTTGACACAATATCTCCCATAAACTGTAGAAAGTGGATTTGGATTATATATTTGTTGCTAGTTTGTCACATATTTTAAGAAGGAATCTTTGTAATGTGTATAATAATTGGTTTTTATTATTCAAGAAAATCAACGCTACCAGAGCCGCCACCCAGGCAAAACACAGCTCTGAATTTTTTGCACTAACGTACAAAAAATGCTGGTTTTAATACTATGTTGGAATGTTCCCGTCTCACCCGCCAACCCCTGTATTAGGTAGCGTTGATTTTCTTGTTGTAATTGCTGATTGTGTTGTTGTTAATGGAGGATTTGATGAAAATGGAAGCTGTGGTATCTGGATTAAATTTGTATAACTCTGAAAAATATAAAGTAACTACGGGGGCTGGGAACTTGGCTCTATGTACAGCATGGACTTTGCCAGAAGTTTTGATTGCGAAAAATGAACTATTGAAAAAAAAGTGTGGAATCATATCTACGCTATATAGCAAAGAAGGAGTTTCTATTATTCTTCGTAACTTAGCACTTAATCCGCAGATTACTAAGTTGCTTGTTTATTCTCATGGGAAATTGTCACTTAGTAAGTTTGGGAGTATGGGAACAAATCTGTTGCGGGAGCTTTGGGAAAAAGGTGTTGATAGTGAAGGGTTTGTTGTTGGAACTAATAGTAAAGTGCATAAGGAAATTGATACTGCTGTGATTGAAAAGATTCGTAAAAATGTTGAACTGATAGATGTTTCTAATGTTGACTTTGGGGCTGTTGGACCTTCGTATTTTAAGGGTTTGTCGTCTGCTAATTTAGTTGGTGATGAGGCTGCTGTTGAAGCTTATGATAATGCGTTGGGACCTAGTTGTGCTTCTTCTGGAGTTTATTATATGGAAGCTGTAGGGTTCTTGGAGCCTGTGCGTGATAGTAACTTGGCTTTTCCTTCAGAGGAAATTGGTTTTAATGTGAGGGGAAAAACAGTTTGTTCTACTTGGTTAAAAGTGGTTGACAAAATTGTTAGGTATGGCAAAGTTGTGCCTACAGCATATGGGAATTCCGAGAAGCAAGTGCAAACTATCCAGTGGGTTGTTGAAAATGAGGATTTGGACTCTATCCATATCCCTGATTGGCCTTCTTCTTTACGTTCTGCTATTGGGCTTGATTTAGAGTCTATTGAGAAGTATAAAAACACCTTTTTGGATGGGTCTGTTAGTGAGGATGTAGCTTATACATACGGTCAACGTTTACGAGCAGCTGGAAATGTTGATCAAGTAAATATGATGATTGACAAATTAGTTTCTGAGAAGCATAGTCGTAGGGTTGTAGCTTCACTGTATTTGCCAGAAGACCTTGCTAGTAATTCTCCACCTTGTTTGAACCATGTCCAATGTATGCTCGGTAGTGATGGGAACTTGAATATGACTGCACTGTTTAGGTCGCATGACATATTTAAAGCAGCGATTCCAAATGCGTTTGGTTTGTTGAATTTGCTTAAGTATATTGTGGAGCAAGTGAATCTTAAGATGCTTGAGTCAGGGGTTGTTTGTGGGAAAAAGTTTACTGTTGGGAAATTGTGCATTATCTCTAACGATGCTCACATCTATGAAGAAGAATGGAAGGATGCGCTTGATATTGTGAAATGTCAATTGTGGTCAAGGCCTAATCTTTGTTTTGATGAGAATGATGCTGACAAACGTGGAATTGTTAAGATAACTAAGTATAGTGGTAAGATCAGTGCTGAACTTATGAGTGCTAATGGAGAGAGTTTGCTTGAAAGAAATGGGAAGACAGCTAAGGAAATTATTATGGTATTTTCAAGTTTGGATTTGCTTGGACAAAATGGGCATTATGTAGATATTGCAATGGAATTGGTTAAGGCGGAATTGGCTATGAAGATGGGCTTGGAGTATGTGCAGGATAGGGCACTGGTGTTTGGGATTGGTGGGAAGAAGGTTGTTGTAAGATAGAAAATATTATATTTAGTTATGTCTCTGAAATTGATTATGAGAGATTTTAATATATTTAA
>CAZGQD010000019.1:0-26809 GCA_964527395.1 uncultured Methanosarcinales archaeon
TAAAAAATAACTAGAAATTGTCTTTAAAAAACACTTACTGTCAAACTTGGGTTTTTATGTAGAAGAGAGCACTGTCAGACCTAGTACAGGCGTGTCCACTTCGCTTTTAATTTTCCAAGTCGTTGCTTGGAAAATGCTCGTTGTTAGTTTAAATTCCTCAGATGAAATTGCCAGTAGGGGACGGCGCTCTCCTCTTTGGTGCAAATAATGAGGTATTTGTTTATAGAATAATAAAATAATTTTATTTTTTACTAGTAGTTTTCTTTTTGGTTGTCTTCTTAGCTGCAGTCTTTTTCTTAACAGTTTTCTTCTTTTTTGTAGCAGATTTCTTCGTAGTCGCTTTCTTCTTCACAACCTTCTTCTTAACTGCCTTTTTCTTCTTAGCAGTTTTCTTTTTCTTACCACGTACAAAAGCCTTAGAAAGTGCATCTTGACACTCAGCCAAAGTCAAATCCTCAGGTTCTTTTCCAGCAGGAATCTTTGCATTCTTAGTACCGTCAGTGATATAAGGCCCATAACGACCTTTTAGAACTTGAATTCCTTCCTTTTTAAACACCTGGATAAATTTCTCAGCATCTAATTTCATTTTGGCAGCAACAATCTCTTTTGCACGAGCCAAACCAATAGTATAAGGATCATCTTCTTTAGGAATAGAAGCATATTTCTTAACTCCATATTGTACATATGGTCCAAACCTACCAATGTTAACCTTAATCTCCGCCCCATCATCAAGCGTACCAAGTACTTTAGGAAGTGTAAACAACTTAAGTGCCTCTTCTAAATTAATATCATCAATGTTAATGTCTTGTGGAATAGCAGCAAATCTGGGCTTTTCTTGATCCTCACCACCTTTTCCAATCTGTGCCATAGGTCCATACTTACCAATTCTAACAAAAATGGGTTCTCCAGATTTTGGATCAACTCCTAACTCACGCAAATGTTGCATATGAAGACGTGTTTCTTTAATAGACATCAAAATTTCTTTTCCGATCTCTTTTTCACGAGGTTTAAATTCAGCGAACAATTTTGTCAACATCTTTTGAGCATCTAAAAGAATCTTCTTTTCAACTTTCCGACTAGCTGCTGGATTCTTTTGCGAACGAATACTGGCCATTTCTACTTCAATATCTGCAGTCAATTTCTCATCTACAATCACAGGGGCATACTTTTCAAGTAATGAAACTGTATCAATTCCAAGATCAGTAGCTTCAATCTTAACACCATTGATATATCCACGCTTAAACAATCGATCAAGTATATCAGCACGAGTAGCTTTAGTTCCAAGCCCACGCTTCTCAAGCTCTTTAATAATAGAAGATTGATTGTATCTATTCGGCGGTTGTGTTTCTTTATCAAGCTGCTCAAAAGATGAAACCTCTACGTAATCCTTCTCCTTCATTTTAGGCAAACTAACTTCTTCAAGTCTTACATATGGTGAATAATATACATGCCATCCTTTGTCAATTGTCCGAGTACCTTTCAAAGCAAACTCTTCTTTTTTAACATCAAGTACAACTGTTTGTGTTTCACGTGTAGCAGCTTGCGCAAATGTTGCCATAAACCTCTTAACAATTAAATCATAAACTTTTTTCTCACGGTCATGTAATTTAGAGAATTCAGGATAATGTCCAGTGGGATAAATAGCCGGATGGGCAGGATCAGTTTTCTTACCATTATTAGGTTCAAGTTTCTTTAACTTCAACAAAGCCTCACAAAGCCCTTTATAAGCAGGTTGCTTAGCCAAATCTTTCAAAATACCTGGAAATCCAAGTTTTGGATCTAACTGTTGTGAACTAGTACGCGGATATGATACCCATCCATTAGTATACAATTTCTGAGTAATTTCAAGAGTCCTTTTTGGCGTAATTTTAAACAATTTATATGATTCTGACTGCAAGTTAGTCAAGTTAAACGGATTAGGTGGGGCCTGTTTACGCTCATGACGTTTAACAGAAGCAATTAAAGCCTTTTTCTCTCCATTAATCACAGACAAAATACGATCACGCTCAGCTGCATCAAATATTTTGTCAGCCTTATGTTTAGCTTCAACTTTTTCCTTAGAATATTCTCCATGCAGTAAAATTTCCCAGAATGGTACTGGAACAAAAGCGCGAATCTCAAGTTCACGATCAGTCAATATTTTAAGTGCAGGTCCTTGAACACGTCCAGTAGATAATACTTTAAATGATCCAGCTGCTTGAACTGACTTCATGAGTGCACGTGACAAATTGATACCAAAGAACCAATCCAAATGATGACGTGTCTCTCCAGCAATAGCTTGTCCCCAATTGATATGGTCCAAACGTTCAGAATATGATTCAACTAAATCTTTTTTAACTAGTGTACTAAATTTCATCCGTGATGCATCTTTTCTGCCACAACTAAATCTCATAGCATTAAGTCCAATAACTTCTCCTTCTACATCATAATCGCAAGCAATAATAATTTCATCAACTTGTCCAGCAAGATACTCAATTACATCAACATACGCCTTAACATAATCCATATTTTTGCTATTTTCATAGCTTGGTTTCCATTCTACATCATAAACTGGATATTCCCATGACTTTCCACCTTTTTCAACAAGTCCATATAAGTGTCCAACACAACTGGCAATAAATATTTCATTCCCCCCATGTTTTAGCGCATAATAAAACCCTTTTTTATACTTTTTACGAACTGGTTTAGAATCAGCAAGCGCAGCAGCCACTTTTGCAGCAGAACTAGGCTTCTCAGTAATAATCAATTGGGTCATTAGAAGCAAAATAATCTACTTTTATTATAAATGTTATTATTTGAAACAGGTAAATTCAATCTCATTTCAACTTATTTAATAGTTCTAAAGCTCCTTTCTCAAATCTTGAAAACGCAAACCACTTTTTACCTAAATCTTTCAATGAAGCACCAATGTGATATACAGTTTCAGAGTCAATTATCATAAATCTATCATGAGCCGAACTAAATTCCTCAATAAAGACAGGCTCATACTGAGAATTATACTTTTCCAGATCTAATTTAAGCTGTTTTGTAACATTTTTAGTATAAATTATCACTTTAACTCCACTTTCTCTTTTAGAAAACAAAGTTAATACTGAATCATCAACATAATTGTCAATTAATATTATCTCTTTTTTAGCGCTACGAACAAGATCAGCTACAAATCTGTAAGCATCGAACATTTGTCCATCAAAAAAAATACCCTTTTCTGGTTTTAGTTCTTTATCTTCAATCAGCTTAAAGACCTGATCAATTTTATTGTTATGTTCTAACAGTTTTTGCTCAACTTTTCCAAATCTTTGAAATATCTCTGCATTTGCAAGAAGAAACTTCCGCATAGAAACAAATGCTCTCATTATCAAGATATTCATTTCAATTGCCCTATCACTATTAATTATACTTGAAATATTAGCAACACCTTGTTCAGTAAATACATATGGAGCAGCCCCTCCTAAGTACTTTTTAGATGGTATCACATTTTGTGATACCATTGATTCAATTTCATCTTCAGTCAAAATAAACATAAAATCATCAGGAAATCTTCTAAGATTCCTCTTAACTGCTTGTTTCAAAATTCTAGTCTCAATAGAATAAAGTTTTGCCAAATCACGGTCTAAGATAACCTGAAATCCTCTGATCGTATGTATTTTATTCTTGATAAAATTATCAACAGCAATTAGTTTTTGAACCATCCTTCATTTCTCAATAAACCAGATTTATATTTATTTATATACTCAATCAATTAGGTCACAAAAGAAATACTAACTAAAACACCAATATATTTAATAAAATGAAAATTCCAAACCAGAGCATGCCAGAACCAACAGACTCAGTAGCAACAACGCCCAACCCCACAAACAAAATAACTCTCCTCCCTGAAGATATCATCAACAAAATTGCTGCAGGAGAAGTAATTGAACGTCCTGCCAGCGTTATCAAAGAACTAGTGGAGAACTCAATAGATGCAGGAGCAACAAGCATCGAAGTTCACATCAAAGATGCTGGCCAAACCCTAATCAAAGTCAAAGACAACGGTTCTGGAATGACAAAAGAAGATGCAAAAATCAGCATTCTCAGACACGCAACTAGTAAAATCAAGACTACAAACGACCTATACAGTATCCAAAGTTTAGGTTTTAGAGGTGAAGCATTAGCTAGTATCGCAGCAGTTTCAAAACTAACTATCACAACAAAAACAAAACTAGAACAAGAGGCCACCAGAATAATAATCCATGCTGGAAATATTATTAGAGAAACAATAGCAGCTCAAACAACTGGAACTACAATTGAGGTAGAAAACCTTTTCTTCAACACTCCTGCTAGAAAGAAATTCTTAAAATCCAACCCCATCGAAACAAAACACATAATCAACTTCATCACAAACTATGCTTTACTAAACAACAATATCACTTTCAAATTAATTGTAGATGACAAAACTACTATTCTAAGCCCTTCAACAAACGATCAAAGAGCCAATATAGCATCAATTTACACCAAAGAATTAGCTAAAGATCTCTTAGAAGTGAATAACATACAAGCACAAACACAAAACATTACAATCCAGGGTTATATCGGAAAACCCCTATCAGCAAAGTCAGACAAATCTTACCAATCTCTCTTCGTAAATAACAGATATGTAAAAAGTAAATTAATTAACGACGCTATTTACGAAGCATACCATTCAACTTTATTCACCACCAGACATCCAATATATGTTCTAAAAATATCTGTAGATCCCAAAAGTATAGATGTAAATGTCCATCCAAATAAGATGGATATTAAGTTTGAACAAAAAGACATTGTTTACAAAGCTGTAAATCAAGCAATCAAAGATACTTTAGAATCAAACAGCCTCATCCCTACAGATACTTTCAAATCAGAACAAATGCACTTCGCAGCACCAAGAAAAGACACAAGAATCTTACTAGAACAACCAAAATATGCTTTCGAAGCAAGCAAACAAACTGTCTTTCAAGAAAAATCAAGCACAAATTCTATCAATTCTCCGAAAATAAATTCTTCTCCACAAGAAATAATCAGTAACTATGAGCAAGGTATTCAAAATATATCTCAAAATATAGTCAAAGAATCAAGCGCAATATATTCGAACACTCCAGAATCAAACATTCCAGAATCAAGCACCCAAAGCTACAACGACTCAATCCATACACACTCACAAATAAACCAAGCAGCAACATCAATAGCTTCACCAACAGCCCCACCAACAGTCTTAGAAACAAGTACAGAAAACTTAATCCAAGGTTCACACAAATTCCCAGAAATGAAAATATTAGGACAAATCCACAAAACATTCTTCGTAGCAGAAACAAAAGGTGGAATGCTCTTAATAGACCAACATGTAGTCGAAGAGAGAGTACTTTATGAAGAATTCATGAACGAGTATTTAAACAAACATATTCAAACTCAAACACTTTTAAAGCCAGATATCTTAACTTTCACTCCAAAGCAAACAATCATAATCCAAAACAACTTAGAGAAACTAAAAGACTTCGGCTTCCACCTAAGCCATTTCGGAGAAAATGACTTCTCCTTAACTACAACTCCAACAATTCTAGGAAGGACTCAAAATAAAGAACTCCTAGAACAAATAATAGCGCAACTGGACAATTTCACCAGACAGTCTCAAAAACCAATGCATTTTCTTCAAGAAGAGATCATCACCAGGATGGCTTGTAGAGCTAGTGTTAAAGCAGGTGACACAATGACTATTCCTCAGATCACAAAACTTCTAAAGAAATTAACAGGTTGCACTTTGCCTTATACTTGTCCTCATGGAAGAGCAATTGTTATCAAGATCACAGCAGAAGAGTTAGAGAAAAAGTTTCTAAGGCACGGGTAAAAAAACAAATAAAAATCGATAAAAAATCAAATTTAATTCAAATTCATTTCTAAAAAGAAAATATCAACCAATCCAAATTGACCAAAAAGCCCCAAATTAAAGAAAAAATTCAAGTAACTTTTATAAAGCATATTTCAAACATTCTTATTATGCCAACACCACCACTAGCTCCATTATTCAGAAATTTCTTAGAAAATGCTGTGCAATTGGGTCAAAGAATGGCAAAAGAATCAAAAGATGCTGAAGACCTTTTATACGCATTAGAGAAATCAACTGATTTTGAAGCATTAATTGAACAAAGATCTGGAAAGAAAGAGAAATTCATTATTGAAGCAAAAGCATTTGTAAGATCAATTCAATCATGGATTAAAGATTATCCTCAACTTCTAGCTGATTTTAAAAGAATTTTAAATGAATTAACTGTGTCTTTAGAAGATTTTGGTTTTATTGTTGTAAAAAATTTTCCAACTTTCTCAATAAAATTAAATGAAAAAGAATTCAAATATGAGTTAAAAAGAGAAGCTAGAGCAAAAGGCTCAAAACTTGTTAAACTAGAAATTCCAGCAGCTGCAATAAAAACAGAGAAGAAATTAGTTCATGATATAGCAGAGATTCTTTCTTTAGAGTATCACATTATGGAATTGATGGAACTGATTAATCATGAGACCACTCAAAAAAACGTGGCTCACTACACCACTGAAGTATTAAATTCACACGATATTGAATTCATTCCTGATTTACATGTTGTTGTTCTTTGGTGGCACGATTTAAGAGAGATATTACACAATTTAAAAATAGTGACTGTAAAAGCCATAGAATTAGACAAAGAAGCAAAAAATAGGTTGAAAAAAGCTATAAAAGCTACAAAACCATATGGTCTTGATCAAAGAGGACTTGAAAATAGCATAGCACTTCTGAAAATTTTGGCAAGAATTTCTTTAGAATTAGTTCCTGGAAGCAGCATAGTCAGTGCATTGCTTGATATTCATAGTCAAAAAGGTGACATCAGAAAAATTACTCGAAGACGTTGATCATCTTAAAATTTTTATTCACAACATTTAAAACCTCAAATTCTAAAATACTCACTATGGCTAAAGACACTAATACTCAAAAGAATCCAGAATCCAAAAACTCTTCTGAATCAAAAGAATCAACAGAAACTCCTGCAACATGGATCTTAACTGATATCATCCCAAAAACATCAAGCTTCAATAAGCTCCTTGACCAAATAAAAAAAGACCTAAATGACTTCAAAAAAATAAAAACAATCCTCAGTCCAGATCTAAAAGAAGCAAAGTTCCAAGAAATTCTTAACCAAAACGAAGAATTAGCTAAAAAATTATCAAGGTTAGGAGCATACATCGGCCTAAGACTAGCAACAAACATTCAAGATAAAGAAGCGAGAGCCATGCAATCCAGGTATGATTCATTCAAAATCCAATTACATGATGAAACTATGTTCCTAGGAAGATGGATCAAAGGTTTAGATGAAATAAACAATCAAATTCTAGATGACAAAAACGCAAAAAGACTCTTCAAAGTTAGCAAACAGCACGAGTTCAAGCTTAATAAAGCAAGAGAAGCAAAATTACATACTTTAACAGAAAATGAAGAAAAGATCATCCACAGAAAGGACAGCACAGGAATCAGTACAGTTACTGAACTATATGATATGTTCACAAACGATTTCACATACAAATTTACTACTACAGACAAGAAAACCAACAAAAAAACAACCAAAGAGATTCACAATCAAGGTGAACTCTTAGCTTTGGTCCATAGCCAAGACCCTGAACAAAGAAAAGCAGCATATCAATCCCTTTTCACAGAATACAAAAAGCACAGTGACAAACTCTTCTTAATTTACTCCTCTGTTGCCAAAGATTGGGCTCAAGAAGCAAAACTAAGAAATTACAAAGAAAGTATCAGTATGAGAAACTTTGCCAACAACATTCCAGACAAAGCAATTGAAACCCTTCTACAAGTCTGCCAAGACAACATCATCTTGTACCACAAATTCTTCAAAGCCAAGGCAAAAGAACTCTACATAGATCAAAACAAAGGATCAAAAGCAGCAAAAACACAAAAAGAAACAAAAAAACTCAGCAGATACGATCTTTACGCACCTATGCAAAAGTGCAGAATTAAAAATTCTGCGTCTGGAAATCTTGATTTCCATGAATCCACAAAAAAGATTCCTTACAGTGAAGCAAAGAAAATAGTTTTAGACAATTTCAAACTCTTCTCAGAAGATTTCCACAACAAGGCTAAACAAATTATCGACGAGAAACACTTAGATTCTCATCCGAAAAAGAACAAACGAAGTGGTGCATTTTGTATGGCTGTAACTCCTAAAGTAACTCCATACGTATTAACAAACTACACTCAAACAGCAAGAGACGTATCTACTCTAGCTCATGAGTTAGGCCACGCTGTACACGATCTTTACGCAGCTCACAACCCTCATACTGTGATGCATCCACCACTTCCATTGGCTGAAACAGCATCAACTTTCGCAGAAATGATCATTTTTGAAGCACTTTTAAAGCAAACTAAAGACAAATCTGAGAAAAGAGCAATGCTAATGGACAAAATGTCTGACTCATATGCTACAATCATCAGACAAAACTACTTCATTCTCTTCGAAATCAGAGCCCACAAGCTCCTAGAACAAGGTTGTAGTGAAGAAGAACTCTGCAACCTTTACATGCAAACCTTAAAAGAACAGTTTGGTGACAGCATTGAAATTCCAGAAGAGTTCAGATATGAATGGAGCTACATCCCTCACATCTTCCACTCGCCTTTTTACTGCTATGCCTACAACTTTGGCGAACTTCTTTCCTTAGCCCTTTATAAACGATACAAAGAAGAAAAAGCAAACGGCAACAATTTCATTCCTCAGATTGAAAAGGTTCTAAAAGCCGGCGGTTCACAAGACCCTAAGAAACTCCTAAAATCAATTAATGTAGACATAGAAGACAAAGAGTTCTGGCAAGGCGGTTTTGACATTGTAAAAGATTGGATCAAAGAAATAGAACAAAACTAATTCCCAACCTCATAACAATTAAACCCAGAATCAGTCAACCTAGCAACCTCAGCTTCTAGTCCTTCAGCTCCTGACCGATAAAACACATGTGAATTAGCAACATTTCCATTTGCCATATCAGCAACTTGAGAAGCACTACTCCCAATATCTACTCTATATCCTTCATTAGTTGTATATCCATCATGAAAAGAAACCATTTTTTCTCCAAATGTTCTTCCTTTCAAATCACTCGGTCTTGCACCATTAATAAAATATAATGTTCCTAAATTTCCACCAGCTAATCTAGCTGCACTTGTTCCTAAACTATTGGGTTCTAAATCTTCTGCCATCCAATTCAAAGCACAAAAAACCTATATAATCTCTCCTGACAAATAAATTCCAATAAGAATATTAACAAAAGAATAAAATTACCAATCAAGCAGCTAAATTCCTATCTCCTTTGTAGAAACTAACAGCAGCCTTATCATCACGTAAACCGATATTACTTGGATCTGCACTACACAATCTGTCATAACCAATAACTGAAATAGCATGCATCAATAAATCACTGATTTCAGTCTTATTCAAAGATTTAAGCTCCCACTCACCAGCTTTATAACCACTTTTCTTACGATCAAGCACAACTGTTCTATAACGAAGTGTATCTGCTAGTTCAACTAACTCACGTCTAGGTATGATGAAAGGTAATACTCCGCAAGCAAATCCACCAGGAAAATATTTGTATGTGGTTCTAAGTGAATGAGCTGCAGCAATAGCATTAGCAGTGTAAAATATATCTGGACTACTTAATTGTCCTTCTGGAGTTCTTCTCCATTGACGAACTGCTTGTTCAGATCCTAATTTTTTATTATCCTTACTAACTGAATTATCATAAACCTTCAAGTTAAATCCAAACATCAATTGTCTTTCTATATGGCCACGACGCAAAATAGGCATGTCTTCAAGACTAATTTGGTGAATCTGATCAGGATATTCTCTACTTGGAGTTCTCATCATCCAACCAGTACGGTGGTTATGTGCTCTAAAAACTCTTTGAATCAAATCAAATTTACCAGGATGTAAATGTTCTAGAACTTCATAAGCATTAAGATCATCAATCCTCTTAAACATCCTTTCCCCTTTGGCTTTTTCATTGGGGTTATTACTTCTAGAATATTTCTCTGCCAGAGTCAAAAATGCAACATGGTCTTGATACATTTTAATTTCAGCAGCTTCAATAGCTCGCAAAGGATTTACAACCCTCAACCCTCCATCGTGAGGACTTTGCCAAGCATATGCAAAACGTCTTTGATCTTCATTAGTTCCTGCCAAAAGCCCAAATGCTTCACGCAGCAACATATCTGGAGTAAGAGATTCATTACACAATTCAACAAAATCAAATCTTCCATCACTACTTCTTCTATAATCTGAACCTAAAAGCCCCATTAAAACACGTGGGTGATCTAAACGAACTAAACTTGAATCAAAATAACTCATAACTAATTGAGTGTCTTTCCCAGCAATTCGATACTGTGGCGGAAGAACAATCAACTCATCACCACTTGACTCAAAAACACGTCTAATTGTGTTACGCTTATCTCCTAAAAAAGGCCCTCTTTCAGTCAAATCCTCTAAACTATTAGCTCCAGTAGCTCCCCATAAAACAGCATTAGGATCACGAGCAGCAAGCCTACCTAATCGATTAATAGAATTGGCACGCTGCCTAGGATCACCACGGGCATTAAACATCTCCTTTACAGTAGGCCGAATAAAATAATCCTCTCTTCCTTTAGCCAAATCAATTCTCATAAACCTAAGAAAACACTCCGTTTATAAAAAAGATCTGACAAAAATGTAATTAATGCAACTATTTAGAAGATCTCGCGTTGCTCGATGGGGGCGATTAGCGAAGAGGCTCTTCTCCACGCTCATTCGCAAAGCTCACTCGGGTCGTTTGGTCTTGCTTTAATTATCTCTTTCTGCACATTACGCCCTCCATACATCTTCTAACTAGTTTGAAATAATGACAATCTCCACCCCAAGCTTTAAAACCAAACCTCCATTCTCAATACATAACTCATGGTAATGAAATACAAAGGATTAACTTTAGACAAGTTCCAAATAGACGCAATTGAAGCAATAGAAAACAATCACAGTGTAGTTGTTTCAGCTCCAACAGGTTCAGGAAAAACACTTACAGCAGACTACATAATCAACAAATACATCAAAAAGAACAAAAGAATCGTTTATACAGCTCCAATTAAAGCTCTTTCAAACCAAAAATACAAAGATTTCTCAGAGGAATATGGTGCAGCTAATGTTGGTCTAATGACTGGTGACTTAGTTATCAATCCAAGAGGCCAAATATTAATCATGACAACAGAAATATATAGGAACATGGTTATGACTGGTGATGAATCCGTAAAAGATGTAGCTTATGTAGTATTTGATGAAGTTCATTACATAAACGACATCGAAAGAGGCACAGTTTGGGAAGAATCAATCATCTACTCACCAAAAACAGTAAGATTCCTTTGTCTCTCTGCAACAATTCCAAACGCTAAAGAGTTCGCCAGCTGGATCAGTGCAATCAAAAAGCATAAAGTAAAAACAGTAACTTCAGATACACGAGCAGTACCATTGACACATATGTTTTACGATCATGAATTAGGTATAACTGACTTAAAAAAGCTCAATAAACATTTAAAGTACGTAAGAGATATGCCTAAATACAGTCAAGTTTTCAGAAAAAAAGGCAAAAAAGCAAGATTAACTGAACCAAAACCAGATCACATAGACTTAATCAAACGCTTAGGTCCAGACAAAGTTCCATGCCTTTTCTTCTCCTTTTCCAGACGTGATACTCAAGAAAAAGCAAAGGAACTCTCCAGAACTAACATCTTCAAAAAGAACGCAGAAATCATCAGCATTTGTCAAAAACACAGTAAAAACTGGCCAACTGAGGTAAAACAACTGCCAACAACCAGACTTCTAAAGGAAGCACTAACAAAAGGCATCGGATTCCATCACGCAGGCTTACTACCAATGCTAAAAGAATTAGTAGAAGACCTCTTTGCCAAAGGACTAATCAAAGTTCTTTACACAACAGAAACATTCGCTGTAGGAATTAATATGCCTGCTAAGACTGTTTGCTTCAATGCTCTAAGAAAATATGATGGAAGGTCCTTTAGAGGTTTAAACACAAAAGAATACTTCCAAATCGCAGGAAGGGCAGGCAGACGTGGTATTGACAAGCAAGGTCTAGTAGTTTCTATGGTCTACCGTCCAAGTTTCAGATTCAACGAACTAAAAACTCTTACATACAAAGACGTAGAACCAATTAAGTCCCAGTTCAAACTAAGTGTCAACACAACTCTAAATCTGATAGACAAACACACTCAAAAAGAAATAGAGCACCTCTTAAGATTAAGCTTCTTTAGTTATCAAAAGTTCGGCAAAAACTACGCTAAAGTTGAATCAAAGAGGATCCTTTACAGATACAATCGAATCGTAAAGAAACTAGAACGCGCAGGTTTCATTAAAAAGGTAAACAAAACTAGCAAAGATAACAAATTGACAGAGAAAGGCAAGTTCGCCACCCACATTTTCGTAGACGAAATAATCTTAGCTGAAGTCTTTTGCAGCCCCATGTACAAGCAACTAAACGACGCCCAAACTCTCTTACTAATCGCAGCTCTTTGCTACGAATCCAGAGAACGAACCAAATTCAAAAAGCGCTTTTTAAATAACGACTACAAAAAACTAAAGAACATCCTCCAAGACGATCCAATCACAGCTAAAGAAAAGAAATTCGAAAACCTAAAAGACGTAACTGCCCTAATCACACCTATGGTAGAAGGCGGCAGCTTCTTCGACATTCTAAATAACACTAACCTTTTAGAGGGCGACTTAATCCGGTTCTTCGGCCAAATCTTGGACAGAATCAACCAAATCAGAAAAGCCGGCTACGAGTTCGAGCTTGGACAAAAGATGGACTGCACTGAAGGCATCCTAAAAAGAGCATTAGAAGGCATTTACTTAATCTAACTCACACCTAGTTCCACCAAGCACTCTAACTACTCCAGCTACATCAACTCATTCTCCATCTACGCCTACTCACCAACAGAATATTTCTACTCAAAAAAAGTAATTGGCGCTACAGTCCCCTACTGGCAATTACATCCAAAACAAGACCAAAGCAACGAGCATTTTTGTTGTTTTTCCAACAAAAATAGGAGCGAAGTGGAATGTACCTGCACTAACCTCATAAGCAAAGCGTTGAGGGTTTGGAAATTGTCTTGCAATTTCGAAAAGTCTGACCAAAGCGCCAATTACTTTTTGCTATAAAAAAGAAAATATCATAATTCATTTGCTCAATTCAACCAAATAAAGCACTTTTCGACAAGTCCCATTGTTTCCCATATGACAAATAGCAACTTTAGAAGCTTGAAACTTAATATCAACTACCTTTTTAGCAATTTTAGTCTTCCCTAGAGTAATATGTGGATAATAATTTTCAAAACTTAATTTGTCTTTAAAATTATTCACCCAAAAGAATGTACTTTCTGAAATCTCGGATGAAGAAATAAACATGGTGCTTGTAGCAGATTTAGTCAAATATGGGTCTAAGTCAGCCATCACTCTTTCATGTAATTTCTGCAACTCAGAACTTTTCTTAATATCAAACCAACAACGTTCATTTCCAAGTTTACTAATCTCTAAATCCAAAGCAGAAAAACCACTAGCAACCCTTTCAACAATCTCACTAACTCTACCTAGCTCCTCTTCATCTACAACACCCATAAACAAAGAGATGTGTGGCAAACAATTTTTCTTATTCAGACGAATTGGATCAGATTCAAAAGATCTATTTATCTCAATTGCCTTGTCCATAATCTCTTCAGGAGGAAGCAATGCAATATCAATAGCTATTTTCGCCATAACTAAACTACTTAACTCAGGACTTTTAAAGCTTTTTAGCAAATTTCACATATAAAAACAAACATTTATATAGAAAACAGCACCATTCAATTACTATGGTAATGCAAACAATACAAATACGCCTAAGTGATGGCTTAGTAAAAGGCATAGATTCATTTGTAGAGTCTGGTTTCTACGCAAATAGGGCAGACGTTATAAGAGACGCTGTTCGTAAAATGCTGTTTCAAAAAATGGCTGGAATTATGCCTCCAAGTAAAGAAACAGGTGAACAGATAATTAGAAAAGCAAGAGAAGAGTTATCAAAACAACCTTTCAACCTAGATGAGATTAACTCATTGTTGAAGTAATTCTTCTGGTTTAAATGTAGTTACATATTTTTTAGCAAAAGTAAGCAAATCTCTATCTCTGGTAATCAACACATAACTCCTAGATTTAGAGATAGCCGTGTGCAAATAATCATAGAAACTAATTTTAAATTCTTCATCTTTTTCATATTTTCTTGCAAGTTCATATTCATGAGGAAAAGTTTTTGTAATTATTATATTATCAATTTCATAAAACAATGCTTCAGCAGTTTCAAATAGTTCTTTTGAAAGTACGTGCCTCAGCTCTTTCAAGACAATGGTGGAAACATAAATAGTTGCATTTTTAGCACTAACAAAGTCCAAAAACAGTTCTAAAATTTTCCAATATGGAAGACCTTTGCTAGCATCTCCTTCCTTTTTAAAGAAATTAATCCATATGCAAGCATCCAAATAATATCTCTCTGACATCCTCAAACCCCCATCCTCCCAAGCAAGAACGAAAAGTACTCATTCCCAGATTCAACTCTGGCCAACTTCTCCACAATCAACTGCGGTGTACTCTTAGCAATAACTCCAATTTTAGGGTTTCTATCAACAACAAGTTCCAAATCTGATCCTAAGTGACTAGCTTCGATCCCATCTATCCGAGCCTGCGGACATAATTCAGACAAAACATCACCTAAGTGAGACACTAGTACAACATCTTTCCCAGCCTGCGAAGACAACCACTCTAACGTCCCAGCAATCAATCTCCCAGCCGCCCCAGGTTCTGTAATAGATTCTATTTCATCAATAAGCAAAAGTGCCTGAGCTTCACGAGTAGCAATATTGGCAAAGCTACGTAGTGTAGTCTCAAACGCTCCACTTCCAACAGTTCCGTTACTCTTCTTAAAAAAGTGGATCTCAGAATAAAGTGGCAGTTCAACTTCTCCGAATACATAAAGACCCATCATACTAAGCAACTGTGACTCAGCAATCAAATGTAACAAACTTGTCTTTCCACCACTGTTGGCTCCAGTCACAATTGTTTGCGACCGATCTAAGTAATAACTAATGGCTTGCACATCCACGCCTTTCTCTTTCATCACAAAAGACTTCAATTCTAAACATCTAAAGCGCCCACTACTAACTATCTTAGGCATCAAAGCCCCAGAAAAAGTCTCCCCAAGACCAAGCAGAAAATCAACCTGTTCCAAAAATGTCTTACAAGATTCAATGATACCAAGTTTCCCAAAAAACCGACCAGCAAAGTCCTTCGAAGACAAATAAGTTCGACGTTTCAAACTAAGCGCTTGCTCTTTTTCCATCTCAAGTATCCTTTCAGCATCTACAGAAGGCAAAGCCAAACTAAAATCAAGATACTTAAGCATCTCACGCTCAGAAGCATCAGAAGAAAATTCCTTCTTGACATCATTAATTACCTGACTAAGCAATGCATGGCTGGACACATCTGCCTTTAACAAACCAAGCAATTCACGCCCAGATATTTGCATTCCACTAAGCTTCTCTTCAACCGCATTCTCAACTTTCTTACAGAACTCTTCAACATCATTGCTAGTCAACACCAGAGCACCACTCACGGAACCAGAACCAATCTCTTCCTCTAAACTAGCCACAATGGCAGAAAGAACCTCACGCTCAAATGCATCACACGACACCCCATATTCCTCAATCAATACAAGGGTAGCTTCTAAAAACACAGCTTCACATTGGTATTTATAAAGGAGTAGCTCAGGTACAACAGAATAGACTCCTTTAAACTTAATCACTTCCACATTTTCAGCACATTCTACTTCAGACACAAACTTACTTTCCGAAGTATATGCATAACGAATAAACTCTTCTCCTGCATATTCTGAAAATTCTTCAAGACTAGCAATCCTCACGAGCAACACTTCTTTAGGAAGCCCTTCCTTTAGCTCTTCATAAACAGCAATTTCATCACAAAGTACAACTATTTCATGCTTAAACACCTTCTTTTGCACAGGCGCCTTTAGTAACGTACGCATCTCCTTCAAACGACGAACATCATATTGGGAATAAAAATCAACTGCTCTTCTAACAATATCTTGACGCCGCCCAATCTCTTTCAAATCAGCTGTAGGATAAAATCCAATCAATTTTCGACAATTGGCATCGAGCACAAACCTTTTACGCACAGATCCAAGTATCTCATTAAGTAATTTAGCAATCACGGGGCTTTGCACCAGTCCATCTGAATAAGAGAACCCAAACTTTTTGGCATAAGAATATTTAACAATTTCATTAACTACTCGAGAATCTAGTCCCAAAGAAAACAAGAATCTAAATTCACACTTTTCTAAACCTAATAAAAAATCATCCAACTGTTCTTCTCCAACTTCAGCAACAATTTTACTAACTGTCTTTTCTCCAATCCCTGATATTTCCCCTAATTCAATAGCCATTTAACATCACCAAACAACAATATCAAGAACTCCTTTATAAGCTCTGTCCGCACCTGTCCAGTGGGTAGTGGCTTTTTTGATAACAAAAACAGCAATTAACTTAATAAGAAAAAATCACTTTCTCTAAACATGAAGTCAGCAACAAAAGTAAGTCAAGTTGAAAATTTTAAAAAATTAGCAAAAAAAAGCTCTCTAACTGCTAAAGATGCAAAAGAAATTGCAAAAAACATCAATGAAAGTATGGCAAATAAATTTAGAGTTCTTTAAACTTAAACAAAGTTAGTACTACCAAGTTACTCACACCTTCTACCACCACAAATGTAGCAGATACATAAATACAAAATTAGAATCAATTATGGTATGGATGCAATATTAATACTAGCACTCTCAAGTGTTTTTTTAGGAACAATGATCTTAGCTGTACCTAAGCTTTTAAGGTTTGCAGTTGGCGGAATGTTCTTGATAGCAGGTTTAACTATACTTTTACCACAAGTCTTATAGAAATAAAAAAAAGATATATTCAATACTCTGAGCTAAGCTAATCTAAACTTTTTCAAACTCACAAAGGCAACCGCTACCTTCATTCACAGCTTCTGCACTAAGAACTAACCACCCTCTTTCAGTTGCTACAACTCCACATTCGTTAGAACAGCCTCTTTCTCCACAATCAAACACTAAATTAGGGCATTCAATGATTTGTTTCTCAGTAGTTTCAGCGCTGCAAGAGACTAGTAGCACTAAGAAACCAATCAAAAGCACAAAAAGTCCAAATCTCCTAGTTTTATCAAAATATTGTCTGTTTTTAAGCATAAATAGCAAAATTCTCTTCTTTTTAAATTAGTTTCCATAAGAAATTAACTAAATAATATTCAATTTAATCTAAAATATATTAAACTATCAAAGAATATCTGTAAAAAATACTTAAAATAAAAATAAAAACAAACAAGATTACTTAATGCCAGAAGTAGTTTCTAACACTCTTTCAGAGAATTCACTTGCATTAGAACTTGTTCCATATAAGTCAACCATTATCTCGAAATTTGTAATAAAAGGTTCTCCTCGACGATATAGCCATTTTGCAAACGGAGTTTCTTGATCATAACCTATCGGCAGCACCAAAGTTTCATGTGCCTGAATTGGTGGTCCATTTGGATCAAAATCAACTCTATCCAAATAAAAGTCTCCATTATCTAATCTATAACTAATCATTTCACTGGTTTTTTCTGAATCTACTGTAACTTCTCTTTTAACAGTCTCTGACATAAGTTCTCTTGCTCTATTTACAGAAGATTTTAAGTTTTTGCTCAATGGCCTTTTAACAGACTCAGGAAGATGTTCATCAACAAATTTATATCCTAATCTGAGATCAAATCTATTTGTGTTTCTAATACTGTCGTATATTATTCCGCTATTTCCTCCCTTAAAAATATCTTCAACTTCTCTACTTCTAAAAGTAGAATAATCAAGATACTCGGGATAATCCTCTCTAAACTTAACTAGTCCTAATTCAACTGCTTTCTCTTCTAAAAAATCTCTTCTGGATGAAATATTGCTCCTAACTTCTCTTACAAGTTGATAAGGATGAGTTTTATCTTCATCACAATTTATTAATCTCATAGCATGAAATAGGAAAAATTCTGGTCCTACTTTATTTCCAACTAAATCCTCATAAACAAAAGGCATAATATCAGAGTATTTTGAGCCTCCAAAATCCATACTAGAGTGATCATTATATTCACAAGTTGTAGGTAAACTTCCTAAAACACTAATCATTGAACCTTCACCTTCATCTTCATCAAAAAAAGACTGATATAACTCATCTCTTTTAGCTCTTTCATATATTTTAAACATCTCAACTGCTTCATCAATTGGAATCTCAGAAGCTTGTTTAGCAGTATCTGCTAGTTCGACAGGAAGACTAGGTACTACATAATTGCTAGCAGGACTAATATTCACATCAGAGCCTCTTCCTTCATCAGAATCACTCTCAGAGCATCCTGCATTCATAGCCAATAACCCTACTAAAGACATTGACCTAAATCTTTTTGATAAATTTCTCATAATTGCCATACTTTATGCCTAAAACAAAGCTACTTTAAAAAAACAATCATAAAAAACAAAAAAAATCTACCTATCTCACTCTACTCTCTCTCTCTCTCTCTCTCTCACTATAATTGCTCTTCTTCTACACAAACATAGTTCCAAACAAGACTCCTAGTATTACAAAAGCTACTAAGAACCCAATTGTAGCTGCTACAGTAAGTATCCCTGCTAAAAAGTCCTTGTATTTACGTCCAACATATATTGGTGGCAATACAAACAAAGCAACAGATGCTATAAACATCACAATTCCAAGGAAAAATGCTAATTGGCCATCGAGTTGATAACCTACCCATTCTCGCAGATTTGACATAATCCAACTACCACCACCAATAATAATAGATAGTAACACTGCTGAAGCAAGTCCAAAGCTAATTACTTCTGCTTTCTGATCTTTCTTAACTGACAGTTTCTTATATTTTGATCTAAGCCAAACTCCTATCCCTACAAGCAGTCCTCCTCCAAAAACAATCTTCAAAACATTCCCCCACAAATTCAGCATAAATTCAGAAGCAGAGTATCTTCCACTAACTATAACAGTTTCGTTTGGATCAAGTACATAACTTTCTTTCACAATACCAGAACTTCTCTCAATTGATCGTGAATAATCTTCAATGTCTTCATCAGACACAGCATCAGATGAACTTGCTACATCAGTTTCTATCATACCATATATTTCATATGAATAATCAACTTCTTTTTCAACTCCAGCCAAATAAAGACCTGAATCAACATTAATTGATACTCTGCTGTAAGCCATATCATAATCACTTTTCAAAGTCACAAACTCAAAGTTATAAACTCCCATATCAAGTGAAGCAACATCATACAATTTATATGAAACAAGCAAAACAGCTTCTTCTTGTTCTAAAACATCTTCAAAATTAAAGACCACAAACTCTCCATCAACTTCATAATCTACTCCATAATACAAATAATCTTCATACTCATATCCATTACTTCTCTCACGAATCACAGTAGTTTCTTGGATTACATTCAGCATCCTAAAGTCCCCAGGCATCTCTACAACTATCGAATCAATCGGCTCATCATCTACATTCCGAACAATCAGTTTAGCAAAAACAACAGCTTCACCTTCAGCATCTAAATACACTGAATAATACTGGCTATTCCCAATAGCAAGATCCGAAGATCCTCCTGCATATACGGACAATGGCATCTGCACAAGCAAAACCACCATCAAAAATAAACCTAAAAACCCTCTAAATATATTCATTTTCATCTTATTATCTTTAACATATCTCATAATTATATCACCAAATATACTCAGAATATACTTTTTATATAAACGCAGTCAAGACTTCAAATACAGTTGAAGTTAAGCACAAAACACACTAATTCCCAACAATTATCTTTATAAATAAGCCAAATTCGAAGTTAAATATGGTTATTCACGAACAAATTCGCCAATCATTAAGAGCAGATCCAAGTGTATCATTAATAAGATTATTAGTTGAAAGTAATCCCAAAACTGGTCAAAGACTTTCAACTGAATTTTATGTAGCTCCAACTGGATCTGGCCTTTACACAGCACAAGAATTAAATAGATTCATGGACAATTTAGTTCCAGACTTAGAGCCAAAAAGAACCCAAAGTTTCAAAGTTTCTGGACAATACTTACTTTTTGGCAGATTATTTTATGACGAAAGAACTACAATTTCTCCATTCCCTTGTATAAACTTAGTAAGATCTGTAATTGCAGAAGAGTCATCTGCTTTTGATGGGATAAGTTTAGATAGATTAAAAAATTACCAATGAAACTAATCCCAAAATAAATTTTTTCATCTTCTTTCCTTCCATTTCTCAACAGCCCACTTCCAAAAAGCTGAAGCTACTAATCCAACTACAGCACCTAAGACAATCCACCAGAACACATCAACAAAAGAACCACTTGAAGCAACTTGCGCCACAGCATCAGCAGATTCAACAAGAACTTCATTAGCAATTTCCTCAGCAGCACTATCAGCCAATTCCATCTCAAGACTCTCACCAGCTTCCCTAGCATAATCTAAACTAGGTGATTCATCAGAAGAACTAGTAGTAACAACAGATTCCATAGCAAAGGTACTTGCTGTAAATGAACCAAACTTACGCACAAAATCAACAACAAAGGCTACTCCAGCTGTAATTCCTAGTGCAGGCAATATTCCACGCAATTTAGAAGCAAGCCCAGTAACTTTCTTAGGCGCAATAATGATATATTTGTTAGCCAATTTATAATGGTTAACTTCACGCCCTTTTTTGGAATATGTAAAACCTTCAATCTCCACCAGTTTTGCTGCAACTAACTTCTGCAAATGATAATGCACTGTACTAATGGCAATTCCACATTTCTTAGCGATTTCACTCTCACTAACATTTTCAACATTAGCTAAATAATCAAGAATTTTACGGGAAGTAGTGCTACTGATAGTCTCAGCCAAATCTTTAGTTGCAGAATCAGCTAGATCCACTAACAAAAAGTTATTCTTCCGTCCCATAACAAATAAAGAAAAACAACTTGCTTTTAAAGACCTTTCGTTAACTTCAACTCAATTGATAGTCAAATAAGCACAACATTTAAATAAAACTGTTTCATTTATGAAACACATGGTTCAAAAAAGAAACAATCTTGAATTAGATATTATTACTCAGTTGCTCAAAAAAGAATCACATCTAAGGGCAATAGCTAAGTCTCTAAATCAATCTCATTCCACAGTTTTCAGAAAATTAAACAATCTTAAAGAAAATAATGTCATTGACAGTAGAATAGAAGGTAAAAACAAAGTTTTCTTCTTAAAAAACAATATAGTCTCTCAAAATCATGTCCTACAATCAGAGTTACACAAATCAATCATTTTCTATCAAAAATATCCTTATTTAAGTATAATATTTGAAGAGATACTAAGTACAACAAACGAAAGACTCATAATTTTGTTTGGTTCATATGCTAAAAACTCTGCCAAAAAGACTAGTGATATTGATATTTATATAGAGACAAATGATAGAAAACTAAAGAAATCAATAGAAAACATCCATTCTAAAATAAATGTTAAAATAGGTACTTTTGACAGCAGATCTCCTTTAATAAAAGAGATAATAAAAAATCACATTATCATCAGAGGGGTAGAACTTTTCTACCAAAGATTAAATAATGAAGGTAAATCAAATGAATCAGTTTTTAAACAATCTAAAAGCAGAGGGAAAATTAGAATTAGTTGAACCTTCAACTGAAATAATGGATTCATATACTGAAAAAGCAAACAATTGTTTAAAATCAGCAAAAATTCTTCTTCAAAACAATTTATTTGAAAATTCTATTGGTATGTCTTATTATTCTATGTATAATTCAACAATCTCATTACTTTTCAGGGTTGGTATAAAATGCGAAAATCATGGAGCTGCAATACTTTTACTAAAACTTTTATTCAACAACCATGAACTTTACGAATTAATTTCTAATGCTAAGACAGAAAGAATAGATAAGCGGTACTTTGTTAATTCAAAAGAAGATGAAATTACAAGTGATATTGCAAAAGAACTCCTAATTGATGCAGAAGATTTTGTTTTCAAGTTAAAAGCAACTATCAGTAAATTAAACCAAGAAAAAATAGAAAAATTAAGAGAAAAGTTCAAATTACTTTAAACAAATCTTTACTTACCAGCACTAGATCCATAAAGCACAGTCAAATTTTTCATCTTTGTAACTGTACTGGCAGCTTCATTGTAGCAAGTAGCCGTCCCTTCCCAGCCACCAACTCCATCATCTAAAAGTTCAGTAAAATCTCTAAGAGTGGCTCCATCTGTTGCTGCAACATATGCAGTAGGATAATTGTTTCCATAAGAATCAGTTCCCATGTCATTCCCACACAAGATCATAAGTCCATCACATCCTTTAGGCAAATAATCTCCAATATCGCCAGTAGTAAGTAATTTTCCAGTAAATAAGTTTTCATTAGGAAGACCAAAACTCATCCCACTTATTCCAAAGTTCCAACTACCATCACTTGCAACTATTTGTGTGTCTGTGTAAGATTCTCCACTTCCAAGATAATTTTGAACATTGAACAATGCAAGTACATCATTTCCTCCATCAGAAGATGCTTCTCCAACTACAAAAGCATCATATGTACAATCAGAAAGGTCATTACATTGTAAATTAGTAGGAAACGCACAATAACCAACACTCTCTTTAGTAGTTCCAGTTGTACTTGTTGTCCCAGTACCACTAGTTCCTCCAGTCACAGTAGTTGTGATGGTACCTGTAGTTCCTGTAACAGTTCCACTTGTCCCAGAACCAGTAGTCACATAGCTTCCAGTTGTAGGATCTGCTGTATCATAACTGCCTGTCCCTACATTTGTAATTGTACTATTCTCAGGCTGACCACCAACAACTTTTCCAGAATCTCCTACTTTGTCTCCAGTACACCCAACCAATAATCCTAACAATCCTGCATTAATCATTCTTTCCATTTTATATTCCTCAAATCATCAAATTAATCAATTTATAACAAACATACAGCATAAAACCAAATATAAACATTTATATTCTCAAAAAACATACACTGTCTAAACAATCTCCCAATCCACCCAAAGAATTTATATAAATAATAACTCCACCAAAGCCACTATGGCACTAGACTGGCACAAAATTCAAGAAAAATGGCAAAAAAACTGGAAAGACACTAAAACTTTCCAAGTTGAAGTCACTGACCTAACCCAAAAAAAGTATTTTATTACTACTCCTTACCCTTATATGAGTGGTCTTCTACACTTAGGTCACCTTTTCACATATATGGCTCCAGAAATGACTGCCAGATTCAAACGAATGCAAGGCCATAACGTTCTATTCAAATTCGCTTTTCACTGCACTGGAACCCCTATTGTTGCTGCTGCAAAAAGAGTGCTAGAGGGTGAACCTACACAAATCAAAACCCTAAAAAAGATGGGCATTCCTGAAGAAGAAATAAGCAAATTCCAAGATCCAAAATATTGGTGCGAATACTTCCCAATCCAAACAAAAAGAGACTTAACAGAGTTAGGCTTCACAATCGACAAAAGGTACATGTTCAAAACTACTAACTTAAACCCAAGTTACGACAAATTCGTCACATGGCAATTTAACAAGTTAAAAGAAAAAGGCTATGTAAAAAAAGGTAAACACCCTGTAGTTTGGTGTCCTAAAGATATGATGCCAATTGGTGACCATGGAAGAAGCGAAGGAGAAGGTGAAACGCCAAAAGACTTCATTTGGATCAAATTCAAACTTCAAGATTCAGATCTTATTCTTATGACTGGTACAACACGTCCAGACGCTTTACTTGGGCAAACAAACCTTTGGATTGACCCGAACGCAGAATATCAAGTAGTTCAAGTTAAAGACGAGAAATGGGTTGTTGGAAAAGAAGCCATGAAAAAGATTAAAGACCAACACGACCCTGATGCAAAAATAATCAAAACAATAAATTCAACAGAATTGATGGGCAAATGGGTACAAGGTCCATTGGTAGATTATCCATTATACATAGTCCCAGCAGATTTTATTGATGCAAATGTAGGTTCAGGAATAGTTTATTCTGCTTTAGAAGATCCAGTGGATTTGTTTGAGATAAGAAAACTCCAAAAAAGCCAAGAACTGATCCAAAAATACAATCTAGACAAAGAAGTCATAGACAAACTAAAGCCAATCTCAATAATTGATATTGAAGGCATGGGAGACGATTTAGGTGACGATATCGGAAACGAATTCAAAATCATCTCTGCAGATCAAAAAGACAAAATCAAGAAGGCAAAGGACGAATTGAACAAAAGGGTCTTCAGAAAAGGAATTATGAAGAAAAACTGCAAAAAATATGCAGGTATGACGGTTCCAAAGTGCCAAGAACAACTTAAATTCGATTTAACAAGAGGAAATAATGCAATAATGTTTTGGGAGGCTACAGGTAAAGTAGTCTGCCGTTGCCTAACTGAGTGCATAATTAAGGTAGTAAGCGACCAATGGTTCTTAGAATACAACGATCCAAATTGGAAAGAGATCACTCACAAATGCCTAAACGACATGCAATTATTCCCGAACAAAGTAAGAAAACAATTTGATTATGTTCTAGACTGGCTTAATCATTGGGCTTGTACAAGAGAGTTTGGTTTAGGAACAAAATTGCCTTGGGACAAAAAGTGGCTAATTGAATCTTTGTCAGACTCAACAATGCAAATGGCATACGTAACTATTGCTAAATATCTTAACAATCAAACAGAAAAACAAATAGAAAACAAAGAAGGAAACAGCAACACAATAGATCCAAAGCTACTAAACGACCAATTCTTCGACTACATTTTCTTAGATGAAGGTAACTTAGCAGATGTAGCAAATCAAACAAAAATAAGCAAAGAATTAATCACAAAAATGCGAAACGAGTTCAACTATTGGTATCCATTTGACTTTAGAAACTCAGCAAAAGACCTAATACAAAACCACTTAGCTTTCACTCTTTTCAACCACACAGCAATCTTCCCAAAGAAATTCTGGCCAAAAAAATACGTCCTAAATGGAAGAATCATGATTAATAATGAAAAGATGTCTAAATCTAAGGGTAATTTCTTCACAATTAGAGAACTTAACCAAAAATTCGGTGCAGATATTATTAGATTAACTTCTGCAAACGCTGGTGAAGGTGTAGATGATGCTAATTATGACATGAATTTCTTAGAAACAGCAAAACAAAAGCTAACAGAACTAAGCGAATTTGCTAAAACTCACTACAACAAAGAAAGCAACAGAACAAATAAGGAAGATATCGACCTCTGGTTTGAGAACGCTATAAATAAATGCATAAAAACTGCTACAAACAGCTTAGAGAATATGCTTTTTAAATCAGCTGTAAAGGCAAGTCTGATGGACTTAAACAGATACTTAAAATGGTATGCAAGAAGAACAAACAAAGATTTCAACAAAGATACAATCAACCTTTTCATTGAAACACAACTAAAGCTATTAACACCTTTCACACCACACTTTTGTGAAGAAGTCTGGCAAAGCCTAGAAAAAACCTCTTTTATCTCAAAAGAGGAGTGGCCAACAGCAAGCAAAGTTGACGAATCTCTAAACCAAAGTGAAGAACTAATCAAAAACACAATTTCAAGTATGAGAAATGTGATTAAACTAGCAAAGTTAGAAAAACCAAAAAAGTTCCAGCTTTTCATAGCAAGGGATTGGCTCTACACTGCATTTAAGGAGATCCAAGAGCAACTAAAAGTTACAAGAAACATTGGCCAGATAATACCAAAGCTACTATCCAACCCTGAACTTAAGCAAAACGCTAAAGAAGTCACCAAATTACTTCCAAGCTTAATTAAAGATCCTAGCAAGATTCCTGAAACAATCACAGATTCAAACACTGAATTCAACACACTCATGAGTGCAGTTAAATTCTTACAATCTGAGTTTGATTATGATATTGAAGTTATTAGGGCTAGTAGTAGTGATCATAATAAATCTAAAGCAGCAATGCCAGGCAGACCGGGAATTTTGGTAGAGTAAAACAACAAAGTATTTTTTTAATTTTACATCTCACACTTATTCAAAAACCAAAGACACCAAAAGTTTCTTAAGCTTCTTAATCCAATCTAACGTAATGATCAAAAACCTAACAACAAACAAAATTGTCTCAAAACATGAAATCCAAGCAAAATCATTCTGTTCTCAGGCCCTAGGTTTGATGTTTAAAAGCAAAAACAACAAACAGAATCTAATCATGCACTTCAAAACTAAAAGAACAATCTCACTTCACAACTTTTTCGTATTTTATCCTTTAGAGATCATCGTCCTAGACAAAAACAAGCAAGTGTTAGAAATAAACAAAGAATTCAAACCTTTCACACTATTCAAAGCCAAAAATAAAGGCCAATTTTGCATAGAGTTAGGAATAACAGAAAGTAAAAACAAAGTTAAAGTTGGCGATATATTAAAATTCTAAAAAATAACTCTCAAACTAAAACATAAAGTTCTAAAAAATTAGTTCTAGAACATAGTTCCATAAAAACAAGCATTTATATATCCAAAATCACTTCTTACTTAATTATTAGACTTAGCTTTTATTTATTTGAGCCATTCGCTAAAATACTCTTCTCAAAATTCAGCAGTTTTGACTTAAGAATT